>JBEHXM010000058.1:0-30051 GCA_048498695.1 Bacteroidota bacterium
CCTATCTGTCCGCCGTGGCGTTTAATGATCTCGGCGCTGATATACAAGCCCAGGCCCAAACCCGAGAATTGCACGCCAAGCGAATCGACCCGGTAATAGCGGTCAAATAAATGCGGTATCTTTTCGGGCCGTACACCAATACCAAAGTCGCGGACGGAAACTTTTGCATTTACAGCATCGTGCTCAACTGTTATTTCTATCCTGTTTGATTGCGGCGCATACTTTACCGCATTATTCACCAGGTTTACCACCACCTGGTCTATACGCCGGTAATCGGCATACAACATCAGTTCGGTATCGCCCATCAGCACTATTTTATGGCCGCCTGCCATCCGCACATGCTCGCAGCAATCGTTTATCAGTTCAACCAGATCTATCCGTGTTTTATTAAGTGCAAGTTGCCCGTGCTGTATTTTAGATACATTCATCAGGTCGTCCATCAGGTAAAGCAGCTTGGTGAGATTATTACTGGCTTTATCGATAAAAAAAGGCAATTTATCCGAACCGGGATCTTCCTTTATCAATCGCTGCAATATTTGCATTGATGCCTTGAGCGATGTTAAAGGTGTTTTGAGCTCGTGGCTGGCTACGGAAAGAAACTCATCTTTTTTCTGTTCGTTATTTTTCTGCAGTTCTATATTGGTGTTGGTGCCCACCCATAGTTTTATCTTTCCATCCTCAAACAAGGGCAATGCACGTGCGAGGTACCATTTGTAACTACCGTCTTTGAACAGCAGCCTGAACTCGACCGCGTACTCACTGCCTGTTTGCAAGGCCTGTCCCCATTCCATCAAACAATCATGCAGGTCATCAGGATGAATAAAAGCCTGCCACCCCTCGCCCACTATTTCTGCCGGGCTTTTCCCAAAATCGTCTGATACTACCTTGTTTACATAATCAAGCATCCCGTCAGGCCCGGCAGTCCATACATGCTGCGGGATAGAATTCAGCATAAAGCGGAAAAGCTCTTCACTTTTTTCAAGCTGTTGCCTCGCCAATACGTTATTGGTTGTTTCGTTGCAGATCACCAGTACGCCGGCAGGCTTACCCGTTTCATCATTTACAGCGCTGTAACCAAATGTCCAGTAAACATCTTCCAGCCTGTTGTTGCGGTAAATAGGTATTAGCTGGTCTTCGCTCCAGGTGGGCTCGCCGGTAGTTAGTACCTGGTCTATTAAAGGCTTGATAACCGGCCATATCTCGGGCCAGCAATCTTCGCCGCGCTGCCCAAGGGCTTTGGGGTGCTTCCCTTCGTTACCAAAACTCGGGCGATAGGCATCGTTATAAAATTGTATCAGATCAGGCCCCCACCATAAAAACATCGGGAACCTTGAATTCAGAATAATGCTAACAGTGGTCAGCAGGCTTTGCGACCAGGTATCGGGACTGCCAATAACCGTCCCCGACCAGTCAAACTCACGGGTAAGATGACCCATCTGGCCGCCGCCTTTTAAGTAATGCTGGTATTGCATCTGAAGGGGATCAATTATTGACATTTAAACTATCAGGAAAAACAATCTAACATACGTATAAAAAATATTGTTTTAATATATTTAATTACGATGCGTCCTGCGTTTTAGTAGGTAGTCACTCCTTTACCCAACCGGCATATAAATGTAGAAGGTGGAGCCCCTGCCGGGGGTACTCTCAAAACCGATGCGGCCGCCCTGCTGTTCGGTAAATTCCTTGCAGAGCAGCAGTCCCAGGCCAACGCCCTTTTCCTTGCTGGTGCCAAAGGTCGACCGGGCTTTTAGCGTGAATATATCCCTCTGCTGGTCAAAGGGTATTCCGCGGCCATTATCTTTTATGCTGATCAGGCATTCGTTCCTGAGCAACTCCGTAGTTACTTTCACTTCGCCGCCCGGCGCTGTAAATTTAATGGCATTACTTACCAGGTTGCGTATCACCAGCTGCAGCATATCATTATCAGCCACTACGGTAATGGTTGGGTCAATAGCATAAGTTAAAGCAATATCTTTTTTTAGCGCCAGTATACGCTCCATCTCCAGGGTGTTTTTCAGTGTCTCAAACAGGTTCATATCGCTCAGCTTCACCACTACCCCTTCCATTTGCGATTTGGACCATATCAGCAATTTCGATAACATGTTCAGCGTATTCTGGGTCACCTTCAGCAGGTCGCCTTCTACTACTTCGCGTTCCTCTTTATCCAGTCCATAAGCCGTCACCAGCTCCAGGTAGTTCTGTATATTGCTCAGTGGTGCGCGCAGGTCATGCGCTATAATGGACATCAGCTTATTTTTTTCTGAGTTGATATGCTCCAGCTGTTCATTTTGTACCATGATGTATTGATGCTGATCTTCAATAGCCTGCGCTTTTTCTATGGCCTGCTGCTTTTCGTGGTCGTAGCTGTTCCTGATGGCTTTAATGGCATAATACATGGTCACCGCCGTAATAAGGTAGGCCGATGTAATATCAATAAAACGGTCCGACCTGTTTTGGTAGGTATAAGGCACCAGCTGCGGATAAAAATATTCGGTACCATGCATGGCCAGCATTAGCACTACATTTACTGTAAACCACATCCAGTGCTGTTTTTTGGGCGATATAAAGATGATCAGGAATAAGGAAAGTGCAAGCACCACATCATTAGGCCCGCTGATGCCTGAGTTGTAGAAGTAATTGGTCAAAAACAGGATATTGCAAATAACGGTGACAATAAAAATACTGCCGCTCATTTTACCCATGTACCTGGACCGGTAATAAAATAAAAAAAAGACAGCAGCAGCCAGCATACTCAAACCTGCTGCAATAGGCAAACCGATAGCCAGGTTGAGGGGTATATTATAGATGAGGGAAACTAAAACTATCAGGCAGATGGCATGGAATATCCTGTATTGCAGCGGAACGGTCAAAGGGTCGCCGGTAAGCTTAGCCCATAGGGTACCAATTTTATTACGAAATGTTAGCGGCTGTTTATTCACGATAGAGGGCTCTAATTTATACAGAATTTTTAAACAGAGCGACTTAAAGTTTCTTAAAACTTAAGATAATGCATTAAAAGTCAGCAGTGTAATTAAAAATTTACATAAATCTCCCGCTTGTTTACGTACAAATTAAATATTGGTTGTTAAAGTTTTATCATATTATGGCGATAAGCAGAGCGTTTTATTTCATGGCTGCCATAAGTGATGTGGGATCATAAAACTCTATCTGCGTGGCAATTTTCCCTTCTTTATTAAACTGGGCAAACAGCACCATTTCTACTTTGGCCACCTTTTTGGTTTTTTTGTTCACCAGGGTAAACAACCAGAACGACTGTACTGTAAAAGGCGAGCCGTCACTATACTCATAAGCAGTTGGCTCGCCAATAGGCCGCATTTTTATTTGTTCCCAGTTGTCAAAAACCTGCTGCCAGCCTGCTTTAGCTCCGGCCAACCCCTTGCTTGGGGGCACCGACCATTGCGCTACTTTTGCAGTATCTACCTGGTAGCGCGTCATGCCGTAAACATGGGCCGAATCTGCATAAAATTTAGCCATACCTGCGCCATCGTTCTTTTCATACAGCACAGCTATTTGTTTCACTATTTCAATGTAGGGATGCTCTTTAT
Source organism: Bacteroidota bacterium (assembly GCA_048498695.1). GTDB lineage: Bacteria > Bacteroidota > Bacteroidia > Sphingobacteriales > Sphingobacteriaceae > Mucilaginibacter. The sequence goes on from JBEHXM010000058.1 coordinate 3,570, forward strand.
AAATAGTACCGTTTTTAACCTTTTTTTGGGCGAAAACCACAACAGGGCAAACGGTAAGGATGATCAATAACAGCTTTTTCATGACCGGCGGGATTGGGAGAATAAATATACCTTATAGTTGGCAGTTTTAAGTGGGCAGTTTGCAGTTTTTTTGTGGGGGAGGCGCCTGGCGCGGGGCGGATGGCGGATGGAGTTTAAACCTTATTTGACTATTGTATTGTTCATACCTTGATCAGCCAATTCCAATGACCAATGACAAATGACAAATGACAAATGACTAACTACTCCAACCCATAATGCTCATTCACGTATTGCAGCATTTTTACCGCATCTTCTTTCGCCTCCCGGTTGTGCCTTAGCAGTTCATCGGTATTTACTCTTATCAATACCATATCGGCGGCCAATTGGTTAAGGTCATCCTGCGTCAGGTTTCGCATTTCTGCATTAGGGGTGGCTCCGCTTTTAAAAGAAGCCTTAAGATTGGCGGGTGTAAAGTGCGCAGTTAAAAAAGGATCGAGATAAGTGCGCTGGTATTTAAGTGTGATCTCCTGCGCGGTAAGCAAAAGCCCTTTATGGAAGGCATACCGGCCAACATAACTGAGTATTTCTGAATTACTGAACTGTTTAAGGTGCAGTTCATTTTTAATAGCCCCTATCGCCCCTTCAGACGGGCTGAACAGGAACAAACTGTGCGAATCGGCAATCAGCTTCTGTATCCGCTTAGTATCTGCTTTTGCCAAGGGTTGCTGCAATAAGTTAAACAGTGTATCATTTTTTTTAATGATGCCCGTTTCAGCTGCATAAATGCCATTCAGGTTGGCCGTGTCGGTTTTAAGGTCCTGTACCAATTGCTGGGTGAGTTCACGGGCGTGTTCGCTGTTGGTTATGCTTTCGCGGATGTTTTCGGCAATAAAGCCCATCATCACGGCAATAAATATCATAAAGCCTTCGATCAGGTATTCTTTCCAGGCTTTTGATTTGTGGTGCAGATCGGGGTGATGATGTACTTCCATTTGTTCGATTTCGGATTTCGGATTTTCGATTTCGGATTTATTTACCAGGTCGGAATGCGGAATCTGCAGTTCCTTTTTGGGTGGCGTTGGGCAGTCGGCGGATGGCGTCTTTTCTATTTGTTCACCTTTCGCCTTTGACCTTTCAGACTTCACCTCCTTTTCGCCTGGCCTGGGGGCTTTGGCTGCCGGCTTTCTAACTTTTTTATTCGGACTTCCCTGGTCGTTATTGCTCATAAGATTCCTGGGCAAATATATTAAAATGCCTTTCAAAAGCAGTGAATAGTGAGCAGTCAGTGGTGAGTGGTGAGTTTTTTGTATCTTTTTAGCTAACTTCTAATGACCAATGACAAATGACTAATGACCATTGACCATTGACCATCACTCCTCCTCCACATCATACTTCTTCTTCAGGGCAACAATCAAACTATCGGCGTGGTTTAAAATATCAGTGCCATAGATCACATCCCGGTCCAGGAAACGTGAGCGTACCATCTCTACATACTGGTTAAACAAGGTTTTGTCGGTATTCAACAGCGGCGGATTAGTTTTCATAAAGGAATCGATCTTCGCCCTCTTGAACCTGGCGTCTTTTATCGCCGAAATGTTATTGACCATGTTATTATATTTAAAATTAAAAAGCTGCGCCCTGTATTTTCTTACCTCGGTATAAGTACCTGTGGTGAGGTTCTCAAAACTTTTCAGGTTCTGGCACAATTGATCATACTGTTCTAATTTGCTGTTAAACCCCAGGTTGGCAAAAAAACGCAGCGAGCCCGAACTTTTCATTTCGGTCAGCGTTGCATCATGCGGTATAAACACTTTGAATGCGCCGCCCCATAAACCAAACCAATACAATTTACCCGATGGCAACTGCTTAGGGTCGTTCTCTGAAACCATTTGCATCAGCGTATCAATATTGGCGACAGCAACTTTATGGTATCTTAAATAATCGTGCATTTCGGCAGTGTCCGCCTTCAGGTCGGCATACAGGCTTATCGCAAAATCCTTTGCCCTTTCACGCTCACTGATATGCTCCCGCAGGCTCTCGGCAAAAAAGCCCATGGTAACAGCTAAAAATATCATTAAGCCTTCCAGTAAATATTCCTTCCAGGGTTTCGGCTTATGTTCTAATTGCGGGTGGTGGTGTACTTCCATTTTTTCAGTTTGCAGTTGTGGGTTTTCAGTTTGCAGTTCGGATGGCGCAGGGCGGGTGGTGGGTGGTTGTTCGCGCTCTGGCGGTAAAGCTTCCATCTCTTCTCGCGTTTCAGCTTTCGGCTTTGAGCTTTCAGCTTTCACCTTCCTTACTTTCGCCATTTTCAAAATTTATAGGTTTTATTTATTAGTTGATTCAATTCAGATTCTATAACTTTTTGTTTTTGGAGTGATACCAGGTAGTGCGTTTTTAATGCTATCATTAATGAACCTGCCCTGTTGGCGTATTCGGTCAACTGCAACTTATCATGCGTTAAAAGTTGTGCATTGGATTTTATTTCTAAGCCCGCTCTCTTTATTTCTGGCCGGACAATATTTTTAATATTATACAGATCGAAAATTTTCATGCCCTCGTTCCAAAAAGCTTCTGCATTGCGGTTAAAAACGGCCATATCCTCTTTTACACCTTCTCTTGTCTGCCAGTAATGAATGATAGCATCCGTAACCTGCGGACTTTGTATAAGGCGTATGCCGCCGGTGTTTTTTAATTGGACTGACGCAGCATCTGAAAACTCAAATCCCACTAACATGTTGGATTTCGCACTAAGCCGGTATAATTTTAACTGGATGCTATCAGTCAATTGCGGCGAATGAAGACCTGTAAATAAAGAATCCAGCTCACCCATTAAATAATTGGTATTAACGATCTCGGAATTTATTTGAACTGAGTCTTTTTGCAGATCAACAACCATCGCCTGCATGTATTGATCTTCTTTGTCCCTGTCTGTAATATGCTCCCGCAGGCTCTCGGCAAAAAAGCCCATGGTAACGGCTAAAAATATCATTAAGCCTTCCAGTAAATACTCTTTCCAGGGTTTCGGCTTATGTTCTAATTGCGGGTGGTGGTGTACTTCCATTTTTTCAGTTTGCAGTTGTGGGTTTTCAGTTTGCAGTTCGGATGGCGCAGGGCGGGCGGTGGGTGGTTGTTCGCGCTCTGGCGGTAAAGCTTTTACCTTTCTGCTTTCAGCCTTCTGCTCTCCTACGGCTGGCGCAGGGCGGTCGGCGGGTGGTGGTTTGCGCTCTGGCGGTAAAGCTTTTACCTTTCTGCCTTCAGCCTTCTGCTCTCCTACGGCTGGCTCTGGGCGGGTGGCGGGTGGTGGTTTGCGCTCTGGCGGTAAAGCTTTCACCTTTCTGCTTTTAGCTTTTACCTCTTTTTGGGGTTTCATCGTGACCGGCTAATAGTTGAAGCTTTAAATATATTTATTTTACTACTGAAAGTCAAGCGATTAAAAGCGGAAACTGAACAAAACCCCATGTTATCATTTTAATTAATTTTACTGCCGAATGAAAACACTTGACGACCTCCTTCTCCTCGGCGATCCGCGCCTTTACCAGGTGTGCGAACCTGTTTTATCCCAGGAGCTGCCCTTAGTAAAAAACTGGGTAGCCGATATGCACAACGTAATGCAGCAGATAAGGGAACGTTACCACTTTGGCCGTGCCATTGCAGCGCCACAACTGGGTATTATGAAAAGAGTGATCTATATGAATATTGACAAGCCGGTAGTATTCATCAACCCTGAGCTAAGCGGCTTGAGCGATGAGAAATTTGAACTGTGGGATGATTGCATGAGCTTCCCCAACCTGCTGGTGAAAGTGATACGGCACAAACAGATCACGGTAAATTACCTGGACGAAAACTGGCAGCCACAACAATGGCAGATGACCGATAGCCTGTCGGAATTGCTGCAACACGAATACGATCACCTCGATGGCATCCTGTGCACCATGAGGGCGGTGGATGAAAAGGCGTTTAAGTGGAGGGGGTGATTATTGATCCTTTTTTCTAATAAAACCCAGCTTGCTAGTGTCGGCATTGGTAAGTGTCGGGTATATGTCGTCTTTAGTGTTTAATTTGCCATCGAGCCCAGGCGAAAACAAAAGATACTTGATTCCAACTTTTTTATAATGATACAAAGGTATTTTTCCATCTTTAGCGTCTTGTGAAACATCATATATTGAGGTAAAGCTGCTATTCTTATCTATAATTTGTTGCAGGCTATCCGGGTATGATCCATTTTGCATTTTATAGAATTCTATATTCTTCACTAAATCATTAATCTCCGTTTGAGCTATGTCGGCAAAACCTTTTTTATTTATAGAACTATGAGCCAATTGATAGTAGAATAATATCGTGATAGCGATTGCGGCGACACCGATTATTGCAAACATGAAATCCCTTAGAATAAATAATGCCCTGCCTATTATTACTATACCAGCAATTAAACCAATACCTGGAATTAAACCTAATAAGCCCCAAAAATAATATGGCTTAAATCTAATAACTGGCTCCGCTTTTTCAATTGTTATTCCGTTCCCTATGATCGCCAAAAAATGATCGATCTCGTTATATGATAAAAAGCACCAGTCCGGCAATAAATAATAGCTATTATCAAACAAGATCAGGTAAATGTAATGGCCTGATTTTCCAATATGCTTAATACCTTCATATCTTATAAATCTGCTTTCACTCCCTTCGATTATTTCTATACCTGTAGCAAAAGGTTTATATGTTTTTTTTGACAAAAGGGAAAAGTCATTGCTAAAATCAATGCTGAATTTTCTCCTGACATTCAGATAAGGAAGCTGAAAGATGAAGAAGTATAAAATTCCACCTAAAATAATAAACACCAGTAAAATGGAGCTATTTCCTATTTCGAATAGCACACATAATATGATGTCGATTAAAATCAATAAGATTGACTTTATCATCCAATTACGATATAGACCGTATGATTTGGAAAATTCCTTATAATCGTTTTCAGTTAATTCAACTTTAATTTCCATTCGCCTGTTAATATTTTGTTTTGTAAGTTACTTCAGCTTCACATGCTGCGCGAGGTTCATATTGATAAAATCGATCAGGAAATGCACCAGCATCAAAGCTTTGATGTTACGGTATTTGACGTAATACACGCTGAAAATGATGCCTATCAAAAAAGCAAAGATCAGTTCGTGCAAACTGCCGTATTTATAATGCAGCGCCGAGAACAGCAGCGAGGATGCGATGACCGCAATAACCGGGTTCTTGAATCGCTGTTCAAGCCGGGTAAGGATATATCCCCTGAAAATAAGCTCCTCGGTAACGCCTGCTGTTAAGGCTATAAAAAACAGCGTGAATCCGTGGCCCTTCAATACCCCGGTGATCATTTTCACCATGGCATTATTCTCGCGCATGCCAAACAGCATCGGTATGGTCGAAGCAATAGCCGCCGCAATAAATAAAAGGTAAAGCACCAAAACCGACAGCAGGAAGAACCCTAAAGTAGGCTTACTTTCCGGCCATATCAGCAGCGGTTGCTGCTCGGCCATACGGGCGTAGAAAAACAGGAATACCACCGTTCCCCAATAAAAAAAACGCGAATAGAACAGCTTATCATAGTAGCTGATATGCATACCTCCCATCCAGATAGTAAGCCCAAGCGGAATTGCAAATGCCAGAATGATCCCTGAATACAGAACATATCTGGCGGGTTTATTTTCAAGATTAAGGGTATGATCATCCATATGATATGTTCAGGCTGTTGAAAGTAGTTAAATTGTAGCTCACTGCAAAATTTAAAAGATAAGACTTCCTACGCTTTCAAAAACTTCGTAACCATAAAACTCCTATTTTAGCCGACTGATAATCAATGGAAACAGCCCTAACCAAAACACCCCGGCAAAACAGGATAGCCAACGCGGTATTCTTTTTTATTTCGGGCTTTGGTTATACTACCTGGGCATCGCGCATACCTTCCATACAGCAATCACTCCACCTCAACGAGGCGCAACTGGGGGCAGCGCTTTTTGCCATGCCCATTGGCCTGATGGCTACCATGCCCATTACCTCGCGCTTGCTTGCCAACTTTAGCAGCAGCCGCATCATGATCATTGGCGCCGTTGCTTTTAACCTGGCGCTGGGCTTGCTGGGGTATACCAGCCTGTACTGGCAATTTATCACTATCCTGTTTTTCTTCGGCTCATCGCGCAACCTGTTCAACCTCAGTATCAATACCGAATCGGTAGGTGTACAGGCATTGTATAAAAAATCCATCATTACCACATTTCACGGCATCTGGAGCTTCGCCGGTTTTGCCGGGGCCGGATTAGGTTATATAATGGTTTATTTTAACGTGCCGCCTACCTGGCATTTGCTTACGGTAAGTATCGCCATGTGCCTGCTGGCTTTTTATGCCTTCCCGAATACTTTGCAGGAAAAACCCATACAACAGGAACGTAAACCTATCTTCCTGCTGCCAAGCAAGGAACTGCTGAAATTCGCACTCATCTGCTTCTCCTCCATGGCCTGCGAAAATGTAATGTACGACTGGAGCGGCATCTACATACAAAAGGCGGTACACGCCTCAAAGGTGACCTCTAACGCGGCTTTCGTGGTGTTTATGATAACCGTCACCATAGGTCGTTTCGCCGGGGATAAACTGGTGAACAGGTGGGGGATTAAACATGTTCTTCAATATAGCGGCATTCTTATCGTTAGCGGTTTTGTACTCACCATAGCATTACCTTATGTGGTGCCCTCCATCACGGGTTATGCCCTCATTGGCCTGGGCGTATCATGCATGGTCCCCCTGGTGTTTAGCGTGGCGGGCAGGTCTAAATCCATGAGCGGCGGTCCGGCCATAGCAGCGGTGTCTACTGTGGGATATTTGGGTTTCCTGCTGGTACCGCCATTAGTGGGTTTCGTAGCCCAGGCCGCTAATTTGCGCTGGTCGTTTGCCTTTATTGCCTTATTGGGGTTGGTGATTGTGTGGATGACAGGGAAGATAGAGAAGGATTAGATAGCCAACTCTTGCCTGTCCTAAGTTTTACCCACTCTGTCATCGCTTCGCCCGACATCTCTCCCTAAATTTAGGGAGAGAGAATTAAAAAATAATTTAACACCATAAAATAACTCCTCCCCTGGACTCAGGGGAGGCCGGGAGGGGTAAAAAAAAAGTCCCAACTTCATAAGCCGGGACTTCCAAAAAATCTATAGGGAATTACCTTAGTTCCGTCTGAAACCACCTCTGCCGCCACCGTTAAAACCCGGACCTTTGTCTTCGGCCACGTTAACGGTAATTTTGCGGCCATAGTAGCTCGCACCGTTCATACACCTGATTGCTTCTTTGGCTTCATCTTCATTCACCATTTCCACAAATCCAAAACCCTTACTCTCTTTTGTCTCGCGGTCTTTTATGATCCTGAGCGATCTAACCGGCCCAAAATCACCAAAAACAGCGGTTAATTCTGCCTCGTCTACTTCAAGGGGCAGCCCTGCAATAAATACCTTCATTAAATGTTTTTTGATTTATGCAAATATACACAATATAAGCCGTTTTCGGGCATCCGGGTATCGATAGTCAGGGTTGAGGAACGCTTTTTTACATTTAGGTGTTAATACCTCTTATTAAGTACCGGATAATGCTGATCAGTCTATCTTTCCTTCAAATTGAAGGTTCCTTCTACTACGGATGGGGATGAATTGGCAGTGGTATCTTTTGCTATAAAAGTACGGAAAGTTCCTTTGGCTAATATATCGTCCTGGTTATACTGTTCGATAGAAATAGTGCCAAAATCCTGCGGGTGACTGTTTGGCGCCAGTGTGTATTCCAGGTTCTTTTTTCCGGGCACACTTAACAGGAACTGTGCACCTGATACATAACTGGCCGTTTCATCAACAGGCATCCCCGACGAACTAATACCAAAACTCACCGTATGCGCTTTATTGATAGCTGTAATGCCATAATACTGATTGCCATTGATAGAAATATTTACAAAAGCAATAGAGTCGCGTTCCGCATTAAATGTATAGGTTGAGTCTTGTATTTTGAGGGTCAGTGTGCCTTTGCTTGCAAGATAATTGCCCGGTGCTGATACCGTACTAACTTTAAGGCTGTCTGTTGATGGATCAGGTTCCTCCTTTTTCACACCTTCATCCTTCTGGCACGAAGTCAGAAGGGCCGTTACCAGCACGAAAAAGCAAAAAAGACGATAAAAAACCTTCATCATACGCAAAAGGTATAAGATGCATTAAATTTATATAAATAATTACGTTTTACAAAAAGCAATAGTTGCTTTAATTAAAAATTTAACAAGATTTAACTTTTACCCACTCTGTCATCGCTTCGCCCGACATCCTTGCCTGCCGGCAGGCAGGTCTCCCTAAATTTAGGGAGAGAATTAACCTCCTCCCCTGATCTCAGGCATATATCCCCGCAAAACAGTTGGGGTTTTCAAGTACTTTTAAAAAAATAATTTTTAGGTTTATTTTTCCGGTGTTGGTAATTACTTTTTTATTGGGAGAAGGAATTAAATTACCCTTAAATATATTTGCTATTATTCTATTTTCTTTGTTGGGATTAATTCTTGTCCGGCTTTTCTATGTGCTTTATAAATACAGATGAGCCAAAACCAACCAATGTACCTAAGAGGGCTGTAAGCGTTTCTTTACTGATAAGATTGATAGTTGCGCCGTACACAAATAACCCCGCCATTACACTCATGGCTATTACTGCTAATACTAATATCCATGTGGCGTGTCTACGTTTTGATTTTTCGTTTTCAAGCCACTGTATCCAATTTGAAAATTTAAATTCCTGTTCGGGATTTATGAGTTTTATTAATTCATGTGGCGTTAAGCCAGTCACTAACGGCTTTGGTTGTTCTGTTTCCATGATTGTAAAAGGTTTATTAAAAGTAAATACAAATATTTAACCTATCAACCCGTATTTAAACCCTAATTAATATTAATTACCTTTGATTATGAGCAAGAAGAAAGACACTAAAGTAAAAACCACGAAGGCTGATAACCCCAACCACAAAAAGGACTTTTTAAAGCTGTTATCCAAAGCCGTACAGCCTGTAAGTAAAAAGAAATAGTTACATTTAGGCTATCGTAAATAGCCTTTAATATAACTAAAGACGTTAAGACATTTTTCTTTGATTTGCTTGAGTATTTATCCGAATTTGGTATAGGTAAGGATGCTAATATAAAACCATTATGTGCCAAATATGAGTTCAGGGAGCCTGGTGTAAGGACTGAACAAACAGATATGGAAGATATGCAAACAAGGCTTTCCTCCATATTTTATGCCCTTGAAGAAATAAGAAAGTTTGGATATATTAAATTTAAAGATGAAGGGTATAGTCTTATTCAGTTTCTTGTAAAAGAGGGGGTATTTAATGCCTCAATTACAAAGGATGGATTAGACTACTATTACGCACATATATTAAGAAAATCAACACTTCGTTCCCTTAAAAATCAAACAATAACGAATGTAATAACCCCTATAATTTCAGTTGTGGCTATTTTGGGAACTATAGGAACGGGTATTTACTCCACCAACCACAACAAAGACCGATCACTACAATTAGATTCCCTAAAGCGAGAAGTGCAGCAACTGAAAGACCTACAGCATTCACAGGTTGCCACTCATAAAACTGCCGATACCATTTCAAAAAAGAAATAATCCAGTTCATCTTACAACCCTTTCTAAAATAGTGTGGAACATTAGTTGTCCCTGTTTTCGGTGAACATATTTAAAGGCACACTCATTTACATAGCTTGGCAGGTATTTTTTGCTCACTGCTATGTGTGTGCCTGAAATAGTCCGGGACAGGTGACTAAAGAAGCCCTCAACGCTATTAGTGTGAAAGGCGCCACGTACGAACTCATCTTGTGTGTGGTTAACTATTTCATGCTGATAGGCTTCATTAAGACCGTAGTAAGCGCCAAAGCCATCGGTGATAATCACAGACCCTTTGGCAACACTATCGTTAATTATGGGCTTTATAGTGACGCCCGTGGCTTCATCCATCACCTTAGTGATAATATTACCGCCTCTCTCCAGCATAGCCACAACAGGGACTTTATTAACTAAAGCGCCTTTCTTTAACTTCTCTCTTTCTTTCTTGTGCTTATTCTTTTGACGGCCACCGTAATACCATTCGTCCGTTTCCACAACGCCCGAAAGTATATCGTTGCCGCTTGCCATCAGCGCCCGGATCTGGTGTCCCATGCGCCACGCACATTTGTAAGTAACGCCCAATTGCCGTTGTATCTCCATAGCACTAACACCGTTCCTTGTCGAAGTCATCAGGTAAATAACGTAAAACCAATCAACTAAAGAAGTACGTGTCTTTTCAAAGACCGTTCCAACCGTTGGGTATAGCTGATACTGGCAGTCTTTATCGGAACATTGATAACAACGCCTGCCTGCTATTCTTTTAAATGTAGTTTGCTGTGCGCATTGGGGACAACACGGCATCTTAGCATAACGCATCTTAAAGATCATATCCAAACAAACGTCATCGTTAGGATACTCTTTGCGGAACTGGTTGATCGTGTACTTCATTTTATTTAGGTTTATATAAACTTTAAATCTTATGGAAGAAAATACGGTAGAAAAAAAGCCTGACATGGGCGACAATCAACTTAAATTTGAAAGGTCGCTTCAAAACTTTATGATTAAGAAATACGCCGTGGAAATTATAATTCTTATACTCTTGCTCTCTGCGGTGTGTTTCGCTCGTTACAATGCTTTTATTGATAATTGCGTAACTGGTACTTTGCTCGGCACTATTATAGGGTATTTTGCCGCTGATATCCGAAAAATACATAACTAAAAAGTTATGGCCTATTATCATAATCTTATCAAGTACAAACGCAAAAGCACAGGCATAAAGAACTAATGTTCCTACACTTTCCTTATTCCCTAAGTTCAACTGTTCTAATGGGTGATATGCCTGATCTCAGGGGAGGCCGGGTGGGGTAAAAAGCAAAACCTAAAACACTTCCCCCACCGTCAAAAACAACCCTCTTGATCCCTGGTTGCCAAAACCGTAATCAATATCCAGGTTGGTTTTTGATACCTTGCTGAGTTTTACACGCAAACCAGGGCCATAGCCTGCCTGTATCCGCTCTAATTTTGTGCCTGGTGCTGCCGAGAATGATTGCCCATTTAAAAATACCACACCGCCAATCAATCCGTTATTCGTTATCTTAAACCGGTACTCCGTTTCGGCATATAACATTTGCGCTCCGCGGAAACGGCTTTGTATATATCCCCTTCCGGTGGTTGAATAAGTATCCCACGATGTACTTGGCAGATCAAGATACGGCGGCCTGCCATGCAGCACCAGCCAATCGTACGACCAGAACGCGATCACATTATCAGAGCTTGCCGGGAAATTATAATACTTTCGTACATCCAGCACAATGGATTGCCAGCTATCATTACTCCCAAACACTTTATCATAAGTATAATACTGTAACGAGGCATAAAAGCCTTTTGAAGCATTAACGGAGTTATCCCTGCTGTCAAACAAGGCATTAAAGCTCAAACCCGATGAAGTGGTATGCGACGCCATGCCATAGGCTTCGTAATCAGATGGCGCTCCGTTGAGCGGCCCTTCATGGGTAATATTCCAGTGCTGTTGTAGTTTATAGCCTGCTCCCAGGTAAAAATTCCCGGTTATTTGTCGCAGTACCACCTCCGAAAAACGGAACAGGTTATATCGCATAGGATCTTCGTCTGCTATGTTTGAGTTACTGCCTAGGCCAAAAGTGCTTTGCGGGTATACATAAAAGCGGGCATCGCCTACAAATACAAACTTGTTATTGTTCGTCCATATAGTAGACACTATCGGCAGGGTAAACTGCTTACGCTGGGTGAACCCCATACTGGTGGTGATAGATGACACCTTAGAACCGGGTGACGACCTGAAAACAATATTCCCGGTTATGGTAGCAGCGAAATTAGTTTGCAGCGAATACCCCACCGCCGGCACAAATGAAATAATAGGTTTACGGCCTATCGAATCAACCTTGGCCGGTTTATAATCTTTGGTAAAAATGGATTGTAATATATCATTCAGGTCTTTTTGCTCACTGGTATCTGTTGTCACTTTACGCAAAGTATCTTTCCGGGGATACTTGGTCAGCGGGATCAGTTGTTTTTCCTGGGCATATAAGCGGCTGCTTAAAATGATCGTAAATAACAGAAGAATGCTTATAACGAAAATACGCTTCATGTAAGACTAAAGGGTATTGTAACAAGTTTGTGAATGATCAGAGCCGGCGCAATAATAAAGTTTTATCTCAAGTAAAAAAAACATTGCATATTATATCTCCATTAAAAAAACATTATTCTCTACATTTCGTATTATCTACTTTAAAGTTGATAACTTACAATTATCTATTATTTTATGTATATTTATTGATTATCTAATTTATAATGTATAATTTTATATAATGAAAAAGGGTGTGTTAACAGGTGACGTATCAAATTTCACTTCCCTTGAGGTTGATAAAAGGGAGCATTTGATCAAAAAAACAAGCGTACTCATCAAATTATGGGTAAGTAAGCCGGAGTACGCCGAAATTTTTAGGGGAGATAGTTTCCAGCTGTTGTTTGATACGGTTGAAGAAACATTAATACGCAGCATACAACTCCGGTGCTGGTTCAAACAAAACACGGATGAGCAGCAAAGGAGGCTGCTTGATGCACGTATATCCATCGGTTTTGGCGAAGTGGCTTATTTGGGAACATCAGTATTGGATGCAGATGGCGAGGCCTTTCATTTATCCGGCCGTGCTTTTGATGAAATGAAGAGCACACACAACTTTTTCCAAATATTAACTGATAACAGCCTCCTAAATGAACAGCTGAAAGTGATCCTTAACCTGGCCAATATCATCATTAGCCAATGGACAAAAAACCAGGCCGAAGTGATATTCCTGCTGCTGGAAGGTTACACGCAACAGCAAATGGCCGGTGAGTTAAAAATTGCCCAATCGGCAGTAAATAACAGGTTAAAGCTTGCCCGGTGGAAAGAAATTGATAAAACAATACGTTATATTGCATCACTAATACAGGAGTAATACCGGTGGAATTAAATCTATTATTACGTTTGATAGTGGCGCACCTGTTAACAGATTTTGTGCTGCAGCCTACCGCATGGGTCAACCAAAAAAAGCAACGAAAACACCTTTCGCCAAAGCTGTATCTGCATATACTGATATCCGGCATCACTACCTATGTTTTATCAGGGTTGTGGCAAAACTGGTGGCTGCCGCTGATCGTTATGGTCACTCATTTATTAATCGACCTGTGGAAACTGAACCGGCCCGATAAGGTGTCCTATTTTATTATCGATCAATTATTGCACCTGCTGGTCATATTGATTGTTTGGACATTCCTTTTTTATGATCTGTCAGCGGTCCAAGACTATCTTACTCAATTAATCCAAAATACGCATCTCTGGCTCATCATCACGGGCTACCTGCTGGTCACCTGGCCGTTAGGCATCCTCATAGGCATGGCTACAGAAAAATGGCGCCTGGCAGCAGAAGTGAATAAGGAAGGTCTGCAAAAAGCCGGTGTATGGATCGGTTTTTTTGAACGGTTGCTTATTCTCACCTTTATACTCAGCAATCAATTTGCGGCAGTAGGTTTCCTGATAGCCGCCAAATCCATCCTCCGGTTCAGCGACAAGGAAAACACCCAGAAAAAGACCGAATATGTTTTGATAGGCACGCTGATGAGCTTTGCCGCAGCAGCTATCATCGGGATATTAATCAAATCGGCATTATAACAAACGTTATGCCGGTAGCAGGGAAAATTGTCCATGCCCTTGCTCCTATCCTCCATTCTCCAGGCTCTTAAAACGATGCAACTTTGACCTGTCAATAAAAATTAAAAAAAGACAGATTATGAAAAAATTCACAGTACCAACCCGCGACCAGGTTTCAGAAAACAATAAAGCAGTTTTTGATCATTTTCAAAAAGCCATCGGCATGATGCCAAATCTTTATGCACTGATGGCACACTCTGAAAACGGGTTGATCAATTATGTAGCCCTGCAAAGCGGCAAAAGCTCACTCCGCGCAAAAGAGCGCGAGGCCATCAATCTGGTAGTGAGCCAGGTAAATGGCTGTATCTATTGCCAGAGCGCCCATACCGTTATAGGTAAAATGAATGGCTTTACCGATGAACAGGTAATAGAGATACGTAAAGGGAGCGCCGCATTTGATCCCAAACTGGATGCGCTGGTAAAACTGGTAAAAAGCATTACCGAAACCAAAGGCAGAGCAGACAGCACGCTGGTTGATAACTTCTTCGCCGCAGGCTACAACGAAGGCAACCTGGTTGATGCGGTGATCATCATAGGCGATAAAGTAATTATGAATTACCTGCATAACCTCACCCAGATCCCGGCCGACTTCCCTTTGGCACCTGCACTATAATTTGACATAAATTAAACCGGATAAGGTAACCCGAAAACTATCTTTGACAAACCCCCTCCTAAACTCTCTCCCTAAACTTAGGGAGAGATGTCGAGCGTAGCGATGACAGAGAGGGTAAAAATCAACCCCATGGAAAAAAGATTCCCCATACCTCCATTCAACATGGAAACTGCCCTACAAAAAGTACAGGCTGCCGAAGATGCCTGGAACACCCGCGACCCAGAGCGCGTATCATTAGCCTACTCCGTAGATACTGAATGGCGTAACCGTACCGAATTCATTAACGGTCGCGAAGAAGTAGTAGCCTTTCTGAAACGCAAATGGGCCAAAGAGCTGGATTATAAATTAAAGAAAGAGCTTTGGGGCTTCCGCGAGAACCGCATGGCCGTACGATTTGAATACGAGTGGCACGATGAAGCAGGCCAGTGGTACCGCAGTTACGGCAACGAATTGTGGGAGTTTGATGCCGATGGCTATATGCAGAAACGCTACGCCAGCATTAACGACCTGCCCATTGCTGAAGCCGACAGAAAACTAAAATAAAGCTATGCTCCATCAAAAACCGCTTACGCTGGTAGACCCTAAAAACGGCAACCTGGCTTTTAAGATATTTCACTTTGACGATAACAGCCATTTTGACCATGTTCAGCGGAATAATTATTACAGCGTCATTATCAACCTGACAGGCAAGGGAAAACTAAAGTCCGATTTTTCGGCCTACGACTTTTCAGAACTGTCAATGCTTTGCTTTTCTCCTTATCAGCCTTATATGATCACGGGCGAGGATATGAGCGGGATAGTGCTCCATTTTCACCCTGATTTTTTCTGTATCCACCAGCATCATAAAGAAGTGGCCTGTCATGGCGTGCTGTTCAACAATATCTACCAGCCGCCATTTATCCGGCTTTCTGATCAGGATATCATTTCGTTTTCTCATATCATTCAGCAAATGCAGACCGAGATGCAGAATGCTGCCCTGGCACAATATGAACTGCTGATCTCATATCTTAAGATATTTCTGATAACCGCATCGCGCCTGCGGGTAGAACAAAGTCCGGACGCCTCAGCAAAAGTATCTGGTTTAAAGGAGCCTTTCGTTCTGCAAAGCCTGAAGGATGCCATCGAGGAAAATTTTAAAACCAAACACTCCCCTGCGGAATATGCTGATATGCTGAATATTTCAGCAAAAGCGCTGGCAAAGATCACGCGCAGCCATTTCAACAAAACGCTCACCAACATGATAGCCGAGCGCATTGTAATTGAAGCCAAACGCGAGTTGTACCTCACCTCGAAGCCCGTAAAATCCATTGCTTATGAACTGGGCTTTAACGATGAGTTTTATTTCAGCCGTTTCTTTAAAAATAATGCCGAGGTATCCCCGCAAGTATACCGGGATACGGTAGGTTTTGCCCGCGCCGAAGTTTAACCCAGCACCGACATGGTAGTCAGGATGATATCATCAAAAAAGGCCCTGTCTGTAGTAGATTTTGCAGATACCTGTATGCCTTTCACGGTATTGGCTATGAACCGCGTAAGCGCCATTGCATCCTTGCTGGCACTGATCTCCCCGCTCTCCTGCCCTTTTTTTATCGTATTGTAAAACACATTTTCAAGCTGCTGTTCATTTTTGCATAGCAGCTTGTTTACTTCATCATCATGCGGCGCAACCTCTACCCCTGCATTTACCATAAAACAGCCTTTATGCTGTTCATCGCTCAGCAAATTGCGGGTGATATATTCCAGCAATTGTTTTACCGCTTCTTTAGCCGATGCTGCCTTGCTGATCAGATCACACATTTCGCCTCCTGACGAAACCTGGTAGCTTTCCAGTGCTTTTATATAGAGTGTATGCTTATCGCCATAAGTATCATACAGGCTGGACCGGCTGATGCCTAACCCATCCACCAGGTCCTGCATAGAGGTGCCATTATACCCCTTATGCCAAAAAAGACGTATGGCCTTGCCTAATACTTCCTTTTCATCAAAATCTTTTGTCCGTGCCATAGCAAAAAAGCCCTGCTCTATTAAAAAGCAAAGCTATCTATTTTTTATCAGAGATCGGTGACTGGTGATTAGTGATCAATTAACCAGTGATTAGTAATGCACAGTTTTTTATACTACCGTCACAAATCCAACTGCTAACTGATCACCGCCAACTGTCAACTTAGTTACCTTGCGCCACCGCCTGCTAATACTGTTTCGCCTGTTAACCAGCGTGAGTCGTCAGAGGCCAGGAATACAGCAATTGGGGAAATATCATCAGGCTGACCAATACGGCCAAGCGGAGTTGTACTTTCTGCATAAGTCTGGAAATCGCTGCCCATGATACCTGCCGAATGTGCTCCTTCAGTTTCTACCATACCCGGGTTAATAGAATTTACGCGGATCTTTTTAGGACCAAGCTCTTTTGATAATACCTGGGTGATAGAATCTACAGCGCCTTTGGTTGCTGTATATATAGAACTTCCCGGAGGCGTAATACGGCTCACTACCGAACCAATGTTGATCACGCTACCGCCATTATCGCCAAAGCTGCTTACAGCTTCCTGGGTTGCCAGCAATAAACCTAATACATTGGTGTTAAACTGGCGATGAAATTCTTCTGCTGTAATTTCTTCTATCCCGCCGAATTTGTAGATACCTGCATTGTTTACCAGGATATTAACATCACCGTAAGCCTTTTTGGTTTCGGCAAACAAATATTTTACATCTTCGGTGTTTGATACATCACCTTTTACTGCGATAGCTTTACCGCCGTTACTCACGATCTCGGCAACTACCTTATCAGCACCTTCTTTTGATGAAGCATAATTTACTACAACCGAAGCGCCTTCAGCTGCTAAACTTTTTGCAATACCTGCACCTATACCTTTTGAAGCGCCTGTTACAACTGCTACTTTGTTTTCTAACTTTTTCATGTCTTTTGTGATTAATTTTTTATTATTGGAATAATCGTTCCGCAAAGATAATATCATATTGGAACAAACGTTCCTAAATAATTCAAAGATTATCTTTGCATGACAATCCAAAGTAACGAGTACAGTAAATAACTGATTAAAAGGTTAATTACGAGGCCATTAGCCGTGTATCAAACGAAAACGGTTTGACAACAGCTATCTTAATCTTATTAAAATCGGGATGAGCGGGATTAAGCAGGTAATTGTATTCGAGGTCGATAATAGCAGATGGTACTTTCAAAACAGCAGTTTCCCGTTTCTGAAGCCATTGGTCGCCCAATGCTTGTGTATAAGGATAATTGATCACCTTAACCCATTCGGCGTTATGCTTTACAAGGTCTGTTAATTTGATTTCTTTGATCTTTAACTGGTCAGGCACCTGGTACACGGTTACAGAAAAATCGCCTGAGTATAAAGAGGTACCCGAAGTATGGGCCAGCTTTTCCAGGCACGATAAGGCAAGTGAGCCACCTGTATAGATCACATACTGCCCGCCTGAATTCCATCGGCCGTCAACACCCGATCCTTTACGATCATTGGCATACCTGGTTTGACCTATACGGTAGACGTGCATTTATTGAATGATAGAATTACTGAGTTATTGATTGATCTTTTTTGATGATTTTTGAACCATAAATACTACTGCCAAATCAATAATTCTATAATTCATTAAATCAATAATTACTAAGCTGTAGCCCCATAATCAATACGGATGAGCTCATTCATTACGATGCCGATGCCGGTAATGGTATCAAGTATATCAAAGGGTGTGGCATCAATACCTGTGTTATAATGTTTAAGCCAGCTTTTGAATTCATTGAGTGAACCAAAAGTATCCAGACCTTTGTCAAAAAGCTCAAACAGTTGGATAATGTGCTCACTAATACCCAGGTTAAGCTCTTTGGTATTTTGTATATGCTTACGCAGGGTAGGCTCTGTAATATCAAGCCATTTGGATACATCATTTTGCGTAGCCCCGGTGATCTCGATCAGATCATTGATTGCTGTAGGCTGCAAGCCTTTTTTTATAGCATCCAGCTTTGCTATAGGCGATTTAAATAAAACTTCATAAGGAACAAGCAGATCAGAAACCCGGAATGACGTTGGGTTATCATCCTCATAATTATACACCTTATATCTTTTGCCCTTGTCATAGATATAGGCTTGTTCTTTTTTTTGTGTTTCTTTTCCCTCCATACACAAAGGTAATATTTTTCTAATGTAAACGAAATTTTTTCCTATTTTGTTTTATCCACATTTTTCAAATTAAATTTGCAGGATACTAAATATATTAGTATCTTTGATTATTCCTTTATGCCAACCGGCATCTCCATCATAAATGAGAAAAAAGATCAACCTGTTTGCTTCAGCCGATGAGCTGGACAAACTGATAACGCAATATTTTAACTGGACAGCAGGTGAATATCACCTGGAACAACCCAAAGCAAAACAGTCAAAAGCAAAAACCGATACTGCGGAGCAAAAAGTATGGGACCGCGAGCCTGAACCTGCTACCATCACCGGCCTCGCATTATACCTGGGCTTTAGCAGCAGGCAGGCGTTTGAAGATTATGAAGCCAAAGGCAAATTTGCCAATCATCTTAAACGCGCACGGTTGCGCATTATGGCCGACTATGAAAAAAAACTGCATGTCACCTCTTCTGCCGGGGCAATATTTGCCTTAAAAAGCATGGGCTGGAACGAACGCGCAGACAACAAACCCTCAGAAGGAACAATAACATTACTTAAGGTTGAGGTTATACAGTCAGGGCCGCAACTGGCATCGTCCGAACAGGAAGTGGCGTTGTAAAGACCAATCATTTAGTGTAGAAATAATCATCCTGGTATTTGTAGGCTTTACTGCCGGTAGCGATGCTGATAGAATAATTCAGTTCAGTATGGATATTCAACTTTGATGAGGTCAGCATAATAATTTTAGATGAGCGTACAATATTACTGATCGTTGGTGGCTGAGTCCCTGATGTTGAAGTATAAAAAGCAAAGCCGTCAAAACCGGCTATCCCATTATTGAGGCCCAGATCAGTCGCGTTGATTTTATAGGTACCATAAGTTGAGTCCTGAGCAGTGTAGGTATTAAGAGAACCTGTGCTGCCATTGGGCAGCTGGTTAAAATAGCAGGCACTGTTATAAGTGTAATCTTTATTAAATCGTATTACTCCAGCCTGGTTAACAGACGCAAGATAGACTGTATCTTTTTGCTTCACATTATCCATATACGAAACCAGTTTTTGCTGCTGTAAGTTCCATTTACCGATCAATAACTTAGCCTGGCTGCCTGCACTATCCGATCCGCCTTTGCTACAGGCTGATATGGCCCAAACAAACAGCGAACAAAGCAATATCAGGTGAATACGTTTCATGATCTTTTTTAGGTTGAGTTTGATCTGCAGATCAAGCTGATATTAAAGTTAAATAAATATTTTACAAATGTCTGCGGATTATCAAGCTTCAGTTTTATTTAAGGAGAATTACGGGGCGTCAGCGCATACGGTGATCAACCAGGGTGGTACCAGCTCCGGCAAAACATTTGCCATTATGCAGGTATTGTTCAGTATTGGCTGTGAAAATAAGGGACAGGTAATTACCATCGTAGGTCAGGATATTCCAAACCTAAAAGCCGGTGCCCTGCGCGATGCATTAAAGATATGGTCAGATTCCGCACAGGTTGCAGCTTGTATCAAGTCATATAATAAATCGGAACGTGTTTTTGAGTTCAATAACGGTACGCAGAATATACTGGCCCAAACCATTAACAGGGTAAATCTTTAAAATATGAATATCAAAATGGCCAACACCTTATTTGACGACGGTATATTCTCTGAAATGTATAAAGCCGGGTTTATCACCGCTAAAATATTCACCTACCGCGAAATATATCTTTGGGTGCAGGCGCAAATAAAAACCCGCGGCGTCACTAAAAACCAGGCGGTGCTGGAGGCTGGCGGCAAATTTAATAAGGACGAGCGCACCATCTGGCGTGCTTTAAACAGTTTCGAAGAGAATTAATTTCAAATTCTGTAACAATCACTCCCTACTTTAATCTAAGATGATAAACTTCGTTTATCATGAATTGGAAATCGCCTTTTAAAAAGAAAACAGATGCCCCGAAAGTTAAAAAAAGTAAATTGCGTGAATGGGTTGATGCCTTGGTGTTTGCCGTTGTAGCAGCCACTATTATCCGTGGGCTTTTGTTTTCTGCCTACGCCATCCCGTCAGGCTCCATGGAAGGTACCGAGTTGATTGGCGATTATTTGTTTGTGAGCAAAATTAGTTACGGGCCGCGCATGCCCAATACACCGCTTTCTATTCCATTTACTGAGCCAACCGTATTTGGTATCAAAACCTACCTCGATTGGATAAAACTACCTTATTTCCGCCTGCCGGGAATATCAGAAGTAAAAAAAGGCGATATCGTTGTATTTAACAAACCCGAGGAAGCTGATGCCAAATATGACCGCCCGGTTGATCAGCGCACGGCATTAATTAAACGCTGCCAGGCTACCCCCGGCGATGTACTGACCATTGTAAACGGCCAGGTATATATTAACGGAAAGGCAGCAAAAAATGCCGATGAATCACAAACAGACTATCATATCACTACTGATGGCAAGGAATTTAACCAGCAGGTTTTTGAAGACCTGAATATCAAACCATCTGAAACAGATCAGTCTGCCGTGACCATACCCTACAAAAACGTTCCTGTTTTAAAAGGATATTCTAATATTAAAAGTGTTACCCCGGTATATGAAACTGCCGGAAAATATGATCCTATGATCTTCCCGCATAATGAAAAATTCAAATGGAACCAGGACAATTTCGGGCCGCTTGTTTTACCCAAAAAAGGATATACCGTACAACTTAACGATTCCACCATGGCCTTATACCGCCGTGCAATAGAGTTGTATGAAAACAATAAGGTAGAAATCAACGGCAAAAACATAATGATCAACGGTAAAGAAGCCACCTCCTACACCTTTAAAATGAACTACTATTGGATGATGGGCGACAACCGTCACAATTCGCTCGACTGCCGTTTTTGGGGCTACGTACCTGAAGATCATATCGTGGGCAAAGCGATGATCACTTTCTTTAGTACCGACTCAACACAGGATTTTTTTCATAAAGTTAGATGGAACAGGATACTGAAGCCAATTGATTGATAACAGGGATTTTCTTAAGTTTGGTTGATGGAAGTAAGCGACGCCAAGCAAAAACTAAAACAAGCGCGATTCATCTTCTGGACGAACATGGCCATGACATTGTTCGCCTTCTCCATATTTATAAAATCATTTGATAGCCACCAGTTATGGAAGATCATTTGCTCCGGAATTGGGTTTTCGATTTTCCTTGGGTTAACCACTCTGCTGCTTGTTCAAATGATGAAATTGCGAAAAGAAACGAAGAATTAATCAACTGACAAAACACTGTCACCACTTTAATAAAACATTCTCCCGATATTTGACTATATCAAACGATCATACAACGATCGGTGTAATCAAAATCATAATCGATGTAATCCCCGAATACTACTGACAAAACACTGTCACCACTTTAACAAAACATTCTCCCGATATTTGAATATACCAAACGATCATACAACGATCGGTGTAATCGAAATAATAATCGGTGTAATCCCACAATAATACTGACAAAACACTGTCACCACTTTAATAAAAACTTATGCCGACCTTTGAAATATGCCAATCGGCATAATAAACACAGCGAGGCAATCCTGTCTCAAATCTCAATTCTAACATCTCATATCTAAATCAATGAGCTACAAAATTTATTTATACGACACAGAAGACGACTGCATAGGCTCCGGTAATTTGTCGTTAGGTTACATACAGGCGCAATTACAATTAGCAGCCGGGCAGGATGGAAATGAATATGTCCGGGTGCCGCTTAGCCAAAACCAATTTGATGCGCTTGTCCTTTGCCTACAATGAAGGCACCCATGTCCTCAAAAGCTCGACACTACTTAAAAAGCTGAATGAAATGGATTACCGTGGTGCTGCCGACCAACTGCTGGTGTGGGACAAAATAACCGATCCGCACACGGGCCGGAAAATAGTTAGCGATACGCTTAAAAAACGCCGGCTGGAAGAACGAAGCTTATTTCTTTCCTAAGAAAGGGCAATTGGTTCTGCTTGACGTATGCGACCCGTTATTTTCCTTGCCAGTTGAATGGAGGCCGCTCAATAAAATGCCAGGATAACAATGCTAATAAAACTGTAAAAGGCACGGTTAAAAGCAGGCTTTTATATGGAGATATGGCAGGATCATAATAGGCCACTAACTGCTGCACTAAAAAAGCATAAATGTAAATGCCATAAGAATAGTCGCCCGGTAATTTAATTTTCTTAAAATATTGGAAGATCCTAATACAAGGACCAAATACATCAGAGCTATGTACAGTAAAAACACTTTAAAAAAAACGACATAAATAATTACCAGCGCTATAGCTATCCTGTAATCTATAAGGATGTTTTTCCGGAACATATAAAACAAACTCCCGGCAACAAAAAATGGGAAAGGAGTATTTAAAAAATCTCTAATTGATTTGAAGTTGAGGATATATAAAGCAATAATTAGAGAATAAGCTAAAACTGAAACTATTTTATTTTTAAAAAAACACCTGCTATTCCAAAAAGCCATACCATAAAATAGCATACGATCTCAATGGGCAATGTCCATATCGACCCGTTAACTGCAGATGGATAGTAATTAAACTCAAAAACCCCCGGAAGTGTGAATCGTACATGATAAAGTAAAACGCCATGAACCAGGTAATCCCACGTACCCCTTAAAGCAAAGTACTCTTTTATGGAGTGCGTTGAAACCAAAGGGCCGGCTATAAAAACGGCAAACACTATGCAAACAATTAATGCCGGCCATATCCTGAATACGCGCATGATCACAAATGCATAGTTACTTTTTAAGCCAATAAAGCTCGAGGTAATAAACATTCCACTCAAAAAGAAAAAGATGTATACAGCTATCCCGCCTAATGACTGCCCCTGCATTAAAGCGATGGTATGTGTTTGGGGGTGATCACTTTTAAATAAGTAAAACGTATGGAAAAACACCACCATTAGCGCGGCTAAAAGCCTTACCAGGTCAAAATTGTTGTTTTCTCTTTTTAATACGCTATCTAAAACTTTCATCCGGAGGGCCAGGATCTGAATATAGAAATTATTCAAATTGAGCATAAAGTTTTACAATAATATAAAAATATAAAATATAACGGCCACTAATTTATAACTCTATCGGCCAATCAATTCCTATATAAAATGACAACCATTGAACACCGAGAATTAAAAGGTATCACGGTAAAAAACCTGTTGGTAACCATCATTAGCACCGCTAGCATTGTAGCATCGGTAATGACGAGTTACCTGCAGCTGAAGTTTGATATCCATGAGATCAAGATCACCCAGGAAACTCAAAACCGGGTGAACGATATCAGGCTAAAAGTATTGGAAAGTTCGGTTTCAATACTACAGCAGCAGGTGATTGATATCAAATCTGAAAGAGCCGCCCCGAAGCCGATAAAACCTTACCTGACAAATAACAATTCCATTAACCATTAAAAATTAAACTGTGAGCTTACAAACTTTCCTGGCCAGGATCTGGCAGCAAATCAAATCATTATTTCAAGGCATCCCCGCCGAACTGAAAACCGCGGTGCATATTGGCGTCCTGGTCACTGAAAACATCAAAAACTTCACTGATTCACCAATAGCAGACGTGTTAACAGCATTGATCCCAGGTGATACTGACGACAAAATAAAAGACTTATTGCGTGCCAAATTGCCGGCCATATTAACAGAATTAAAACTGACCGACAGTTGCAGCGCACTGACAGATCCCAATGAAATTACAGCCTGTGCGATCAAGGTATTACAAGGGCTTGATGGCAATATTAAGAGTGCTTTTCTGCATAACCTGTCTATCCTGATTTCGGAAGTGGTATCAGATGGAAAATTATCGTGGAGTGATGCCGTGTATATTCTGCAATGGTATTATGAGCATGAATATAAAGCTGCTGCTTAAAAGGAGTGCCCGGAACGAGAGATGAATCATCACCTGGCAACTATTTTCATAGAAAAAGCTGCTTTGCTCATAATTGCTTGTTTGGCATTGCTTAATAATGAGATACTCCCGATCTATTTTTAATGCTTATTTTCAATTGGTTTAAGACGGCAATATTTTTTGTTTTTATTACTGACAAATCAGAGGCTGTTCCTTTCAAATAAATAGCGACATAACCAAGAACATCGTCGATAGTTAGGCCAATGACTGTATTTTTATTATCCGTAAAAAATATCACGTCGTTTTGAGCGCCAATCAAAGTATATCTTTCTTTAAAAAATGTCATTGATTCATTTACTACATCAGCTGTATTTTGCAATAAGAGTGCTGCGCCGGTCATTTCATCGGTGTCAAAAATGTATTCAACATACCTTACTTTTGAGTTTTCACCTGTATATAACAGCGCTGTCTCGCTTTCTGATACCAAAGCTCTGTTTTCTTTAGACTTAACAGTTGATTTTGATGAACCATCTAAGTAGAAGGGCTCTTGGCAGAGATTACTCTCCGGTGCAATTGTTACCAATGCGCTTAAATTAAACCCATTTCCAGAAACTGATACAGTAGATTTCCCAATTTTTTTGGCTGTAAAATATCCAGTTGAAGAAACAGTTCCTACAGTTTCATCACTAGACTTCCAAACCTCATTAGGATCATTTGAATTAACTTGAAATTGATGAGTATCATCATATGCCATAGTTATTTTATCTGTATCAAGTTTATACTGTGGATTTATTGAATTCTTTTTTGAACAGGATGCGAATGTAATTCCCAGCGCTATTAGCACATAAATGATCTTTTTCATAATTTGATAAGGTTTGATATTAATTAAAAATCGTTTTCAGAATCGACTTTCCGCATTGTCATAAAAGCGCGTTCCTGAGACGTATAATTGATTTTCGGTGCCCGGAACGAGATTCGAACTCGTACATCCTTGCGAATGCCACCCCCTCAAGATGGTGCGTCTACCAATTTCGCCACCCGGGCATAAAAAAATATGAGATATTAGATTTGAGAATAGAGATAAAACAAATATCTCATATCTAAAATCTCACATCTCATATCTAAAAGATGGTGCCCGAAGAGAGACTCGAACTCTCAAGAGACAATTCTCAACGGCTTCTGAGACCGCAACGTTTACCAATTTCGCCATCCGGGCTTTTTGAAGTCGGAAGCCGGAATTTCGAAGTCGGAATTTGAATATTAAATTCAATAATGCGACTAATCATCCGGCAGCCTCTGACAACAAGGCTGCAAATATAATCGTTTCGATCATATTGCTGAAAATAAATATTAAAATCTGCACGCTTTGCAAAAAGGGGTATAAAGGCTAACTTAGGCTACCTAATCATTGTATGATGTCGAAGCGTGTTGTAGTTATCCTGTCTTTTTTATTTGTCCCGGTCATATTACTTGCACAGCATATCGAAGTATTGCAGCAAGGCAAATCAACAAGTATACGCGGACTATCAGTTGTAGATGATAATGTTGCCTGGATAAGTGGTAGTAAAGGAAATATAGCTATCACAACTAATGGCGGCAAAACCTGGAACTGGCAGCAGGTAAAAGGATTTGAAAAATCTGATTTCAGGGATATTGAAGCATTTTCTGACAAGGAAGCCATCATCATGAGTTCAGGCACGCCGGCATTGATCCTGAAAACAACTGATGGCGGCGCCAACTGGCAGGTAAAATATAAGAATGCTGATACCGCATATTTTTTTGACGCAATGGAGTTTACCGATAAACAAACCGGCTATGTACTTGGCGACCCTATCAATGGCCAATTTGTTTTGATGCAGACTAAAGACGGCGGTGAGCATTGGCTGGCTTCTGACAATCCGGCGAAAGCCTTGCCAGGCGAAGCTGCATTTGCCGCAAGTGGTACTTGTCTTGCATTAAATCTTAACCGGAAATCAGCAGTTTTGGCTAAAAATGGGGCCGGGCCGGCACTACAG
>JBEHXM010000059.1:0-29757 GCA_048498695.1 Bacteroidota bacterium
ACCCGACATGAAGTTACGGACCACCGAGATCTCCGAATGGAAGGATAAAGGCGTACACACCACTACTTTTGCCGAAATGTTTGAATTGCCGCAAGGCGGATACATCATCGATACCCCCGGCATCCGCGAGTTAGGCGTGATCGACATTGAGAAAAATGAGCTGAGCCATTTCTTCCCCGAAATGCGTGCCCTGCTCAATCAATGCCGCTTCAACAGCTGTCGCCATATCAGCGAGCCCGGCTGCGCTGTAATAAAAGCAGTCGAAAACGGCGAAATAGAATTATCCCGCTATGAAAGCTATCTGAGTATTTATCATGGGAATGATACTAGGGCATAGCAGAACCAAGAATAAAGAGTCAAGATCCAGGATAAAATAAAGAAAAATCTTCTTGCTTTATGGCTCTTGATTCTTTATTCTTGACTCTTGATTCTATAACATGCGAGCAGTATTACAACGTGTCACCCAAGCTAGTTGCACAGTCGACGGAAAAGTAACCGGCGAGATCAAAAACGGCTTTTTGGTTTTGCTGGGTATCGAGGATGCGGATACGGACGATGACCTGCAATGGCTGGCCCAAAAGATAACGACAATGCGGGTTTTTGGCGATGAAAATGGCCTGATGAACAAGTCGCTGGCAGATGTAAATGGAGATATATTGCTGATCTCACAGTTCACACTTTTTGCCTCCACCAAAAAAGGTAACCGCCCCGGTTTTACCCGCGCTGCCCGGCCAGATAAAGCCATCCCGATGTACGAACAAATGATCAAAACACTTCAGGAACTCACCGGCAAAAAAATAGAGACAGGAATATTTGGTGCCGATATGAAGATCAGCTTATTAAATGACGGGCCGGTTACTATAATTATGGACACTAAGGACAAAGACAATCATTAATTAGTGGCAGTGGCACCCTAAAGTAGCAGTAATTACTGCTCGTGCTACTGCTACTGCAACTTAAAAAGGATGACGATTCAAGAAGCACAAACTACAGTCGATAACTGGATAAAAACAACGGGCATCCGGTATTTTAATGAGTTGACCAACACCGCCATTTTAATGGAAGAAGTGGGCGAGGTAGCCCGCATTATGGCCCGGCAATATGGCGAACAATCCTTCAAAAAATCAGATACCGAAGTAAACCTGGCCGATGAAATGGCCGATGTGCTTTTTGTATTGATCTGCCTGGCTAACCAAACCGGCATCAACCTAACTGAAGCTTTTGAAAAAAACCTGCAAAAGAAAAGTATCCGTGATATGGACAGGCACAGGAATAATGAGAAGCTGAAATAATAGTAGCAGTGGCAGGTGACAGTAGCAGTTAAAAAGAATAATTAAAGTGCTACTGCTTACTGCAACTGCTACTAAATTATAACTGCAATTTAACCAATCGCTCTCCCTCTAAAACAGGTATCGCCGTTGTGATATCTACATTCAAACAAAAAGCAATATCGGCTTCGATGCCCAGCTTTTTGAGGCGTTCGCTGTGAGAGGTTTTAGCAAGGTAAGCGTTAAGGTTGTCCTTGCCTAATTGGTATAAGTCATCGGCAGCAATAGCCGGGTCATCTGTTTTATAGTTGCCTGTTTTTAGCTGATCCACCACCGCACCAGAAAACAGGGTGTCCTCCAGGTTGAAGTTATTTTTCCACCCGGCACAAACCAACAGAATGTTTTCATTTTGCGTTTTCAGCCAATCACACAAGGCGGTCAGGTTCAGGAACGAGCCTATCACCACTTTTTTTGCTTTGCGCGACAAATGAAGCGCCTGGGTGCCATTGGTAGTGGTAAGCACAATCGTTTTCCCGGCTACTTTTTCTTTGGTGTAGGAGAAAGGCGAATTACCAAAATCAAATCCTTCTACCACTTCTCCATTCCGCTCGGCGGCAAGCAAGTAGCCGGTTTCTTTATCGTGATACGCCAGGCATTCATCTACCTCAGCTACCGGGATGATCGCTTCAGCACCGTTATCAATACCATAACAAATAGATGATGTTGCCCTGAAAATATCGACGATCACTACAATGTATTCTTCTACATTATAAAGTGGTAACAAGGAAGGGCTCAGGCAAACGTGTAGATGATTGGTCATTGGGTATTTGTCATTGGTCATTGGTCACTAGTCATTAGCCATGTAATACCAATGACCAGTGACTAATCAACTAATGACTATTTATAAAAAGGCGGTTTTACAATTTTCGCCCTGATCTTATTATCGCGGATATTGATAAATATCTCTGCTCCCTCTTTGGCAAACCCGGTGTTTACATAACCCATACCGATGGCCTTTTGCAATGAAGGCGATTGCGTGCCCGAGGTTACTTTGCCAATGGTGTTACCATCAGCATCTACTATCTCATAATCATGGCGCGGTATGCCACGGTCAATCATTTCAAAACCTACCAGCTTGCGTTTTACACCGTCCACCTTTTGCTGCTGTAGCTCTGCTGAATTAGTGAAATCTTTATTGAACTTGGTTACCCAGCCCAGCCCGGCTTCCAATGGCGAAGTGGCATCGTCAATATCATTTCCGTACAGGCAGAATCCCATTTCCAAACGCAAGGTATCACGCGCGCCCAAACCAATTGGCTTAATGCCAAAAGCTTTACCAGCTTCAAAAATCGCATTCCAAACTTTTTCGGCATCCTTGTTATCTACATAGATCTCAAATCCACCTGCACCGGTGTAGCCTGTTGCAGATAAGAGTACATTGTCGATCCCGGCAAACTTTCCCTTGGTGAAAGTATAATATTCCATTGATCCCAGGTTGATATCAGTCAGGCTTTGCAGTGCTTCGGCAGCCTTTGGGCCTTGTACAGCAAGCAGTGAAGTACGGTCCGATATGTCCTTCATTTCAGCGCCTTCGGTATTATATTTAGATATCCAGTTCCAGTCTTTTTCAATATTGGAGGCATTAACCACCAGCATATAGGTTTTCTCGTCTATGCGGTAAACCAGCAGGTCATCCACAATGCCGCCATCTTCATTTGGAAGGCAGGAATACTGCACTTTGCCATCGTACAGTTTGGAGGCATCATTACTGGCTACGCGCTGTATCAGGTCGAGCGCCTTATCGCCTTTCAGAATAAACTCGCCCATATGGCTTACATCAAAAACCCCCACACCCTTGCGAACAGTTTCGTGCTCAGCATTGATCCCCGCGTATTGCACCGGCATATTATAGCCTGCAAAAGGCACCATTTTGGCACCCAATTCAATGTGTTTATCCGTTAAAGCCGTATTTTTCATAAGAAACTAATTGGCCGCAAAAGTAATAATTTGATTTAGGTTGTAAGGGTTGTATTGGTTAAAAAGGTTGTAATAGTTGTAGTAATTAAATGGGTTGTGACCAGCCCTCAACTTCTCAAATTTTTATAACCTCTACAACTACTTCAACTTTTACAACCCCTTCAACAATTCTATAACAAAGACTGGTATACCTCCATCAAAATACCGGTCATTTTCTTCTGATCGTGCTGCTCCTCTATCAGCTTGCGGGCATTTACGCCAACTGCCTTACAGTAATCCTCATCAGCTATACAGCGCCTTATCGCTTTAAAAAATTCATCGCGGTTATTGGCTATCAGTATATTTACACCGTTCTTATAGTTGATCCCTTCTGCACCCAGCGAAGTTGAGATGATACATTTCTGCATGGCCATGCCCTCTACTATCTTAACCCGCATGCCACCGCCCGATAAAAGCGGAACGATCATGATGGATTTACTGTTCACAAACTCCAGCCCGTCGTCTACCTCGCCTTGAATGTATATTTTGCCCATTTCTTCGTAATCGTCAAACTCCTCGGGGATATCATTTCCGGCTACGTAAAAACGCACGCGCAATTCGTCATTCACCAGCTCGTTATGGAAGGTCTGCAAAAACCACTCTATTCCTTCGCGGTTCGGCATCCAGTCGAGCGAGCCTAAAAAAAACAGGCTGGGGAACTCCGTCTTTGAAAAATCGGGGTGATAGTGCGACAGGTCAATCCCTACAGGCACTATTTCAACAGGTACTGTTGTGCCATAATACAAAATGGTATTTCTGTCCTGCCCGGTAAAAACGGTGATGGCGTTAAATTTATTGATCTGCTGTATCTCGTATTTTTTTATCCGTTTGGCCATCAGCCGCAGGTAAAATTTTTTGAAGGGGTCACTTTTTTGCTCAGCCAGCATCTCCCATATCTGGTGCTCAATATTATGCGTGCGGTAAACCAGTTTGGATAAGCAGGCTTTACGGACTGAATCCACATAAGGCGCTACAAACAGGCCTTCAAACTGTATAATATCGTAATTAACATTTTTTACCGTACGTATCAGCAGCTTTTCAAACTCCTCATCATAGTAGCGTTCGATATTATAAGTGCTTTTGCTGAAGATATCACGCAAGCCATCAAACAGCGATATGCTGGCATCTATATCATAAACCCGGTAATTGATCTTTTCCAGCAATTCATCTTTTTCTTCCGATTCATGAAGATGCTTTTTGGCGTTGAGCGACACCAATGAAACTTCGTGCCCCAAATCAACCAGCCCCTTGATGGTATTACAAACCACAATGGGGTAGCCTCCATTTTGAGGGAACGGGACACGATGTGTTAAAATGAGTATCTTCAAGTGGATTTTGAGGTTTCAACAAATGTAAAAACCATAAGTCCCTAATCAAAGCATCATTAGAAAATACTTAGCTGCGGTATAACCAAATTGAACCATCTGAACAGGGATAAGTGTGGTTGATTCAAAACCGAACGGCCAAATGTTCGGTTTTATTACAATAAAACGCCAAAAATAAAATGCTATTTACTATCTGTCAGCACGTTAAGGATTTGGAACAGGGATTGAAGTAAAATAATCACTTGAGTTCATATACTTTTCATATTACCCTTTATGATCTCCTCGTTTTCGGGATGATCTTTACCGGCTGGGTGTTTTGTTTGTGGTTGTGGTTCATAAAAAGTATCAACCGCAATGCAAACCGTTTTCTTGCGCTGGCACTGCTGGTTATGATCCTATGGATGTTACGGGTATTGCACATCACTATGCCTACACAATTGCTGCTGGCTGTAGGCCCGCTGCTTTATTTCTACGTTCGAAAGATCACGCAGCCCCAAAGTCAATTCAGGTGGCAAGATCTGCTGCATTTAAGCCCTTTATCACTATGGCTTGTCCCTTCACCTTTTTTGCAGATAATGATCTTCAGCTCGGTTATGCTGTATTTGTACCGGTCATATGAATTAATTCAAAGATTTTACAAAGCACTGCAGCTGGTTTTGATGGACCGTTCTCTGCTCGAGTTTCAGTGGCTGCAGCGTTTATTAGCAGCTACCGCATTTTTATGGATATTTTGGCTGTTTTCGGAGTTGGGACTACCTATTCATGGTTCTGTTTACAGTTTTTTTGCGGTCATGATCATATGGATGGCAGCAGCGGCCATATTAAAGCCGCAAGCCGGGCTGATCAAACAAACCTCTGTTATTTCAAAACCAGTATCCTCAGCAATTAAGCAGCAAGGCATTTGGCTGAAGAAAGCGATGGAAGTGAATCTATTTTACCAGGACCCTGATCTCAATTTACGATCCCTGGCGGAAACACTGGATCTTAATCCTAATGAACTTTCCAGGATAATTAATACAGCATTTGGAAAAAGCTTTAATGATTTTATTAATGAATACCGTATCCGGGAGGTGACCCGGAAAATGCTGGACCCGGCTTATGACCGGATCACCCTTTTGGGGATCGCTATGGATGCTGGTTTCAATTCCAAATCTACCTTTAACCGTACTTTCCGGCAGATGACCGGGAAAAGTCCGGCAGAATATAAGAGCAGGCTGAAAAAAGAGCGCCCATATTGCACTTTGAGACCTTATTCCCGTTCTATCGCGATAATTTCGAGCCAGGAAGCCACTCAGATGTGGTCTTCTGAGAAATTAAACCGCAGCTATATGTTTAAAAATTATGTGAAAATCGCATTCCGCAACATGGCAAAGAATAAACTGTATTCGTTTATTAACATAGCGGGACTTGCGGTCGGGATGACCAGCGCCATCCTTATTTTCCTATGGGTACAGGATGAGATCGGGCACGACCGCTTTTTTACCAATATCGACCGAATTTATCTCATGAACGGCCGCGCCAAACTTAACAATGGGGATTTTGGCTTAGGGGTATATACTCCTAAGCCTATGGCACCGGCTATTAAAAATGATTACCCGGAAGTCGAAGAATCTGTTAGGGTCAGAAACGCACATTTTTTAATATCTAATGGCGATAAACATTTCGGTGCGCTGGGTAATTTGGTTGACTCCAGGTTTCTTCAACTTTTCGATTTCCAGATGCTGGAAGGAAATACAGCCACAGCACTGGATAGCGTAAACAATATTGTGCTGACGCAGCACCTGGCCAAAAAGTTGTTCGGCAATCAGGACGCGCTTGGAAAAATAGTGAAGTTGGACAGTGTGAATTACGCAATTGTGACGGGCATTTTAAAAGACTTACCAGGCAACACCAGCTTTGATTTTGAATACCTGGTTCCCTGGTCATATGCCGTCAAGCTTGGTTGGAATGATAATGACTGGAACAACAATTCGGTTTATACCTATGCCCTGTTAAAACCGGGTGCGTCACTAAAAGCTTTCAACAGTAAGGTAAGCGATATCCTGATCAAACATACCAAACCGGACAATGTAATGCATGTTTTTGCCCAGCCTTACAAAGATGCCTGGCTCTATTCCAGCGTGGAGAACGGAAATTATGTCGCCGGCAGAATCAAAGAGGTTCGGATGTTCATTATCATCGCGATATTTATCTTGCTGATCGCCTGTATCAACTTTATTAACCTGAGCACCGCGCGCAGTGAGAAACGCGCTAAAGAAGTGGGAATCCGCAAAGTAGTCGGCGCACAAAAACATATGCTTGTTATCCAATTCATCGGCGAAGGTATTCTGCTCGCTTTTGCAGCAGGTCTCATCGCCGCGATCATTGTCCTGCTGGTATTGCCGACATTCAACCTGGCTATTAACGAAAATTTGACGATCAAATACAATGACCCTTTATATTATTTGTACTTGATAATCTTTATCTTATTCGCGGGGATTGCTGCTGGCGCTTATCCTGCATTTTTGCTGTCCTCATTCAAACCGGTAAAAGTGCTCAAAGGCACTCTCCAACCCATCAGGGCATTGGTTACGCCGCGGAAGGTCCTGGTTGTCGTGCAATTTACTTTCGCGATCGTCTTTATGATTTGTACAATTATTGTGGAAGGGCAGATTAAATATGCGGAAAATCGCGATGCCGGTTATTCGAGAAATAATCTTGCCTTCGTATACATGACCGGAGAAGTGGGTAAACAATACCGGCTGATCAGGCATGATCTGTTAAATAGCGGGGCTGCAACTACGATAACTGCTACCAGCGGACCGATGACGGAACTGTGGTCGAACAGCAGTGGATATACCTGGCCGGGAAGTGATGCGAATGACCAAAAGACCATATTTAATCTTTATAGCGCCGATGATGATTTTTCAAAGACCATGCGCCTATCCGTTTTGCAAGGACGGGACATTAACCTGAAAGATTATCCCACTGATTCAACCGCCCTGTTGCTTAATGAAACTGCGCTCAAAATGATGCACCTAAAATACCCGATAGGAACGATCGTTAAAGGCAATGGAAAAACCTTACATGTGGTGGGCGTGGTCAGGGATTTTATCTTAGAGAGTCCGTATGCTCCCATACATCCGATGTTGATCATGGGACCGGTGTTTCCTTTTGACGTGATCAATTTCAGGCTCGACCCACATAAACGCATTACCGAAAGCGTTGCTAAAACAGAAAAAATATTTAAAAAGTATAACCCGAATTATCCCTTTGACATACATTATTACGACAAAGAGTATGCGCTAAAATTCGCCGATGAGCAACGCGAAGGTACGCTTGCCGGCTTGTTTGCCGGGCTTGCCATCTTTATTTCCTGTCTCGGACTATTCGGATTGGTAACCTACATGGTTGAAAACCGCGTTAAAGAGATCGGGATACGTAAAGTCCTTGGCGCTGGGGCAGCCAGTGTTGTGGGCTTATTTTCGGGAGAATTTTTAAAGCTGATCATCATTTCATTTGTTATTGCCTCACCCGTGGCCTGGTATATTATGCACAAATGGCTGCTGAGTTATGAATACCGGATTACCATTTCCTGGTGGATGTTTGCATGTACCGGTATCCTGTCGTTATTGATCGCAATGCTGACGATCAGTTTCCAGGCTATCAAAGCAGCACTGGCTAACCCGGTCAAAAGTCTTCGCTCAGAATAAAAACTAAATTATTTAATTAATACTTTCCGGACCTTAGCTCGGAAAGTATTGTTTTCCCTGATAAATTCCATTCATAACCGGACAGCCCGTGTCCGGCTTCGTTACAGACAACGATAACCTTTCACCCGCAAGGAACTGATGTTCAAAATGTTATACATTTGGAACACAAATTGCATCCTTTAAAACACTTGAGTACATATACTTTTCATATCACCCTTTATGATCTCCTCGTTTTCGGGATGATCTTTACCGGTTGGGTGTTTTGTTTGTGGTTGTGGTTCATAAAAAGTATCAACCGCAATGCGAACCGTTTTCTTGCACTGGCACTGCTGGTTATGATCCTATGGATGTTGCGGGTATTGCACATCAATATACCCGCGCAATTGTTGCTGGCTGTAGGCCCGCTGCTTTATTTCTACGTTCGAAAGATCACGCAGCCACAAAGTCAATTCAGGTGGCAAGATCTGCTGCATTTAAGCCCTTTACTGCTATGGCTGGCTCCCTCACCTTTTTTGCAAATAATAATCTTCGGCTCGGTCATGCTGTATTTGTACCGGTCGTATGAATTAATTCAAAGATTTTACAAAGCACTGCAGCCGGTTTTGATGGACCGTTCTCTGCTTGAGTTTCAGTGGTTGCAGCGTTTATTAGCAGCAACCGCATTTTTATGGGTGTTTTGGCTGGTTTCAGAGTTGGGGCTACCTGTTCATGGTTCTGTTTACAGTTTTTTTTCGGTCATGATTATATGGATAGCAGCAGCAGCAATATTAAAGCCGCAAGCCGGGCTGGTCAGACAGACCTCTGTTATTTCAAAACCAGTATCATTAGCAATTAAGCAGCAAGGCATTTGGCTGAAGAACACAGTTGCCGCAAACAAGTATTACCTGGACCCTGAATTAAGCCTCGGCTCGCTTGCGGCAAAACTCAGCCTGACGAGTCACGATTTATCTGATATCGTAAATAACGGGCTCAAAAAAAGCTTCGCTGATTTCATTAATGAATACCGTGTACGGGATATGATAGCAAAAATGCAGGACCCGGCCAACGATCATATCACTTTACTGGGCATTGCCTATGACTCGGGCTTTAACTCTAAAACCACCTTTAACCGGGCCTTCAAACAGGTCACGGAAAAAAATCCTGTAGATTATAAAAATGAATTAAAACAAGCACCATTTTATAATTCGGGGCGCGCAACCGGATTTTCGGCGGGAATTTCGAAACATAAAAAATTAAACCGCAGCTTTATGTTTCGAAATTATTTAAAGATCGCCTGGCGCAATATGATAGGTAACAAAGTTTACAGCGCCCTTAATATTACCGGACTCGCAGCAGGGATAGCTGTAACCTTACTGATCGCATTATGGGCCTTGCACGAATATTCCTACGATCGTTTTCTTCCCAACTACAAACAACTTTACCAGATCAAACTGAACTTTGACCAAAATGGAGATATCCAAACACAAAACGGCGGCTGCCTGCCAATGGCCGACGCCCTGCGCAATAATTTCCCTGATGTTAAATATGTTGCTGAAACAGGCTGGACATCAAGGCACAGCCTGGTGGTAGGAGATAAAAAGCTTTACCAGCAGGGCATGATCGTAGGAAGCGACTTTTTAAAGATGTTTCAGTTTCATTTGCTATCAGGCAATCCCGCTACCGTGCTGAATGAACCATATTCCATCATTCTTACTCAATCCAGTGCTAAAGCTTTGTTTGGAAACGATAACCCGATTGGTAAAGTGATGAGGGTAGATAACGCGCATGATGTAAAAGTGGCCGGTTTGATGGATAATGTGCCCGATAATTCCACGCTGCAGTTCAGCTACCTGCTTCCGTTTAGTTACTGGGAGCAAACAGAACCATGGGTAAAAGCTGCAAAAACAGACTGGACACATTACCCCTCTAATCAGTACGTTGAGTTGAAGCCGGGGGTAACTGAGGAACAATTTGCACCAAAGATCAAAAACCTGCTTAAGGGACATGATCCTATCCACAAAATCGAGATTGTTTTGCAGCCGGTAAAAAACTGGCACTTGTATTCAGAATTCAAAAATGGAAAGGTATCCGGGGGTTTTATTGTTTATGTGCGCATGTTTTGTGTTATCGGTGCGCTGGTACTACTGATCGCCTGTATCAATTTTGTTAACTTGTTTACAGCACGGTCTGAGAAAAAGGCAAGAGAGGTAGGCGTGAGGAAAGCGATAGGTTCAAACCGGGCCAGCCTGATTTTCCAGTTTCTTACCGAATCTGTCCTTATTACCTTTATAGCCGCTCTTTTTGCTATTGCCATTGTTCAGGTGTCATTACCAACTTTTAATTCTCTAACCGGCAACACGCTGAAGATACCGTACACTGCACCTCTTTTTTGGATATTACTCCTGGTGTTTATTTTATTTACCGGTGTGATGGCCGGGAGCAGGCCGGCTTTTTATCTTTCTTCCTTTAACCCGGTAAAAGTACTGCGTGGTACACTCCAGGTTGGTAAAGCGGCAGCCTTGCCGCGTAAGATACTGGTGGTTATTCAATTTACCTGTTCTATCGCATTGATCATCGGTACGATCATCATTTACCAGCAGGTAAGCCATGTTAAAAGCAGACCGACGGGCTATGATGCCGACAGACTGGTCATGACCACAGTCACGCCCGATCTTAACCGCAATTATACCGCCCTTAAAAATGACTTATTACAAAGTGGATGGGTAGCAAACGTCACCAGGGCATCCAGCCCTGTGCCGGTGATTGATTTCCAGGCCGGTTGTAACCTGTTAAAGTGGCCGGGTAAAAACGCGGGAGAAACGCTTGCGATGTACGCTGCCAGTGTATCAGAGGATTTTTTCAGAACCGCAGGCATTAAAATGGCAGAAGGGCGGGAATTTTCAGGAACACCCGGTGATACGCTCAACGTGATCCTCAACGAAGCCGCTGTCGGGAAATTGCGGCTGAAAACCCCTGTAGGGCAAATGCTGACCACCGAATTGTCGAAAGATCCCGTGCGGATCGTCGGCGTGGTTAAGAACACGGTCATCGGCTCACCTTTTTCAGCAATACAACCCGCCTTGTTTGTTTATAACCCTACCTGGACCGGAACAGTGATCTACCGCCTTAAGCCTGGTGTGAATGTGCAGGATGCGATAGTAAAACTGGCGCTCATATTTAACAAATATAATCCTGCTTATCCATACGATTATCAATTCGCCGACGCAGCTTATGACAATAAATTCAAACAGGCACTATTGGTAGGTAAGCTGGCTGGTGTTTTCGCAGGCCTAACAATCCTGATCTCCTGCCTGGGCTTGTTCGGTCTGGCAGCATATATGGCCGAACAACGTACCAAGGAAATCGGCATCCGTAAGGTTTTAGGGGCCTCTATCGGCAGTGTCTGGTTATTACTGTCCAAAGACTTTATGGTGCTGGTGTTGATCGGTTGTGTAATTGCCGCACCGCTGGCGCTTTATTTCATGACGGGATGGCTTCAACAATATGATTACCGGATCAGCATTGGGCCGGGTGTGTTTATCCTATCCGGCATTATGGCGCTAATAATCACTTTATTTACGATCAGTTTCCAGGCAATCAGGGCGGCCCTGGCAAATCCGGTGAAAAGCCTTCGCTCAGAGTGAGCTTACGCTTGCGTTAAGCTTTAGCGTAGGAGCATAGTTTAAGATCAGGATAAATTTTTCGGGCTGTACATGAACTCTTGAAGAACAGATGCCGGGATACGTTTATTCCGAAAAAATACTTAGCTGCGGATCACTTACCCTGAAGGTGCGGCGATGGTAAGGTGTAAAACCCATCTCCAAAACGGCCTTGCGGTGTTTAATGGTCGGGTAGCCTTTGTTGCTGTGCCAGTCGTATTCGGGATGCTCGGCTGCTATCTGTTTCATAAAATCATCCCGGTAGGTTTTGGCCAGGATGGAAGCTGCAGCGATACTGAAATATTTGCCGTCGCCCTCTACGATACATTGATGGGGCGTTTTCTGATATTTATTAAAGCGGTTACCGTCGATGATTAAAAACTGGGGGATGATGGCTAATTTCTCAATAGCCCGGTGCATGGCCAAAAAAGAAGCATTCAAAATATTGATCGCGTCTATTTCCACATTATCAACCATAGCAACGGCGAAGGCCAGCGCCCGCTGTTCAACCTCAACCCGAAGCGCATATCTTACATCTTCGGATAACTGCTTGGAATCATTCAGTAAAGGATGATCAAAATCATGGGGAAGGATCACAGCCGCCGCAAACACCGGACCTGCAAGACAGCCGCGTCCCGCTTCATCACATCCCGCTTCAATCAATTCATGCTGATACCTTGCCAATAACATAGTGGCAAAAATAGGGCAATAGGATGATAGTGAAAAGGATTGTGGAAAGGTTATTTTAAGTTGATTGAGTTGGATTGAGTTTAAGTGGTTGATTAAGTTTGGATGCTGACGACAACTTACTTAACTCAATCAACTTATTCAACCCAATCAACTAATTCTTATCGTCAGCAAGGTAATATCATCAATTGGCTTTCCTTTAATGATCAGGTTCAAATGATCCAGCAGGGTCTGGTTAAATTTATCAGGCGAAAGACCGCCGTTATCGATCACAAAATCCAGAAGTTTATCCTCGTCCCATATTTTTGGAGTAGGTATATCATAATCCATCAAGCCGTCTGTATAATTAAATATCAGGCTGCCGGGTTCTACATCAACCTCTCCCTGGTTTAAAAAGGGCAGCTCATCAAATGCACCGATCATAGTGGTGCCTAATTTAAGCGGTACAGCCTCGCCGTTGCAATATAATATAGATGGGTTATGCCCTGCATTAATAAAATTCAGTTTACGGGTGCGCTCGTTATATTTTGCCACAAAAAGGGTGATGAAACGCTCGCCTTTTGTGTTCTTAACTACAATTTGGTTCAGGCGGTCAACAATATTGGTCAGGTCTTCCTCTACCGCGGCCCAGGCACGCAAACTGGCCTGGAAATTTGCCATCAGCAAAGCGGCTGAGATTCCTTTGCCCGAAACATCGGCAATGCACCATAAAAACTCATTCTCGTTGATGCGCATAAAATCAAAATAATCGCCGCCGATATTTTGATGCGGAAAATATTTTGCGCCTATCTCCACTCCCGGCTCCTTATGCAATCTTAGGGGGATCAGCATATTCTGTACTTCCTGGGCCAGTTCCATTTCGCGTTTAAAACGCTCCGACTCCATCCGTTCGCGGAAAAGCTTCTTGTTTTCCAATGCCACAACGATCACATTGATCAATGTCTGTATAAAATTCAGATCATTGTTCAGCATCTCATCGGTCGTATTAAAATCGCCGATCAGGGCATAAGCCAGTGCTTTGCTTTTATGGTGAAAAGGAATAAAGTAGTCGTAATTTTTCAGTAGGGGGTCATCGTGGAGTGATAAAGGTGCCGGAGATTTGGTCTTCATCCGCTTGCAGGCATTGTGCAGGGCCTTTGTGCTTTCTACCTCGCCGCCATAACTCGAAATACAAATAAAACTTCCCTCATGCTCAATCAAAAAGCGCAGCTTGCCCACCTGCAGATAATTCTGCATGATCACCTCGAGCATCTGGATCAATACAGGTGTCGAAATATTTTTGTTGATGGCCCTGGTAACTTCAAGTAACGAGTTTAACTCTGATTGCCGTTTAAGCAGCAACCGTATCAGCTCATCCTCACCAGTAATTTCCTCGATATTTTGCATTATGGTTTAGAGTCAGACCAAAATAAGGAATAAAAATTTTAAATGCTTGTACTTTGTGATTTTATATCAAATGCATCCCTCAACCCTACGGTTACCAGGTTAAAGGCATAAACCATCAGCATTATGGCCAAACCCGGTAGTATGGCAAGATAAGCAGAATTCATAATAATATAGCCATAATGTTCTTTTATCATGCTTCCCCAGGTAGGCATAGGCGGTTGTGCCCCAAATCCCAAAAAGCTTAATCCCGCCTCCAGTAATATGGCCGATGCAAAGTTGGACGATGCTAATACTAATATAGGGCCGATGATATTCGGCAAAATATGATGCCGGATGATACGTACATTATTAAACCCCATTGAACGGGCCGCTTCAATAAATTCTACCTGTTTTAAGCTTAACACCTGTCCGCGTACTAAGCGGCCTACCTCAACCCACATCGACAGGCCGACAGCAATAAACACTTCCCATAAACCTTTCCCCAATGCAAATGAAATGGCAATTACCAATAACAAAGCCGGCAGGGCCCATAATATATTCATTACCCAACTTAACGAGGCATCTATCCATCCTCCAAAATAACCGGCAATTGATCCGATACTGATACCCAGCAGCAGGCTGATAATTACCGACATAAAACCTACCGCCAATGATACCCGCGCACCTAATATAAGCCGGCTTAATAAGTCGCGCCCGTACACATCAGTGCCCAGCCAAAAGGTTTTTTTGACGATCTGTTGCGAAACTATAAGGTCTTGTAATTCCTTATAATTCACTAAATCAGGGCCAAAAGCAGGATGTTTATTTACAAGGTCAGGTAACTTTTTACCGGTGATCACTTCCACTATGCTGAATGAAACGCTCACAGGTTTATCCTCATCGCCGATATATTCATCTGCATATATTGAATCTCTTGAGAAATGGTAACCGGTGATTGGTATATCCTTATAAAAGGCCGGCTGGCCATACAGCATTTTAGTGAAAATATTTACGGTGTCAACCGGTTCGCTTTTACGGATGCGCAGCATGGTAAATGTAGCGCCGGGCTTTTTGATGCTCAGTTGTATGGCCATATTATTGGCGAGCGGAGTAGAATCGGGCATGATCAAATAACCGAGTATAGCTACGAAGATCGAAAACAGGATAAATACAAGCCCCGCTACGGCGATTTTATTCCGCTTAAATGATTTCCAGGTGCGTTGGGATGGAGTTAGTTCGGCCAAGTGTTGTTGAGATCAGTTGGCTAAATATCGCTTATTTAGGTGCAAAAACAAAGTTTATCGCACTAAACGCCCCTTCCAGACATATTTCCGGGTATTGCCCATCATGCCGATATAAACAAAATAGATGATGTGAACAGGGATGATCAATATCAGTAGACCCACCAGCCCCGGCCGTTTAAAAAATGTGGTGATAGGCAGCAGGAAAGCTAACTCGAAGAAGTATTTCAGAAAAAACTGCAGGGCAAACAGTTTAAAAAAATAAACATTGTAAAATCCAAGTCCTGCATTAACCAGCAATGACAGGTTAAAAAGCCAAATACCTACCGCCAGCGCCACTATTTTTTTATCCTTGTATTTAGTTGATTTGGATGCCCAGCGGCGGCGCTGCTGCAAAAACTCATTCAATGTATGTTTGGCATGGGTATAAACTACAGCCTCTCTTGATTTCAGGAAACCGATACGACCGGGAAAACGTTCCGCCACCTTTTGCAGTAACAATTCGTCATCGCCTGAAGCCAGATCATCGATCCCCTTAAACCCGCCCACCTCATAAAACACATCTTTACGATAAGCAAGGTTAGCCCCGTTACAGGTAGATGCTTTTCCGTTTCCGATAAAGGCTGCACCTATACCTATCAGGTAAGCGAATTCCAGTGTTTGCATATATTCAAACAGGCTCTTTTCTTCAAAATAAGCTACCGGCGAGGAGATCATGACCGAACCGCTCAATTCAAAATGGTTAACTATCGACGATAACCATTTTGTACCCATACGGCAATCTGCATCGGTTGCAACCATCAGTTCTCCGCCTGAAAGGTTTATAGCCTGGGCAATGGCTTTTTTCTTATATGAGTTGAGTGGTTTATCCTCATTAAGCTGCAATAATTTAATACCCCTGTCGGCGTAACTCCTGATAATATCCGCGGTGCGGTCAGTGGAATGATCGTCAACAATAATGATCTCGGTTAAATGTTTTGGATAATCCTGCGCCAGCAGATCATCAATGGTATAGTTTATCCTGGCTTCCTCATTACGTGCAGCTATCAGTATGGTCACTTTGGTAACGGGGCTGTTAGCGCCGATCCTGGGGCGCTTCAATGCTGACCATCCTTTTATCAGGTAAACCAGTATAAAAAGGTACAAGCCGGTGAGCAGCAGGGATATGGTACTATGAAGTGCGATCAAAAAATCTGAGTTTTAAAACGAATACTGAGCCAATAACAGCCGGTATGATCAGGTTGACAAGCCATATGGATGATACCGCTGCAATAATAGCTATTTGCTGGTTAGTAATATACAAAAACAAATGGGCGGCCGTAAAACTACGCACGCCGATATCGAGCAGATCGAGTGAAGGCATGGCCGACTGGATAAATATAAAAACGATCACCGTCATCATCATTTCAAAAAAATGCAGATCGGGCAAAAGCAAGTGGATAACCAGGTAGTACTGGAAAGAGAAAACAAAAAACCGGGCCAGGCTATAGCCAACTACAATCAACAGTTCACTACTGACATATCGGCCCATTATATCAAAAAAACGGCGGTATTTTTTCAGAAACGATATCCTGTCTAACAGAAAAACCAACCATTTAATATTGAAATAAAAGATGAGCAGCAATACCAGAAACAACAAAACCAGGACAACTATTCCTAAATAGATCCAGGTATTGGTTATGATCTCAAAATAATAAAGAAACCACAATGATGCCAGCAGACCGGTTACATTGGTGATCACATTTTGCCCGAATGACCCTACGGCCATGGCAAATATGCCGTGTATCCGTTTACGGTTTGGTAAATACATTACACGCCCACCGTATTCGCCTATGCGGTTTGGGGTGAATATAGCCCATGTTAACCCACAAAATACAGCCTCGATGGCTTCCCAGGTGGTGATATTTGCCAGTTTTTGGCTCAGGTATTGCCATTTAAGCGATTCCAATACCCAATTTACCACCATTAATAATACCACAAAGGACATGGTAACAGTTACCTGGTTCCGGCTGATGTGGCTTATTAAAGTTTCAAATTCCTTTAGATCGGTATTATTGTTTAGCCGGTTATAAATAAATATACCTGCTAAAACCAGTATGATAGCTTTAAGCAGGTATGAAAATATTTTTTTAGCAGAAGCTGTCAAACAGGTAAAAATTTCTGCAATGTTACAAGAATGATTTCGAAATTCGGAATTTCGATTTCGAAATGACCTGTCCGGCGGTTAAAAACCAAAATTTTATTTTTCTAAATTCGAAATCGAAATTTCGAAATCCGAAATACACTTCACTTCAACCTCGGCTTCAGGAAAGCTATTGTACGTGCATATGCATCCTTAGTAGCCTCGCTATTGTAGATAGGGTTGCTCGGATTAGAAAAACCGTGATCGGCGTCATATTCATGTGCATCCAGTTTTTTTCCGGCTGCTTTCATATCTGCTTCAAATTTAGCGACTACTTTTGGGTTGATCCAGGCATCTTTACTGGCAAAATTGCCCAATACATCGGCATTCAATGTTTTTAGTTTGTTTACATCCTGCTCGGGCATACCGTAATACATTACACAAGCTACATCCTGTTTACCGGCTAATAAACTTGCCTGCAAACTCCATCCGCCGCCAAAGCACCAGCCAATGGTTGCAATGTGTGCATGAGTGCCAACATAAGCAATAGCGCCATTTATAATAGCTTTCGCACGGTCCTCTTTAACTGCCTGCATATATTTACCGGCGTCCTCTTTGTTTGTGGCTACCTTTCCGTCGTAAAGATCAATATCAAGCACGTTCACGTTACCCAGGTCATTATATATTTTTTCCGATTCGTGTTTTACAAAATCATTCAGGCCATACCATTCGTGTATTACCAGCAGCCAGTTATTGGTTGATTTTTTTGACTTCATTTCAAAAGCACCGGCATCTTTTCCGTCAGCTGTCTTGTAGGTTACGGCTTTGCCAATAGTACTCTGAAAGTGATAAGGACGCGGGTTAGCATGTGACATCACAAACTTTTTATCAGAAGCCAGCATTGCAAA
Organism: Bacteroidota bacterium; assembly: GCA_048498695.1. Lineage (GTDB taxonomy): Bacteria > Bacteroidota > Bacteroidia > Sphingobacteriales > Sphingobacteriaceae > Mucilaginibacter. The sequence goes on from JBEHXM010000059.1 coordinate 18,263, forward strand.
TTGTTGCGTAGCAGATGGTGGATGGCAGATGGCAATTTTTTTACCCTGGCCGAATACAAAAACAGCGCTAAAAAGCATCAGGGTTAAAAGGGATAATTTTTTCATGGTGTGGTTTTGAGTAAGGTTAATACAATATAAAAATACATTTGTTCAATAACACATCCTGAATACGATAAAATAAGTGCCCCAAGTTGCCTGGTGACTTCCTTAATATTATCATGAAGGACATTTAATAACATATTCTTATCATTTTAGCAATCTAATCGCTTGTTTTTGCGGATAGATTTTTGATAAATTTGCCAGAATACAGGATTTTTTAGTCCCGGGTTACAAAATTTCAGGAAATTGATGCTGTCGACGACAAAATATCATGGAGTAAAATTAAAGGTAGTACTATTATTAATGGTATACCTGTTTATTCATGTATCAAATTTGTTTTTTGTACAACACAATACAGTTAGCTCAAGCAAGCATTATAGCTTTTTTTTTAAACGTAAAATTAAAGCCATTTTTAAAGTTCAAAAAGTAGCTAAAACAACCGTTAATCAAACCCGGCTATCTTTACACAGGCTCATTGAAAATGCTGCCCGGTTTTTTGTTTTAATCCTGTTTGGTATTGTAGTTTTAACAGGAATAAGCAAGCTTTTTCCATCACCCAACCAATATTTACCCGACTGCCGGCATGCTTATCTGCAATGCTGCGTCATAAGAATTTGATCAGGCCGGCCGGCTTATTAAGCTGCATGGAAATGAACCCCGGGTACATCCTAATGTATAAATTGTACGCAATAGCTACAGACTATCCCCTGTAATCAACCGTCTTTTATTTTAAAGATCAGCCCCGTTTTAAAAAATCATTTCGGTCCATGCAACCGGCAATCACATTCAAAAATGATGTTATCGCATCATCTCAAAATGCATTGATGCCCCTGTCAGTGAGGAAATAAGTGTAAACAGTATGGCTATATCAGCCATAACAGGATTATCAATCAAGAAAATATGACCTGCCAACAATATTATAACAAACTAATAAAAGATCTCGAGCATAATGAACGAAACATTATTAAACAGCATAAATTACTAAAAGGAGAAAAAGGTTATCTCGATCAAAACGATCTGTACACGTACATGGGTTTATGTAACGACCTGTATTCGTTAGTGAGCAAGTGCGACGAAGTGCTGAAATTGATCACCAGCGGAGCAGTAAACCCGGACGATGAGATCAGTATGATTGACTTACCGGGGATGAAAGATAGCTGACCCCTTAAAAGTAGATTAGCCCAGGATCTTTTTAATATCATCAGCCGACAGCGATTTAATAAAGCTTTCTTCGGTGGTAATGAGGGACCGGGCTACTTTTAATTTGCGATGCTGCAGGGCCAGTATTTTTTCTTCAACCGAGTCTTTGGTGATAAATTTATAGATAAACACTTTCTTGGTTTGCCCTATGCGGTGCGTACGGTCAATAGCCTGCTGCTCCACAGCCGGGTTCCACCATGGATCGAGGATAAACACATAGTCAGCTTCGGTGAGGTTGAGCCCCACGCCGCCGGCTTTTATCGAGATCAGGAACACCCTTGTTTTTTCATCTTCCTGGAACTGCTTTACCACGTCGCCGCGATTTTGTGTGCTGCCATCCAGGTAAACATAAGGGATGCCTTCCCGCTCAAAATGATCCCGGTAAATGGTCAGCTGTTTTACAAACTGTGAAAATACCAACACCTTATGCCCACCATCTAACACGTTGGCCAGGGTATGCACCACGTTCTCGAACTTACCCGAATCGCCCTCATAATCCGCATCGATCATTGATGGGTGATTGGCAATTTGCCTTAATTTGATCAATCCCTGCAAAACCTGTATCTGTGTTTTGGCAAAGGTGCCGTCCTCCAGACTTTTTAATAGCTCGTTACGGTATTCTGATTTTACCTTTTCATAAACGCTGGCCTGCTCATCGCTCATTTTGCAGTAAAACAGGTTCTCTGTTTTTGGCGGCAGCTCGGTCGCTACCTGCTCCTTGGTACGGCGCAATACGAAAGGTTTTATTAATGCCTGTAATTTGCGGGCCTTATCCTCGTCCTTTTTCTTCTCTATCGGCGTTACAAATTCATTCTGAAAAAACTGCTGGCCGCCCAGTAACCCAGGGTTGATGAACGACATCTGCGTCCACAGGTCATTCACCGAATTTTCAACGGGTGTACCGCTCAGTATGAGCTTAAAGCGTGATTTCAACTCCTTAACCGACTGGTAGGATTTGGATGAAGGATTCTTGATATTCTGGCTTTCGTCAAGAATAATATAATCGAAAAAATAGGTTTTAAACAGCCCGATATCGATACGCGTGATGCCATAAGTGGTGATTACAACATCATAATTGGTAAATACCTCCGGCGATTTATAACGCAGCGTCCCGGTATGCACCATCATGCGAAGTTTAGGTGTAAACTTTTTAGCCTCGTTCAGCCAGTTATAAATGAGCGAAGTAGGCATAATGATAAGCGAGGTGCTTTTACTGCCGTTCGCCTCCGTTTCTTCTTTATGTTTTTGCAGCAGGGCAAGGGTCTGTATGGTTTTACCCAAACCCATGTCATCCGCCAGGCAGCCTCCAAAGTTATAATTCTGTAAAAAGTGGAACCAGTTAAACCCGGCTTGCTGATAAGGCCGCAAGCTCCCTTTAAAGTTAACAGGCATGGCAACATCAGCCATCTCCTCGTAGTCGGTTAGCTTTTGCAATTTACGACTCATGGTCACCCCGGCAAGTTCACCCTCAGCCAGCTCATTTACCAGGCCTATGTGGTGCCGGCGTAGTTTTAATCCCTCGCTGCCTTCCGAAAAATGCAGCAGATTGCCGTATTGTGAAAACCATTTCTCGGGGATCACCGCTATCTCACCATTAGGCAGCGTAAATTCCTTTTTGTGGTTGAGGATATGATTTTTGAGCTGAATGAAAGGTATTTTATATTGCCCGAAATAAACCACGGCATAAATATCAAACCAGTCGTTATTCTCAGTTATCTCCAGGTCTATCTTGCTGCTGCCGAAGAGATAGCGTTTTTGACCCTCTGGTTGTTCTATCTCGAAACCTTCGGCCAGTAATTCGTCATGATGCTGGTTGAGCCATTCAAATACCGAGAAGGAGCGGTCTGCATCCTCCTCGCTTCCGCTAACCTCCAAATTCTGAAATAAGGTAGATACCGTTTGCAGTCCAAGTTCTTCCAAAAAGGTCAGCTTATTTTTTTCCCATACAACCGAACGTTTAATGCGATGGAAAAGGTAATCATCCCCGTTGCGCTCCATCCTTACAGAAACATGCCGCCCATCACCATAGGGGAAAATATAACCCGCATATTTAAAATAAAGCTGCAATTGCGAAGTACCGCCATCTACATAAATAGGTTTTAGCACCGGCGTGGCCTCATATTTTTCGGTGTTGATGGTAAAGCCTTCGGCATACACGTTATGTTTTTCTATCAGCGGCGCTACAAACTTTTCAAAATAAGATTGCTCTGATGAACGGGGTATGGCAATGTATCTTTTGCTCAAAAAAGGGAAAAGCTTTTTACCTTCTATTTCCTTATCAAAATAATAAAGCACGTCATCCAAAAGCATCCAGGCCGGGTGATTGCAAATGATCTCGGCATTTTTGAACATGAACTCGATACGCATGTTCTGGTATTTGATGGTAGGGAAATACCTGATCTCGTGATCGTCACGCCTGAAGTGGAACAATACCGAAGCAGCCTCGTCAGCGATCTGCAGCTTGCGCTCGGCAGGATAGCCTTCCTTGCTCATGGCATAAATCTGCTTGTTGGACAGAAGCGCCATGGCTTCCCCTATGCGTTTTTCTATTTTCGGGCGGATGGTATCAAAAAGCTGCTCATTAAATATCTTGCTAAAAAATTCAAAGGGACGTATAGGCTTTTTGTAGAATTTTTTAATGATGTTACCCTGCTCCATCTCTTCCAGCAGCTTCACCAGTTTAAAGTCGGTCTCATCCAGGAACTGACTGAATTCCTTAGCGGTGTTAGAGAAAAGTCGTTGGTAGGTTAGTGAAAATTCACCGTTGGGATTTAGCTGAACTATATGTGGTTCAATCACATACGACAGATACTCATGCCGGCAAACGGCATAAATGATCTGGCATGGTTTTGAACTGTCGACGCGTAACATCCTCTATAGGTAAAAATTTAGAGAAGCTACATCAACAAAAAAATTCAAACCTAAACAGAATTTGAATTAATTAAAAGCGTTTCGTGTTAAATAATTGTCAACATGCTTACCAACAGTTTACGCTGATAATATATTCTTATAGATCTCATAATTTTCCTCATCAAAACACACAAATATCACCTTGTCTATTTGCGAATGTTCTGATAAAAAATGAGTTACTGTGCGGATGGCTATCTCGGCCGCTTTATCTTTCGGGAAATGATAAATACCTGTGCTGATATTGGGAAAGGCAATGGTTTTTATTTGATGCTTAACCGCCAGTTCAAGGCTGTTGTGATAAGCATTTTCAAGCAATGCATAAGCGCCTGATTTACTTTCGCTCCAAACCGGGCCAACCGTATGGATCACATATTTTGCCGGCATATTCCCGGCGCTGGTGATCACAGCTTCGCCAACCTGGCAACCACCCTGTTTATTTCTTATTTGAATACATTCGTCCAGTATGGCTTTTCCACCGGCGCGATGAATAGCACCATCGACACCACCGCCACCCAATAGTGAAGTATTAGCCGCGTTAACTATGGCATCAACCTGTAGTTTGGTGATATCGCCCTGAACAAGTTTGATCTTCTTATCCATGTGGTTTTAAACCACAATAATTTTGAATTGTTTTTAGATATCTATCTCTCCATCAAACACCTGCATTATGTAGTTCATAATTTAAGGCAATGTCAATAAAGGATTAAAATCATTACAATATGATACCCAATTTATATATATGGTAAAAATGCCAGGATGGAGTTATCGTTTTTACTAATTTTACTATTACATATACTAATACATGATTTTAGAAAATAATTATGCAGCTGTAATAGCTGAAATTAAGACAGAAATAGAAACAGCCAGGTTAAAAGCGGCTATTTCTGTTAATCAACACCTGCTGGTATTATATTGGAAAATCGGCCGTATTATACTACAGCAACAAAAATCAGAAGGTTGGGGAACAAAAGTTATTGAACGGCTATCAAACGATTTACGTAAGGCTTTTCCGGATATGAAGGGGGTCTCTGAACGTAATCTTAAATATATGCGGACTTTTGCTGACGCATATCCCGAATTTGTGCAGCATGTTGCTGCACAACCATCCCCAAATTTAATTGTGCAACCAGTGGTTGCACATATTCATAATGATCTATTTATGCAATCAGCAGTTGCACAAATCCCCTGGGCTCATAATGTAACGATATTGGATAGGATAAAAGGCTCCCAAGAGCGTTTGTTTTATGTTGAGAAGACCTTTGAAAATGGTTGGAGTCGTAATGTTTTGATTCATCAAATTGAAAATGGATTATACCATAGGCAAGGTAAAGCTATTAGTAATTTCAATCAAACATTACCTGCAACACAAAGTGATTTGGCTAAGGAAATGCTCAAAGACCCTTATAAATTTGACTTCTTAAATTTATCAGAAGAATATTTTGAGAAAGACCTTGAAGATGCTTTGGTAAATCATATAACCAAATTCTTATTAGAACTGGGAGCCGGATTTAGTTACGTGGGTAGGCAATACCATTTGGAAGTTGGTGGGGAAGACTTTTATATAGATTTGCTATTTTATCACTTGAAACTAAGGAGTTATGTAGTGGTTGAATTAAAGACAGGCAAATTTATGCCAGAACATGCAAGCAAGTTGAATTTTTATCTCAGTGCCATTGATGATATACTTAAACATGCAAATGACAATCCAACACTTGGCATTTTAATATGTAAAGAACGCAACAAAGTAATAGCAGAATATGCTTTGCGGGATATAAACAAGCCTATTGGGATAGCAGCGTATGAACTAACGCAAGCAATTCCTGAGGATTTTAAAGGAAGTTTGCCAACTATTGAAGAAATAGAAAACGAATTGAAGAATAAAAAACCTGTTTAATCACTAAATATCCACCTCTCCATCAAACACCTGCACCGCAGGTCCCTCGAGGAAGATATTGCTGAAGTGCTTGCCGTCGGTTTCAAAGCGGATGTTCAGATCGCCGCCCAATACTTTGATGGGCGTATTCAGTTGCCCGGTTTGGTTGTTATGTTTGGCCATAGCCAGCGCTACGGCGGTTACCCCGGTTCCGCAGGCATAGGTTTCGTCCTCAACGCCACGTTCAAAGGTGCGCACGAAGTAGCCATCATTCAAAGGCTCTACAAAATTTACGTTGATGCCTTTAGCTTTGTAAGTATCATTATTGCGGATGGCATGACCATCGTGATATACATCTTTATCTTTTAATCCGCTTACCTGTTTAATGTAATGCGGTGACCCGGTATCCAGCACATAGGCATCTGCATCGCGGTTGATCTCATCCACATCGATCATTTGCAGGCTCACCCAATCACCGCTTGCCGAAATTTTGGCATAATGCGCACCGTCTACTGCCAAAAAATTAGCCTCGCTGTCAATGATCCCCAGGAATTTAGCGAACGCCACGATGCACCTGCCCCCGTTACCGCACATGCTGCTGGGCTGCCCGTCGGCATTGTAGTAGATCATCTCAAAATCATAGCCGGCTTTGTTCTGCAAAAACATCATACCATCGCCGCCAATGCCAAACCTGCGGTCGCAAATGCGCGCTATCAGCTTAGGATCATGATGATCGACCACGTTGTTACGGTTATCAACCAAAATAAAATCGTTGCCTGCGCCCTGATATTTATAAAACTTAATCTTCACCTGCGTTGTTTAATTTTTAAGTAATTTTTGGCAAGGACAAGAAGCCCTAACAAAATTTAAGCCGTATGTTTAGTCAATTTAACAAAATTTAACAAAAAACCTGATAACTTATTATTGGATTTAACGTCTATATGGTATTAAATTTGACACTCCAAGTGTAATCAATTTAAACGTAGTAATAAAAATTAGTCATAAAAATGAAACTACGATGAGGCTGACACGAAAGCCGGCATAACTTATGGTAGCTTCAAACCATTAAAAAAAACAGATAAGAGAAAATGAAAAAATTTGGTTTAACAATCCTCACCGCATTTTTGGGCGGCGCTTTGGCATTAGGTGCTTACAAAATTATCGAGAACAAGTATGCCAGTAACATGAGCTTGGAGGATAAGCAGAAAGTTTATTTTACAAACAACCCATTACCATCATCTAATGTATCATCGGCAGGCGAAGTGGACCTTACCGTGGCGGCGGCCGAGGTTACCCCGGCCGTAGTTTATATCCGTACTACCTATCCTAACCAGCAAAGCAGCGGGCAGGATCAGATGCAGCAATTATTCGGAGATATGTTTGGCGGCCGTGTAGCACCACAGGGGCCTCAAATGGCTTCCGGCTCGGGAGTAATTATTTCTCCGGATGGCTATATCGTAACCAACAACCACGTGGTTGAAAAGGCCGACAAAATTGAAATTACTACTAATGACCATCGTCATTACACCGCCAAGGTGATCGGCACCGACCCTAATACCGACCTGGCACTTATAAAGATCAGCGCAACCAATTTACCTATCGTAAAATTTGGTAATTCTGACGCGGTTAAAGTAGGTGAATGGGTACTGGCTGTAGGTAATCCCTTCAGGCTTACCTCTACCGTTACTGCAGGTATAGTTAGCGCTAAAGGCCGTGGCATAGGCATTATAGGAAGTGAAAACCAGGACCAGGAACAGGATACTCCGTTCGGCCATATGCGTGTACAGCGCCAGGGCGGCAAACAATTAAATACAGGTATCGAATCATTTATACAGACCGATGCGGCCATTAACCCCGGCAACAGTGGAGGTGCCTTAGTAAACACTAAAGGCGAGCTGATAGGCATTAACTCGGCCATCGCTTCGCATACAGGCTCATACGAAGGTTATGGTTTTGCTATCCCTATTAACCTGGCTAAAAAAGTATTGAACGACATAGAGAAATATGGTGCAGTTAAACGTGGTTATTTAGGCGTGAGCTTTAAAGAGCTTGATCAGGATGCCGCGGATGCATTGCACATTAGCAGGACCGTAGGTTTATATGTTGACCAGGTAGCTCCTGGCAGCGGCGCTGCACAAGCAGGGTTACAGCATGGCGACATCATCACCAAAGTAGATGGTAAAGGCGTTTATGAATCATCAGACCTGCAGGAACCGGTAGCCCGCCTGCAGCCAGGTGATAAAATTGACCTGACCATTTTGCGCGGTGATAATGAGAAGAATGTAAGCGTTACTTTGAAAGCCGATGCTGGTAATTTAAACCGCACCGCAGCAGTTTCAAAATCAGCCGAAGAACTGTACAACAAAATGGGCGCGAGCTTTAAACCGATTACCAGCGAACAAAAAGCAAAATTCCATGTACGTTCGGGTGTGGTGGTAACACAGGTTCGTCCGGGATTATTGTTTGATGATACACAGATCCCTGTAGGCTCTATCATAACCAGCATTAACAAACTACCGGTTAACAATACAGACGATATCAGCAAAGCTATTACCAATATGAAAAATGGCAACCTGATCATCACCGGTTACTATCCTGACGGAACCGCCTTTAGCAATGTGTTCCAACAGGGAGACGGAGATCAATAATAAATTCAAAATAGTGATTAATAAAAGCAAGGAGCCCGGTTATACGCCGGGTTTTTTGTTTATCTCAATCCAGCAAACCAAACTGCTTTAAATGGTGTGTAAAATGTTTGCCATGCCAGATCAACCATTCATTGTATTCCATCGCACCGTAGCCGGCGTGGATGGCGGTCATATCAGGTTCTTCAAAATAAAGGTCAAAGTCTTCCAGCTCCGCCATCAATTGCTTGATTGCCGCTTTCATATCGGGATAAAGATTAGCAGGTAATGGTCCTAAAGCCAGGTTCCTGGGGATTTGCGCATCGGTGTATATCCATTTCTCTTTGGCGATGGCGGCTTCTTCAGCAGGCAGGTCGCAGGTAGTTACTCTTTTACCGTTGGAGTATTCGATCTGTCTCACCATATGCTCCACCATTTGCTGCGGACTCATTTTGCCCCATAAAGGTTTGGTTGCAGGATCAAGCGATAGCAATAAACCCTTTAATCTTTTACGGTTGGCGGTATCAACTGATATATTCATAAGCAGCAGAATTGATACTCAAAGATAAGAATTACCCAATCGGTGTAATAAAAAAGTCTCCCCTAATGGGGGAGATTTAGAGGGGGCTTTTTATCTTTACCCCATGACGATTTGTGCCGGTCTCGACTTTAATTTCCTTGAACAGGACCTTGTTTTATTGCCTCAAAAAGCCATCTACTGGAAGCAACAAAAAGCCCTCATAGCGGCTGATGTGCACATGGGTAAAGTGGGGCATTTCCGCAAGGCGGGCATTGCTGTGCCGCGTAATATGGAACAAAGCGATCTGTCAACCTTATCCGACCTGATATTTGAGCATCGCCCTGAAAAGATTATTTTTTTGGGCGACCTGTTCCATAGTGACATGAACGCCGACTGGGAATGGTTCAGGCTGTGGCGGCAGCAAAACAAAAAACTGGAGATCATCCTCATCCGCGGCAACCATGATATTATTAATGACCGGCATTACCATGACCTGAATATCGCTCTGCACTATGAACTGCAGATCGGTCCGTTTTTAATGCTGCACCATCCACTAACCGAAGCAAAGTTACAACAGGCAGAAGCCTATGCATTCTGTGGCCATATCCACCCGGGTGTAACCCTTACAGGCCGTGGGCGACAAAGCATTACCATTCCCTGTTTTGCTTTTGGCGATCAGCAGGCCATATTACCGTCCTTTGGCAGGTTTACAGGCAGGGTAGCTATCAGGAAGCAACAAACTGATAGGATTTTCGGGGTATTGCAGGATAAAGTGATTGCGATAGGGTAAGTTCAGTTGATTGAGTTAGATTAAGTTGATTAGGTTGAATAAGTTGCACCCGTTTTAACTTAATCAACTCAATCCAACCACTTAACTTAATCAACCTTTCTTAGAACGTTTCTAAATAGCGCTTTGCCAGCCAATTAGTCCAAACCATTTCTATCTTTTGGCATATAATAAATACTTTTGCCTAAATAAATCTAACACGTAATGAGCGAATTTAAACAAACCTTTAACTCATCGCTGGGCAAAAAGCTGATCATGGCTTTAACAGGCTTGTTTTTGTGTACTTTCCTGATCGTACACCTGGGTGGTAACCTTCTGTTGTTTAAGCATGATGACGGTTTTGCATTTAATGTATACGCCAATTTTCTTACCCATTTCCCGCCGATAGAAGTGATCGCCTATATCTTGTACCTGTGTATTTTGGTGCATACTATTTATGCCATCGTATTAACCACACTCAACCGCAGGGCAAGGCCTGTTGGTTATGCGGTAAAGGCTACTTCAAATGCTACCTGGCAATCGAAGAATATGGGTTTTTTAGGCGCTATCCTGTTCCTGTTTATTGTGATACACATGAGTGATTTCTGGTATCGCTACAAATACAGCGGCAGCATGACGTACAAGGAGTATCGCACCGATCTTTCGTCAGGAGTAACACAATCAGTAGAGTTTACACCAACCTCGACTGATTTTGAAAACTCGGTACAAACTACCAATAATGTTGAGATAGTGCGGGTAAAAGACCTTCATGCGCGTGTAGTGCAAAGCTTTAGCCAGTTGTGGTACATTATATTTTATGTGATCGCGATGGTTGCGGTGGCTTTCCACCTGCTGCATGGTTTTCAGAGTGCCTTCCGAACGCTGGGTTGGGTACACCGGAAGTATACGCCCATTGTGGAATTTATCGGCACCTGGTTTTTCGCGGTCATCATTCCGCTGGGTTTTGCCGCCATGCCGGTAGTGTATTATTTTACAAGGAGTTAGAATAAGTTGATTAGGTTGATTGAGTTGGATTAGGTTGAATAAGTTGGATAAGTCAGATCGGGTTTTTAACTCAATCAACAACTTAACCCAATCAACTTAATCAACTAACATCAGCCACTAAATAAAAAAGAACATGAGTTTAGATGCTAAAATTCCAAAAGGCCCTTTAGCCGAAAAATGGAGTACGCATAAGTTTAACCTTAAACTGGTTAACCCGGCCAACAAGCGTAAGTACGATGTGATTGTGGTAGGTACAGGGCTTGCGGGTGCTTCGGCAGCAGCTTCACTGGCCGAGCTGGGTTATAATGTGAAGGCATTTTGCTTCCAGGATAGTCCGCGCCGTGCACACTCTATTGCAGCACAAGGCGGTATTAACGCGGCAAAAAATTATCAAAACGACGGCGACAGCGTATACCGGTTATTTTATGATACGATCAAAGGTGGCGATTACCGCTCACGTGAGGGTAATGTACACCGCCTGGCAGAGGTATCGGTAAA
>JBEHXM010000060.1:0-29538 GCA_048498695.1 Bacteroidota bacterium
CATAGGCAACCGGTCCCAATGAGGAAGGTAGGTTTGCAGCCCGGTGTCAATGGCCAGTATCCGCATCATCCATAAGATCATGGTGAGCAAAGCCAGGGCAAGAAAGCGGTTTGCAGTACGGGTATTGCTTTTTGTAAATGCCAATAACAGGGCAAAATTCAGCCCAATGAAGATCATTCCGAAGAAGAACAGATCATAAAGTGTGATATGGAATGTGTAGGATACCAAGTATACAAATGGCTCAATAGCTATTCCAAATTTATAAAATCTTAATTAATAAATAATTAAGGAATAAGTCAGCCACCGGGTGTAACGAAACCGAACGGAAAGGCGTTCGGTTTTGGAATGACATTTAAGGTCAGATTAAATACTGTACATTTGAATTTGAGATATAGACACCTTGCGTTTGGACCTAAAGGTGTCGGTGGAATCAGGGCTTCCAACTATCTTTACAACAATAAATAAAATTATGAGCAAAATTATCTTTGACAGCGCAATATCACTTGATGGCTTTTTCGCAGGTGATAACAGGGGCCCTGACAATCCGATGGGTGGCGTTTCAGGACAAATCCACAAATGGATGTTTAAACAAAAAGCCTTTTGGAAACACATTAATATGGAAGGCGGTGAAGAGTACGGTGCAGACAGTAAGTTAATTGACGATGTGTTTGCCAGAACGGGTTCTTACATTATGGGAAAGCGAATGTTTGAGGAAGGCGAAGTCCATTGGAAAGAAGATCTATATAAAGCTGATGTTTATGTGCTGACACATGAAAAACGGGAACCCTGGGTTCAAAAGGGGACAACAACTTTTTATTTCATTAATGATGGAATACAAAGTGCCTTAGAAAAAGCAAGACAATCAGCCAAAGAAAAGGACATAAGGATACAAGGCGGTGCGAATACTATTCAACAGTATCTTAATGCAGGGCTTGTGGACGAATTTTTCATTCACATTGCACCTGTTTTTTTAGGAAGTGGTATCCGACTGTTTGACGGCATTGACAAAGACAAATATGATCTTCAGATCACAGAAATAATACCATCAGACTTGACAACACATTTGAGATACAAACTGACGAAAAAATAAGAATAACTAAGACTTCGTCGGGTGCAAGGGCCACCGGAAAGTAAATGAAAACAAATAAGCCGGTAAATGTTTAATAGATTAATTCAATAATATATCAGTCGATCAAAATCAGTACAATTCACATGGCAAAATCAATTAACCCATTATTATTTGCCGGTGCGATTTCTGCACTTACCTTGTGCCTTGAAGTTTCGCCGTCTGCGGCACAATCGTTACCTCCTGTAGAAACGCAAGCCCCTACCGCCGATTACAAGCCCGCCATGCCCGGGCAAACCAGGGCACCGGGTGCACAAACCAAAACCAAACTCAATGTTTCGGTGATCAATCACGATCTTAAATCTCCCTTCGGCCTGCGCTGTTTACCCGACGGCCGTTTCATCGTAACAGAAAAAGGGGGTACCATGAAGATATTAAAAGCCGATGGCAGTTTTGACAAGAACATCGGGGGATTACCGGAAGTAGCAACCGGTGGCCAGGGTGGTTTGCTCGACGTGAACTTTGATTCTTCATTCGCGAAGAACAGGACCCTGTTCTGGACCTATTCAGAAAAGGCGCAGGATGGATTTCAACTGGCCGTAGCCAAAGGGGTTTTGTCAGCTGACTACAGCAAGCTTGAAAATGTGAAGGTGATCTATCGCGCCAAACCCGCTTATAACGGGCACCTGCAATTCGGTTCCCGGATCGTGTTTGATAAACAGGGAAACTTGTTTGTAAGTACAGGCGAGCACAGCGCCGATGAGATTCGTGTTAAAGCCCAGGACCTTGACGCCGCCATTGGAAAAATTTTACATATCACACGCGACGGAAAGCCGGTTCCCGGCGGGCCCTTCGCACAAAAGTCCGGCGCTTTGCCTGAAGTATATGCTTATGGTTTAAGAAACCCGGAAGGTATGACCATCAATCCGGCCACAGGCGAAATATGGGAGTCGGAGTTCGGCCCACGCGGCGGTGATGAAATTAATCTTATCCGGCCGGGGAAGAACTATGGCTGGCCGGTTATTACCTACGGAATAGAATACCGGGGTGTAAAGGTTGGCGATGGAATACAACAAAAAGAGGGTATGACCCAGCCTGTCTATTATTGGAACCCAAGTATATCGCCTTGCGGGATCACCTTTTATGAAGGGAACCTGATCCCCGAATGGAAAGGAAATTTATTTGTAGGGTGCCTGAGCGGTCAACATATCATCCGGCTCATTATCAAAAACAACAAGGTTGTAGCAGAAGAACGGCTTTTAAAAGACAAAAATGAGCGCTGGCGTGCATTGGCGACAGGGAAAGACGGTGCTTTGTATGGCGTGACGGATAATGGAAACTTCTACAGGATAGGAAAATAGCATAGTGATATTAAGAAGTAAGTTAAGGGCCTTGATCGAAAGATATGAGGCTCTTTTTGTTTGGAATTTTGTAGGTTAGTAACGCGGACAACAACGGCTATAGCCTGAATAGACGATCCTTTAAAATGCATCATCAAGAATTTGATTCTCCTGAAGAGTTACGCGATACCATAAAATGCTTTTGGTACAACAGAAGGGATTCCGAAGAAGGACAGCCAGGTTTTGAGGTACAACCAGATGGTTATGCTGAAATTATTTTTCATTTCGGAAGCGACCTTAGTATTTCTATCAATGGGGACTTGCAACCACTGCCCTCACCTTTTATGATGGGGCTGCTCAATCAGCCTGCTGTTTTCCACACTAAAAATCGTTTAGAGATCATTGCTATCAGATGTTTTCCATGGACGGTATTCGACCTGCTCGGATTACAGTCCGGCAACGATGGCGTGCGCATATTTGAGCATCCTATCGCCCGGCTTCAATCCACGTTTAGTAAATATATTCATTCTGGCAGGATAGATGAAGCAATAGCGGAAGTAAAACAGTATTTTCTGGGTATACGGTCGCGGGTTGCTACCAGCAGTATGTTATTCAAAGCCGGGGTTGCTATGAGGGAAGCAAATGGTACCATGGCGGTAAGCCAGGTAGCGGCAGCGGCCCATGCGACGGTTCGCACACTGGAAAGGAACTTTAAGCAATCCTCTGGCTATACTGTGAAAGACGTGTCGGCCCTGATTCGATTTGAGCAGGTGCGAAATCATTTATGGCTTTATCCGGATGCCAACCTTGCCGGCTTAGCGCACGAACTGGGCTATACAGATCAATCTCACCTAAGCAGGGAATTCAAACGCTATAGTGGCACGACCCCGTCCGCATTCGCGCGAAAAGCAAGGAAAGGAAAACAAGCTGTGAGCAACGATTTTGTCGCGTTTGTACAAGCCTGATGCTGTAGCATTACGGAATTTTGTGCTTTCAATTATTCTATATGAAAACTATACAAGATCAAACTACATACGATGTAATTATTTCAGGCGCAGGGCCCGTAGGCCTGTTCCTTGCCTGTGAACTGGCGTTGGCCAAATGTTCAGTCCTGGTATTGGAAAAGGTGGAGGACCCCCACTCTCCATTAAAGCAAATGCCTTTTGGGATAAGGGGGCTTTCGGCGCCTACTATCGAAGCGCTTTACCGCCGGGGGCTGCTAAAAGAGCTGGAGATACATAAGCGCCTTAAAAACCCTCACCAAAATGCCGGACAAGGCGCACGCCGCCAGGTTGGGCATTTTGCCGGCATTCCATTTTATGAGGGTGATATTGATACCTCGCAGTGGGAGTATCGCCTGCCGGGCTCTACCGAAACAAGTTTGATCTCCGAAATGCAAGAGCTTGAAACTGTGCTGGCCCGCCGGGCGGACGCATTGGGTGTCGGGATCAGGCGCGGGTTTGCCATTACCGGGTTTCATCAAACTGAGGATGGGGTAACTGTTCATTCAGGCGACCAATCTTTTAAAAGTAAATGGCTGGTAGGTTGCGATGGAAGCCGTAGTGTTGTTCGCAAAGTTGGCGGTTTTGAATTCGCCGGTACCGAACCGGAATTTACCGGCTACTCTACCCGGATCGATCTAATCGACCCGGAGAAGCTCCGCCCGGGCCGAAACATGACCCCAACAGGCATGTACCTGCAATCGCAGCCGGGCTACGTGATGATACAGGATTTTGATGGCGGGGCATTTCATAGTTCGGAAAAGCCAATCACCCTTGAACACGTGCAGGAAGTACTGCGCCGGGTCTCGAACACCGATGTTACTATTAGCACCCTGCATATCGCAACCACCTGGACTGACCGGGCACGACAAGCAACCGCTTATCGCAATGGGCGGGTGCTTTTAGCAGGCGATGCCGCGCACATTCATTCACCACTGGGCGGCCAGGGGCTTAACCTCGGGCTGGGCGATGCCATGAACCTGGGCTGGAAACTGGCCGCAACCATTAACGAGAAAGCGCCGGAAGACTTGTTGGATAGCTATTATATCGAACGGCACCCGATTGGTGCACAGGTGCTTGATTGGTCGCGAGCGCAGGTTGCCATCATGAAACCGGACCCGGATTCCCACGCGCTGAATGCCATTATCCGCGACCTGATAAATACGCGCGATGGCGCCACTTATTTTGCAGGGAGGGTGTGGGGCGTTAATACACATTATCATTTCGGCGGCGACCACCCTTTGACAGGTCACAGCGTTCCTGATTTTGAGCTGGAAGACGGTACAAGGATAGGCGAGCTAATGCACGATGGCCAGGGGATATTGCTTGATTTTGACGGAAATGCTTCATTAAAAACTTTGGCGAACGACTATGGCGGTCAGATCAAATATATTTCAGGCAGTGTAAAAGACCGGTTAGGGTTAAGCGCTATGCTGATACGTCCGGATGGGGTCATCGCCTGGGCCTCTGATAACGGAACTGATTTCAACGAACTCCAGAAAGCTGCTGCCTGCTGGTTTTGTACGTAATTCAGGATCAGGCATAAGCAACTGAAAGCCAAGCATAGAACTATCGGTTTAACGATAGGTAACGAGCAAACATTTGATAGCCTGAAAATAATTTCTTTTGGTGATATCAAATCTATAATTACATTTGCATACCGGACGGTCGGTTTATAAATAAAAGAGGTTTACAATGAATAAAATACCCCTGGATACACGGACCAATATTTTGAAGGCCGCCCTGCTTTTATTTCTCGAAAAGGGCTATAAAAATGTTTCATACCAGGACCTGGTAAAAAAAACAGGGTTATCAAAAGGTGCCATGTACCACTATTTCGCATCGAAAGAAGCACTTTTGATTTCAGTTTTTGATATATTCTCCGATGTAAGTAAACAACCAATTGCTATAGAACCCAACAGTCTGGTCAAAGACTATGATTCTTTCAGAAAGGTGTATGTGGATACCAGGATGGAGCAGCTCAAAGAGTTTAAAGCATTTTTGGGAACAGAAATAGCAGATTTTAACTGGGTTTTATTTTGCCTGGAGGCGATAGATGCTAACGAAAAGCTAAGAGATATTATCGGTCAGCTAGCAAAGAAAGAAATAGAATTTTTTGAAAGATGTTTCTGTAGCCTGCAAAAATATGGCGGCTTGCCTAACGGTAAAGATCCTGCACTATTGGCGGAATGTCTTTATTATATGCTTGAGGGTGCAGGGTTGGTCATGTTTTTAGTGGCAAATAAAAAGGATGAGGATTTTATCAATAGATATGATAAAACGATCTCCGATTTTTTCAAAATAATTTAAGCTTTTAATAACTGACATAATTTTAAATATCATGACCAAGATTTTCATCGAAGCTTTACTTTTTGCTTCAGTAGCGATCAATGCTGCGCTTTTGCTATTTTTTGCGGGTGTTTACCGAAAGATGATGAATGCCCTGGACGAAGCCACATTTAAGAATTTAACAGATCTGCTTGTCCGTTACTCGTCCAAATCGCCCTTCATGATCATCACGCTTACCATTCCGCTCGTCGGGGCGATACCCTATTACTATTTTTATGGGTTCGGCAATTGGTGGATCACATCAGGCCTGGGGCTTTGGTTAGTAGCCGGGAACATCGCAAAGATGCTTAAGGTACCTGTATATAAAGCAATCGCAACGCTCAGAAACGATGATGTGGTTCAGTTAAAGGACGCGCGCCATAAAATGAATATGGGAAACCTATTTCAGGCGGTGCTTTATTCCGCAGCCACTATTTTGATGGCTTTTGGGCTTAATTAAGGATGTAATTAATATTCGGTTTCGTGGAAACCGAACAAAAGTTTTAATTGTATAATTAATTTTTTAGTTTTATATCCTGCCATTGTAAAAACGCAGAAAAGCGGTGTACTCCCTAAACCCGGTTCTATAAACCAAAATGAAATATTGCTACATCTTCCTTTTATTAATAGTTGCTTGCCTGGCTTGTAAAAAACCTTATAATCCACCTGCATCTTCTACACCTGATAGTTACCTGGTAGTAGAGGGGTTTATAAATTCGGGTAATGATTCAACTGTGATCATGATCAGTAAAACTGTCCGGCTTACCGGCAAAACCAATAATAATCCTGTATTAGGTGCTACAGTAACCGTTGAGGGTGAAAAAAGTGGTATTTATAATTTGCATGATAACACCAGTAAAGGTCATTACTCTTCAACAGGAAGTCTTAATCTTTCGCCGTCACAAAAATACCGGCTCAGAATTGTCAACGGGGACCGTCAGTATTTATCAGATTTTGTACCGGTAAGGTTAGCGCCGCCTATTGACAGTGTGGGGTACAATGTTAAAAATGGTAGTGTCAATGTTTATGTTAATGCGCACGACCCCGCAAACAATACCCGTTATTACCGTTGGGATTATGATGAAACATGGCAATTTCATTCCAAATATCAATCCTTCCTGATGCCGGACACTATTCATAATACCCTAGTAGGGCGTGGCATAGAGAATCAGATATATAATTGTTTTGGAAACGATGTATCACCAAATATTGTTATAAACTCAACCAAAAACCTGGCTAAAGATGTGGTGTATCAAAATACAGTGGCAGTGATCCCCCTTACTTCCGAAAAGGTGGAGACCCGGTATTCAATCCTGGTAAAACAATATGCCATCACACAAGAAGCATTTGAATTTTACACGCAGCTGCGAAAAAATACGGAAAACCTGGGGAGTATTTTCGATGCCCAACCCTCGCAGCTTACCGGGAATATCCATTGTACAACCGATCCCGGCGAACTGGTGCTGGGTTATATTACTGCCGGCAATGTGCAATCCAGGAGAATATATATATCCCATACTGATCTTCCGGGCAATGTGCAACCCATTTATCCTTACGATTGCGAAATAGGTACTGCGATGTTCGTCTACGACACCTTTATTGCCAAACCAGTTAGTGTAATACCGATCAGTTCAGGAAAAGGTGGTTATACCTTCAGCAGTATTGAATGTGTAGATTGCACAGTAAGGGGGGTTAGAAAAGCACCGCCATGGTGGCATTAAAATATTAATCCTGGTTCAAATACAGCTTCCTGAAATTTAACGGGCGGGTTTGATAAACCTTAAGAAACTGCTTGTTAAAATTTGACAAATTATTAAATCCGCATTCCATGCAGATCGTCGTGACACTTTTATTGGTCTCGATCAGTAATTTGGAGGCCTGATTGAGCCTTACTTCATTGACAAAGCTGGTAAAAGATTTCCGGGTCCGCTGGCTAAAATACCTTGAAAATGAGTTGTCAGCCATGCTGGTTAAATCAGCAACTTCTGCAATTGAAATTTCCCTGTTGAAGTTTTTGAGCACAAAATTAATAACCTGGTTCATTCTTAAAGTTTCGGTGGTGTTTTTACCGGTGATCACATTATTGCAGATTAGGTTTATGTCTTTGCTTTTCGACAGGATGTTGAGGATATCCAGCAACTGCAGCCAGCGGGAAAAACCTTTTGCTTCGATCAACCCCTGCAGCTTCTGACTCACAATTTCATTTGTTTTGCCGGTTATGGATATGCCCCTGAATGATTTTTCTAATAAACCGGCGATCCGCTGCGATTCCGGCAGAGCAAAAAAGCTGTGGCCAAAAGTATCCTCTTTAAAATGCACTACAATTGACTTGGCCCTCAAGCCGGAATTTTCGACCAGATACTCCGGGTCGTTTTTATAGGTATGCGGAAGATAGGGGCCGATCAGCGCCAGGTTGCCGGGCTCAAAATCACAAATATGATCGCCAATGAACCGCTTCCCGGTACTCTCAGTCACTAAAACGAGCTCATATTCCGGATGAAAATGCCAGGGGGTAGGATAATAATCGTAATCAAAAAACCTCGTCACAAACGATTCACCAGAATTTCGGGGCAGATATTCCAATATGGGTTTCATGTATCAATAATACGGTATAAATAGCCATTATCCCAACTAATGTTAGAAAAGTATCAGTTTATAACAGATGAGACGTTGCAGTATATTTCGATAGCTTTTACTTTAGCATTAACTAAAACCTATTTAAATGTCAAGCATTAAACTAACGCCGGAACAGGTTGACTTGTATCATAACCAGGGCTACGTTGTTGTAAAAGGATTTTGCAGCAAATCTGAAACTGATAAGCTTTACAGTACTGCACTTAACGACAGCGCTATGAAAAATAACGCGCTGGACCTGAACGACCAAAGCGGCAAAAAAACCAGGTTGTCATTATGGTTTACACCCGGCAATGATGTATTTGGGTATTTAACCCGCAGTGAAAAGATGGTAAATGCCGTACAGCGGTTGCTGGGCGATAAAGCCAAAGTTTGCCATTTTCATTCAAAGCTGATGCAAAAAGAGCCCAAAGTTGGTGGCGCCTGGGAATGGCACCAGGATTACGGGTATTGGTATAAAAACCAATTTATGTTTCCTGATGAACTATTAAGTGTGATGATAGCCCTCACACCGGCAAACAAGGAAAATGGCTGCCTGCAGGTGATCAAAGGATCACACAGGTTGGGCAGGGTGAATCATGGATTTTCTGGTGAGCAGGTTGGTGCCGACATGGAAATGGTTAACAATGCATTAAAAACCATGGAGTTGGTATATTCGGAACTCGATCCGGGGGATGCTTTATTTTTTCATAGTAATTTGCTGCATCGTTCTGAGGCCAATCTTTCAGATTATCCGAGGTGGTCAATTATTTCCTGCTATAGCCTGCAATCAAACCTTGCCTATAATGAAACTTCAACATCGTGGAAAACGCCTGTAAGTGTTGTACCCGATGAAGCCATTGTTGAATGGGATGCGGAATCTTTATCTAACGCCGATTTCCTGAAAAAGGAAAATGACCCCGCATTAAAAGAAACAGGCTGGGAACAGGAGGTAAATAGCAAGTCATGAAAAACTTAAGCAGGAGAAGATTTATTCAAACGACAGGTTATCTCGCAGGCGGGGCCGTATTAAGCAACGCGCTATCTGTTAATGCCGCAGGTGCCGTAAACAAGCAGAGCGTAAAAATAAGCGGACATATATGGGTATACGCCAGTAAATTCCCTCCTGAATGGGATAGTACTCCGGTTATTGAGCAGGCTTTTTCTGATTTCCAATTCGCCGGGCTGAACGGTATGGAGTTAATGGAAGTAAACTTAAGACATAGTGATGCGGTATCGCATTTAAGCGGACTGGTAGAAAAATATAAAGTTCCGGTTACAGGCACATCGTATGGCGCCGCTATGTGGGACGTTGCGAAGCACCAGGAGATATTAGATGACGCCGAATTGGTACTAAGCAGGCTGCATCAGTTGGGCGGAAAGACATTTGGCGTATCGGTAGGCGATGCCGGGCGTGTTAAAACAGAAGCCGAACTGGACGCACAGGCTAACCTGTTAAATAAGCTGATACCCATTTGCAATAAATATGAGGTGGTTTTAAACCTGCATAACCATACCTATGAAGTACAAAATGGCTTACACGATTTAAAGGGTACTTTATCCAGGATACCGGGTATTAAACTGGGCCCTGATCTGAATTGGCTGATAAGAGCGGGAGTTGACCCCGTTTGGTTTATCAATACTTATGGCAAACAAATGGTTTACATGCATATACGCGACCAGGGCAGCGACCATAAGTGGACCGAGGCCGTAGGCAGCGGTGTAACCGATTTTAAGGCTATAGCAGCAGCCCTGGATATGCAACACTTTTCCGGACGTGCCGCTATTGAGCTTGCATTTGACAATCCCCCGGTTAACCCGTTGCGGGAGGACTGGAAAGACAGTCTTGCGTATGTAAGAAAAACATTTGATTGGGCCGGCTAAATTTTTTAACTATTAAATGCTTAAACACTTGTTATGAATGATCCTGCATTCGAATACCTGTACAATAAACCCGATCCTAAAAATACTTACGATGCTATAGTTATTGGCTCGGGTATATCTGGTGGATGGGCTGCCAAGGAGCTATGCGAAAAAGGGTTAAAAACCCTGGTGTTGGAGCGCGGGCGAAATGTAGAACACGTTAAAGATTATCCGACGGCCATGACACCGCCGTGGGGGTTTCCGCACCGCGATGAGTTGCCTTTGAAAGTTATTAAAGACAACCCCATAGCTGCACGCTGTTATGCTTTTAAAGAAGAGACGCAGCACTTTTTTGTAAAGGACAAGGAGCATCCATATATACAAACCAAGCCTTTTGACTGGATACGGGGTTACCAGGTGGGCGGCAAATCGTTGCTATGGGCCAGGTGGACCCAACGCTGGAGTGACCTTGATTTTGAGGCGAATGCAAAGGACGGTGTTGGCGTCGACTGGCCTATTCGCTATAAGGATATAGCGCCATGGTACAGCTATGCAGAAAAGTTAGCAGGCATAAGCGGCAACCGGGATGGCTTGTCACAGGTGCCCGATGGCGAGTTCTTACCGCCTATGGAAATGAACGTGCTTGAACAGCATTTTAAAACCAGTATAGAAAGCAATTTCCCCGGCAGGAACCTCATCATTTCGCGCACCGCAAACCTTTCAAGGGCCATCAACGGTCGCGGCCCCTGCCAGTACCGCGATATGTGCTACCGGGGTTGTCCCTTTGGGGGCTATTTCAGCAGTAATTCGGCCACCATACCGGCGGCGGTTAAAACCGGCAATTTAACCCTGCGGCCTTTTTCTGTGGTACACTCCATTATCTACGATGAAAAAAGTCAAAAAGCAAAGGGCGTGCGGGTAATTGATGCCAACACCCTGCAGGCAACAGAATATTTTGCCCGGATCATATTTTTAAATGCCAGTACTTTAAATTCAACCCTAGTGCTGCTCAACTCCACTTCTTCCCGTTTCCCGAATGGTATGGGGAACGACAGCGGCGCCCTGGGCCACTACCTGATGGACCATAACTACCGTGGCCGTGTTTATGGCGAATACGATGGCTTTCAGGATAAATATTACTATGGCCGCCGCCCTACAGGCGTTTATTTACCACGTTTCAGAAACCTGAATGGAACAAAAGAACATGATTTTATACGCGGCTATGCCTATGCCTGTAGCGGCGGGCGGGGACAGGGAAATTTTACCGGCGGACAGGAAATAGGCGGAGTTTTTAAAGACAGTTTAGCAGAAGCAGGACCGTGGTATATGTCGATGACCGGCATGGGCGAATGCCTGCCTGATATCCGCAACAAAGTTACTCTGAACAAAGATAAAACCGACCGGTGGGGCATCCCGTTGCTCGACATCGACTGTGCCTACCGGGAAAATGAAATTACCATGCTTAAAGATATCCTGCAAAGCGGCTCAGAAATGCTGGATAAAGCCGGCTTTAAAAATATAGGGCAGGATGACACTCACCAGGCCCCCGGCCTCGGCATTCACGAAATGGGTACCGCCCGTATGGGCCGCGATGCAAAAACATCCGTCCTGAACGGTAACAACCAGGTTTGGGGTGCGCCCAATGTTTTTGTAACCGATGGGGCCTGTATGGCATCAGGGGCCTGTCAAAATCCTTCGTTAACTTATATGGCCATCACGGCGCGTGCTGCCGATTATGCAGTAGGTGAACTAAAAAGAGGCAATCTGTAACTCGGGTAACAAAGAAGCCGCAAATTGAAAAGTTTGTTGCAGCTTCATGATGGGTGACACGGTTTTGTTAGTAGTTAAAAATCACAAAAGACTAATTACTAAGGTGTTACAGTTGTAGCGGGGGTGTAGTACGTGTAGTACACACTACACCTGCGTTTATCCCTTTTATACTGGCTAACAGTATGTTATAAAAAGGCCCGGAAATTTCCGGGCCTTGCAGGTAATTGATCTGTTAGTTGCTTTTTACCGCGAAATCTCCGGGCTGATAACTTCCTACCGGCGGGCGGAAAGCAATATTGATGCGGTTGTAACTGTTGATAGTGATCACCGCCATCGTAAGGTCGATCAGCTCTTCTTCTGAAAATTGCGTAAGTGCTTCTTTATAAACTTCATCGGATACAGCATTGCCCGTGATGCGGGTAACGGCTTCGGCCCAGGCCAGGGCGGCACGCTCACGGTCGGTATAAAAATCGGTGTCGCGCCATGCATCCAGCGCATACAGGCGTTGTTCGCTTTCACCCTCGGCACGAAGGTCTTTAGAGTGCATGTCCAGGCAAAAAGCACAACCATTTATCTGCGATACCCTGAATTCGATCAAATGTAAAAGATGCTTTTCAACTGACGATTTTGCCAGGTATGCGCCCAAACCATACATTGCCTTTATTGCACCTTGTCCTTTTTCAAAAAAACTAATCCTGTGTTCCATTTTGTGTGTTTTTATTGTTATTAAAATATTTGAATTATACCCTAATAAAGAATGAGATCCCGAAAACTGGACAAAATGGGAAAAGAAAATTCTGATAAAATAAATAAGCCTTTAAACGGCATGTCTAAAGGCTCATTTCCAACGAGTTAGCTATTAACGCTTAATTATTTTTCAACCCGATCTGGTTATGGGCGTAATCTGTTAAGTATTGATTTTTTATAAAAAAGTCGATGCCAAGTATAGTACGGGAGTCGCCTGTTACGTTAGGATTTTCCACGGCTGTCAGGTTGGTTGTGCTGGTAGTAGTATAGGTATAGGTAAAACCTTCCTGGGTTTTAATGGTGACTAACGTATTAGCCGGAAGCAGGCCGGTGCTGTTTACCGCAAATTTGTTTTCAATGGTTGAGATATATGGCGTGCCACTATCAAATAATATATTTGCCGCAATAGTTTGCCCACTGTAAGTAATGGTAGAAGGAATAGTGGACGAAACACCTCCCACAGAACTATGACTAAGGGTGTGCATAATAAACCCGGATGATGTAAGGTCATCAGATGTCAGACCAATATTTAACAGCTTGCTTACAAAAGTTGGTGAGCTACTGAAACTGTTGACCGGCAGTGCAGCCAGTTTGAAACCGCTTGTAATACCAGTACCGAAGCTGAAATAAGATAGCGGGCTTGCTATAGCTGAATTAACAAAACTTGTGCCCGGCCCAACACCAAAAATGTCAAGCGAGTGGCCTTGTACCCCATTTACCGATTTACCTGTGGTGCCGTCAATTACTTTGTAATAAAGAAATATAGGTACCCTTTTGGCAGAGGCATGACCGGTCTCATCACTAATAGTAATAGGTGCATAGGCCAGGTAGCCATATTCTTTGGTCGAGCTTGTTTTGTTGCCGTAACTGATGATTGATTGCTTGGACGTAATGGTAATGCCATTTACTACAATTGAATCACCAGAAAATTGTTTCCCTGCTGTATTGATCACAGAATCGGGAACAATGTCCTTTGCATCAATGGTCATACCGGTTGATCCGGTATCAAACACACTAACGTAATTTACATCTTTGGTCCCAACCTTTGTTACTCTTACAAATACCCTTTTACCACTGTCGGCTCCATATTGGTATAATCCAATGGTTATGGGATTGTTGGTTTCAACAGGCTTAATAACGGTCTTGTCTTTTGAACAGGAAGCGGTTATTGTTATTAATACTACCCAGCAAAACAGCCAGGGTAAATTTCTTTTCATACGGGGGCAATTAAAATACAAATAGTTTTTAGTGTGATAATAACGTAAAAATGTCAATTGTTTTATCAAAGGCTAAAATTTATTTAGGGTCTTAATATAAATAATCTTACCCTCCGGAAAAACTAAGAGGCATAATTGGTTAAGGTACTTCAATAAATACGTAAAAATCCGGCTTAAAGTTGCTATGCCAGGGAGTTTGTCAAACATTTTACAATTGGCTATCATGCAGTGCGTGTTTTAGAAGTATTTCCAGTTTTATTTTACCTGCATTGTATATACTGTTTTGGTGACTGCATATTTCAAATGCCTATTTTCGTATTTTTGCCCTGTGACTACCCCCCGCAAACGCCCCCCTGCTAAAAAAACACCCGTCAAGAAAAAAGCTCCTGCCCGTAAGAAGAAAAGCAAAGGCTGGCCAATACAATTAAAAGTTGCAATTGCCGGTATCCTGCTGATCCTGTTATCGCCGTTTTATTACGGTTATGTTTTGCGCACCTTTATTTCTGGCTGGAGGTGGGTGCGGGATATTGGCGGAAACCCGCATTACCGTACTTATAAAAGTTTCAATATCCGTATCCCGGATAAATATGCGATACATGGTATTGATGTTTCGTATGCTCAGGGCAAAATAGACTGGCAGAAGGTAAAAGCAATGGAAGAGGATAGTGTACATATCAGCTTTGCTTTTATCAAGGCCACTGAAGGCATTTTAACGGTCGACCCCTATTTTCAGCGCAATTGGCGCGAGGCGCCTAAGGTGGGCATTGTTTGCGGGGCCTATCATTATTTTAAACCTTCTAAAAGCGGCAGGTGGCAAGCAAAATTCTTTATGCAAACTGTTAAGGTGGAAAAAGGCGATTTGCCGGTTGTGGTTGATGTAGAAGAATTAAACGGTGTAACACCAGCCAGAATGAGGCAGGAGCTGAAAGAGTTTTTAACTTACATCAAATCAAAAACAGGCGTAAAACCGATCATTTACTCCGGGATAAGTTTTTACCAGGATTACCTGTCGGGCTATTTTAATGATCATATTTTGTGGGTAGCCCATTACCATCAGCCCCAATTAAAAATAAGCAGCGAAACCAACTGGCAGTTCTGGCAGCACTCAGATGCGGCTACCATTAACGGCATAAACCATGTAGTTGATTTTGATGCCTTCAAAGGAGACAGCCTGGCATTCAGGAAACTGTTGATACAGTAGCATCTTCACCACTTTAAGCGTTTATCACGTCAATATGAGACAAAAAAAGGGCCACGGTAACCGTGGCCCTTTTTAATCAGTTATATTTTAATTATTGCTGATCTTGTGGTGCATCTTCTGGTGTACCTACAATTTTGTAAACCTTATTGTTATTGGCATCACGTGCTTCCTGGTAGTAATAACCATCAGCCGATACAAAGTATTTTTCGCCATTCAGGCTGATCTTCCTGCAATCAGGAGGCAATTGATCAACAATATCACCTACCTGCGGGATCTGCTGACCATCACCGTTAGGGTCAGCGGTATTCAACTCACCGTCTTTTCCGGCTACCTGGTATGATACACTGCCGTCATCTTTTGTGATCGGTTCATAGTAAACACCATTTGCCTCATAATACTGTTCACCGTTGATCACAATGGATTGTGCATTTGATGGCAAACTGTTTATTTCAGCGCCTACAGGCGGCTCAACCACGGTATATTCGTCATTCTGATATTGATAGAATAAACCACTGCTATAATAGAATTCAGCATCTCCGTAAGAGAATGGATAATAACCAGGTGCTAAATAACCTATGCTGAAACCAAGCCTTGGTGCATAATAAGTGCCATAGTAACCATGGTGATAATGATAGTAACCGTGGTTTCTCCAGTATGCAGGGCCATAAAATCCGCGACCGCCAACACCTACTGATGCACGTCCGCCGGCACCTATGTAACCACGTGTGCCTACATAACTACGGGCTGTTGTTGTGTTAACATAGTTATGATCTCCATAACTGTATGCGCCGGGGTTATAGCCACGATGGGCTGTTGCTACAGAAAAACCCGGATTAGCCCTTGGTGGAGAAATTGCAACACGGGTGTTGCCGTTGTTATTGCCGGGACGTGCATAGGTAACACCTACTGAAGAGCGGTGTGCATTACCCCCGTTAAAAGATGGCCTGGCGCCACCGCTTACCTGCGGCCTTGAAACACTACCGCCCGATGATGGCCTGAAACCGCTGTTTGAGCTCGGAGCCGGTCTTGAAACACTACCAGACGAACTACCGCCGGAAGAACGGGAACCGCCGCTTGACGAGCTGCCGCCACCACTGCTGCCTCTGTGCTGAGCATTGGCAGAAAGTGCCACGAACAGGCATAATGCACCGTTCAAAGCTACTGTGGTTAAATATTTATATGTCTTTTTCATGATCGTATGATAATAATTTTCAGCCCCTCATTATCCTGTAAGCTGAATTATAAATTTTAGACGTAAATAATTGCAAATGGTTTAATGGTCTGTATATTAATTAACAAAAAGCAGGCCAGTGCTTTCTTTATACCCTCTGATTACATGCCGCCAACTCTTTTTGCAAATGTAAATGTAGCAAACAAATTGCTATTTTATCTTATATACGCACAGGCAACTGTTATGGTTGATGCAAAAACTGACGAAAACGACAACTTTTTGACGAACCAATTAATTTAAAGACTTTCGGCAATAAATATAAACGGCTGGTCAAATTGCAGGCTAAAAAAGCCATCATGAGTAGTTTTATAACGATGATCGCCTATGAGCTCCAGGCCGCTGCAGTGCAGATCATGGGGTTGAGTGAGTATCTCCACCTGGTCACCGGCAGGTTTCCATTTGCTGAAGCCCGAATTGACAGCGTAAATTTTCTGGCTGGCATGAAATATCACGAGGTTAATTTTGGCAGCGAAAAATAGATAATCTTTTAGCTGCAGGTTATCAGTAATGATGTTTACCGCCGGGTAATTATGCGTGACCAGGTATTTTAAAGCTGCTTCAGCCGGGCCATCACTACCGGCAGGCATTTGCTTGATATCCGATTGTAACAGTTCATCCGCATTATCAGTAATGATCCAGTCTATTTTTATACCATGATCATTTAAAAAGGCTGCAGTCGGCGGTGTGGTGATCACCGTTGGGTTCCACTCCAGTAATTGTCCTAACAATTCCGTCGGAAAACTATCCATTCCCAATACCAGCAGTGCGGGTTCCTGTTTTTCGCGTACGATGTGGTGAGAGGACAATTTTTTAGTGGGTTAGTTAATCAGAAATCAGTTTTTCAACAGAAAGATAGCCAAATAGTTTATATTAGAAATTAACATTCTGTTATTGGGTTATTTTTGAAGCTTTTTTGTAAAATGCAACCCTTAATATAAAGCAAATGACTGCTGAAATCAAAAAAGACATGGAAAATGCAAAATCTCTTTTTTTGCGAAAATTGAGTATTTCATTATCAATAGAATCCGTATTCCAATGTGATTTATAAATTATACCAAATAAACAAACCTTACCACCCGACAGGCAAAAAATTACAAATTCAGATGACAAATACAATATCAGACAATGTATAAAAACAGACCCCTTTATTCCAGTCTTTCCTAATATAAATCTATAAAGTATCCAAAAGACGATGGAATTTAAAGCTACATGTATAAACGATATCAAAACAAGCATATTACTTGTTTGATGACTATCGCTAAATCCGGGTAAGAAATATAGGTTGAAGGTCAGTAAGAAACATATCGCATAAACGACAAAATTTTTATTCGCACAGGACATAGGCTAAGATAATAAATTGCCGCCTAATATATCTTCCTATAAAATTCCTTTAAAGTTGCTCCCGGATCAATTGCCAGGTTGATAGCACCTGAAACAGCAACGCCGTAATTACCGGTAGCTATTAATGGCTCCACATCCTCTAACCGTACACCGCCAACAGCAATAACCGGAATATCTAAAGGATACTTTTCCAATATACGATACCCTTCAAAACCTAATAGCGGTTTGTTATTGGGTTTGGTATCGGTATGCGCAAAGGGGCCGTATCCGCAATAGTCCACCACATTTGTATTTTGAACCTGCAATAAACGGTCGATGTTTGTAGCAGAAGCACCCAGCGTTTTATCCTCGCCAATATACCTGCGGATAGCGATCAGGTCAGCATCAAAATCCTCGATATGAACACCCTGTGCATCAACCCTGTCCAGTAATTCGTAATGATTGGTGATGATCAGCGTTGCACCCCAGTCATCACAAATAGCGGCAATCTCATTGATCTCATCTATCAGTTCGTCATCGGGCTTGGTGAGGCACCGGTATTGTATCCAGTTGGCGCCATTCTGACAAGCGATCTGTGCTTGTTCAGGGTGACTGCGTTGCGGCAGGTCCTGTGTGAGGTAGTGGAATTTTGAAATGTATTTTTTCATTTCGGATTTCGAATTTTCGATTTCGGATTTGTAAATTAAAGCCCCTCTCCTTTTGGAGAGGGGTTGGGGTGAGGCTGGACTATTTCAACGCCTCCGCAATCGGTTTACCAATACAACCGTTTGGCGCCTGTATATGCAATAATGCGGCTACGGTAGCCGCTATATCGGTCATGTGCGTTTCACGGTTCAAATGACCGTGTGGGATGCCCCAGCCCATAAAAACTAAGGGAATATGCGCATCGTAAGGATTCCATGTGCCATGAGTAGTGCCTGTTGGACCGCCATCGCCGGAACTGTGACCTGTATACCAACCCGGTTGTAAAATGATCTGTATATCTCCGCTATGTTCAGGATTGTAACCGTTGATGATCCGGGTGCGCAACTCAGCCGGCACATTGGCTGTTTCCACATTACGCATGTCGACAGCATAAGCCACACCTTTTTGCTTTTCCAGATAAGCTGTACAATCTTTTATTAAGTCATCTTTGTTTAATTTGGCATAGCCGATATCGGCATTATTAAAATTTACCTGGTAATTACCCAGGTTGATCACCAGTTTTTCCACTTTGTATTTGCGTAACAAAAGCTCGTTTAAACTATCCCTTACAGCGCCATCATCCCAAACACCTGCCGGGATACCATGATCATTTAAAAATGCGGTATTATGCGCAGCACCATGGTCGGCGGTTAAAAAAACGGTGTAATTTCCTTTGCCGACCTTAGCATCCAGGAAAGTAAAAAATGTTGCAAAATCACGATCAAGTCTAAGGTAAGTATCCTCTATTTCAACTGAATTAGGCCCGAACTGGTGACCTACATAATCTGTTGATGAAAAGCTAACTGCTAAAAAATCTGTAATCCCACGCTGTCCCAACTGTTCACCATTTATAGCTGCGACTGCCATATCGAGCGTTAAGGTATTACCATAAGGCGTGGAGCGGATCATCCCTAAATTACCTTTGTATAAGGCTGATGTTTTTACCGGAAGCGTAGGCGCATCCATGCCTTTAAATTTGCCTTCGTATTTTGAATTGTCAGGCAGGGTTTGCACATAGGTATCTATCGGGTAAAGCGGTGTCCAGTCAGATTTTAAATAGGCCTCGGGCAGCTTCTGGTTATTAAATTCGTTTACCCACTGCGGTAATTCCTTCATATAATAAGTACTGCTTATCCAGTTACCGCTTTTATCATCAAACCAATAAGCTGCATTGGCAGTATGCCCGGCGGGCAATATACCACCACGATCTTTTAAGGCGATACCGATCACTTTTGAGCGGAAATTGGTCGCCAGTCTTAATTCATCAGTAACGGTGTTGGTCAGCAGGTTACGCGGAGACATTTCTCCGGCTGTAGAGGTACTTCCCAGGGTTTTAACCGTAGTATCTTCCGTACAGTACATGGACTTACCGGTGGCTTGTATAATAAAGTCATTCCCGGCTATACCATGTATGGCAGGTACCGATCCTGTATATACGCAGGTATGTCCCGGTGCGGTAAATGTTGGAATATAAGGTATCAGCGTATTATCACAACTAAAGCCCTCGTTCAATAAACGCTTGAAGCCATTGCTCTGATAACGGTCATAAAACCGGTAAAGATAGTCCCAGCGCATCTGGTCGACTACGATGCCCACTACCAGTTTTGGACGTGGTAATGTATTAGTTGCAGTGGCAGTTGGGGGAGCAGCAGCTGTTTTCTTTTTTTTGGTTTGAGCTGATACGGTTAAGACAGTGAGGGTGAAAAATAATAAAAGCAGCTGTTTGATCTTCATCCGGAAAGAATTTAGTGTAACGCAAATATCAATAAAGTGATTAAAATTCAATGTGATATTTGCGTTACGGCAAATTAAAATTTAAGATTTAATGATGCCAGGAAATTTACAGGCGCCTGCGCAAAAAAGTAATTATAGTTTACCACTTTTCCACCCTCAATATCCGGGTAAGTTGCGCCGTCCGACTGATATTTTTTGCTGAATATATTGTTCACCAGCAAGCCTACACCCACATTTTTAACTCCTTTTATGCTGAAATTGTAGTTTAAACGTATATCGCTTACCATATATCCGTCAAGCGACCGGCTTGTGGTTGAGGTGTTATCGAGATATTGCCTGCCAACATATTTGCCGATAAAAGCAATCTCTGCATTTTTGACCGGGTGATAGCTGATGGTGCTTGATCCGGTAAAATCCGGCGAGTAGGCTATGTCGGATTTTCCGTATTGCATTTCATCCAGCTTTCCGGTATCATAGTTCTGCAAAAATTGCTGGAAGCTTTTTACCTTATTGGTGCTTAATGTGGCATTTACATACCAGCTCAGGGGTTCAGCAATTTTTAACCGGGTGCTCACTTCAATACCTGCCCGGTAGCTGTCTTTAATATTGGTGCGTATTGCTTCGCCAACATCATCCAAAGCGCCGGTAAGCACCAGCTGGTTTTTGTAAAGCATATAAAATCCGTTGATACTGCCGCTAAAAATAGGTGTTGCATAACGATAACCTGCTTCAATATCTTTCAGATTTTCGGGCTTTGGCCTGCTTTGGGGCGATGAATTAACAAAATCGCTCCGGTTAGGCTCATGGTTGCCTACTGCAATGGAAGCATACACATTGCTATGCTGATCTACCTGGTAAGTAATACCCGCTTTCGGATTAAAAAAGTTCAATCCAACCTGCTGCTGTACATTATTCAGGTTTTGATCGAATCCTAAAAACGAGTAATAAATGTGGCGATATTGCAGATCCCCATAAAGCAATACATTACCTAAATGGTATTCGGCCCGACCAAAAATATTGAAATCCGTTTTTTTAGCATAGTTCCGCGAGTATTCATAATCCGGCGGGATATTGGTGCTTTCCTGTGTCCACTCAATATTATTATAATGTGCGCCCTTGTATTCATTATAAGCGCCACCCAGTTTAATATCCAGATTATTGTCCGGCTTGTAATCCAGATTATAGGTTAGACCGTAAAATTTGTTATTTAACCATAAACGTCGCACCAGGTCTGTTGCTTCAACAGTCGTACCGCCAACCACAACCGGGGTTACCCCATAATCCTTTAGCGAATCCGCATTTCTGTATTCCTCGTAATAACCGTCGCCTTTGGTATAATGCAAAGCCCCGCTGAACGAAAGTTTACTGCTGATCTGCTGATCATACAGCAACTGGTAATAGTTCTGGGTGTAATTGTCAGTTTGATTTTTATAAAAGCTGTTACTGGAGTTAATATAACCCAGCTCATTATACCTGCGGTTGCCGCTTTTTACGCTGTCTTCCGGCACACCATCCCAGGCCTGGTAAGTTTGCTCATAGCCCGAAAATACATTTAGCCGCAACACACTGTTTTTGCCGTAATAAGCACCGCTCAAGAAAAAAGATTTAAGGTGCGAAAAAGCCCGGTCGATATACCCATCAGAGTTCATCCGCGATAAACGACCATCTACACTAAAATGCCCGCCAAGCAGGCCGGTGCCCAAGCTAACCGTATTCCTTACCGTGCCATAAGATCCGGCGGAATTATTCAATTCAGCATAAGCAGTATCGCGCCGGGTAGTGGTTTGTATATTGATACTGGCACCAAACGCCCCCGCGCCGTTTGTTGAGGTGCCTACGCCACGCTGCACCTGTATATTATCTACAGACGAAGCCAGATCGGGCAGGTCGACAAAATAAACCCCCTGGTCTTCCGCATCATTCAGCGGAATACCGTTAAGCGTTACGTTGGTCCGTGTTGCATCCGAACCGCGTATACGGATACTGGTATATCCAATACCAGCACCGGCATTTGAGGTAACCACCGTTGACGGTGTCTGCTCGAGTAGGTATTCAAAACCACGGCCCGAATTATTTTTGTCTATATCCTTTTTACCGATATTGGTAAAAGCTGTTGGTGAATTGCTGGAAGCACGGGTAGCGCTCACAGTAACTTCTTCGGTTATGGTAGTGCTGTTGATCAGCGATACATTAATAACTGTGTTAGCAGTTAGCAAAACTGTCTTTTCATAGGGTTGATAGCCAATGTAGGTGACTTTTAGTGTGTAATTACCATTTGCAAGATTGCCCAGTTGGTACTTACCTGTGGCATCGGCAACTGTGCTTACAGATGGGTTAATGGAAACAGTTGCTCCGGATAATGGTGTACCCGATTGATCGGTGATCTTTCCGGAGATGGAAAGCTGGGCTGCAGCCAGGACAGGCAACAGCAGGGCGATTAACGCCGCAAATAAATTTTTCAAAATGAATAAATAAAACTTGTTAAACCATCTGCACACCAGGGTTGAATATGCA
Organism: Bacteroidota bacterium; assembly: GCA_048498695.1. Taxonomy (GTDB): domain Bacteria; phylum Bacteroidota; class Bacteroidia; order Sphingobacteriales; family Sphingobacteriaceae; genus Mucilaginibacter. The sequence continues at coordinate 22,651 of JBEHXM010000060.1, forward strand.
GTACACTTAACTTTTTACCTCTCCCTACGCCGGCATTACCCGGATCAGGTGTATGTTGGTCATTGGTCAGTAGTCAATGGTCAGTAGTTCTTACGAACTTCAATTCACCACTCACTATTCACTAATCACAACAATGGGTTTGATCTCAGCCTGTCTTTCAGTTTGATCGCTCAAAGCAAGGCACCCCTTGAGAATTATAGGGCAAAGATATGTTTTTTGAAAGATTTGACAACTTTTAAAAAGTTGTCAAATCTGATACCCACAATAAATCCGCAGTTATAAAAACACCTTTCTCCTTTTACCTTTCAGCTTTCAGCTCAAAAAACCTACTTTTGCAAACTTTTACATACACAAGTTATGCTACGAACACATACCTGCGGCGAATTAAATATCAGCAATTTAGGCCAGTCCGTTACCTTATGCGGATGGGTGCAAAAATCACGCGACCTGGGCGGTACAACTTTTATAGATGTACGCGACCGTTATGGTTTAACTCAATTAGTTCTGAATACTGATAGCGATGCAAGTCTGCGTGATAAAAGCCGCAGCCTTGGTCGTGAGTTTGTGATCAAAGTAACTGGTAAGGTGATAGAGCGTACCAGCAAAAACACTAAAATACCTACCGGGGAAATTGAAATAGCCGTTGAAAATATAGAAGTACTGAATGAGGCCAAACTGCCTCCATTCCTGATAGAAGATGAAACAGACGGCGGCGAAGAACTGCGTGCTAAATACCGTTACCTAGATCTGCGCCGTAATCCTATCCGCAATAACCTGGTGCTGCGTCACAAAATGGCGCAGGAGGTACGCAAATATCTTGACGGGCTAAACTTTATCGAGATAGAAACCCCGGTGCTCATCAAATCTACCCCTGAAGGTGCACGCGATTTTGTGGTGCCAAGCCGCATGAATCCGGGCGAATTTTATGCCCTGCCGCAATCGCCGCAAACCTTTAAGCAATTGCTGATGGTAAGCGGTTTCGACCGTTATTTCCAGATTGTAAAGTGTTTCAGGGATGAGGATCTGCGTGCCGACCGTCAGCCTGAATTTACACAGATCGACTGCGAGATGGCTTTCATCACCCAGGAAGATATCCTGCATATTTTTGAAGGATTGACAAGGCACTTGTTTAAAACCGTAAAGAATATCAGCTTTGAAAAATTCCCGCGCATGCAGTATTCAGATGCCATGCGCTTATATGGGTCTGATAAACCTGATATCCGTTTCGGGATGCAGTTTGTGGAACTGAACGATATTGTAAAAGGCAAAGGCTTCAGCATATTTGATAATGCCGAATTAGTGGTGGGTATCAACGCTAAAGGTTGTGCCGGTTATACCCGCAAGCAAATAGATGAGCTGACCGATTTCCTGAAACGCCCGCAAATTGGTGCCACAGGTTTAATTTACTGTCGCTATAATACCGACGGTACTTTAAAATCATCTGTTGATAAATTTTATAGTGAAGATGAACTTACCAACTGGGCTGCCGCTTTTGAAGCGGAACAGGGCGACTTGATGCTGGTATTGGCCGGACAAACAGACAAAGTACGCAAGCAACTGAACGAACTACGCCTGGAAATGGGCAACCAGTTAGGCCTCCGCAATAAAGATGAATTCGCTCCATTATGGGTGTTGGATTTTCCATTACTGGAGTGGGACGAGGAAACCGGGCGTTATCATGCCATGCACCACCCGTTCACCTCGCCTAAGCCGGAAGATATCCCGATGCTGGATACCGATCCGAAGAATGTGCGTGCAAATGCGTATGACCTGGTGATTAATGGTACCGAGATCGGTGGCGGTTCTATCCGTATCCACGACCGTGATCTACAGGCCCTCATGTTCAAACATCTTGGTTTCAGCAAAGAAGAAGCACAAAAACAATTCGGCTTCCTGATGGATGCGTTTGAATACGGCGCGCCGCCGCATGGTGGTATTGCTTTCGGGTTCGACCGTCTGTGTTCTATTTTTGCAGGATTGGATTCCATCCGCGACGTGATCGCATTCCCTAAAAATAATTCCGGTCGTGATGTGATGATCGATACCCCATCAACCATCGCTGATGAACAGCTGAGGGAGTTGAAGATCAGGACAGCCTTGTAAAGTAATTTTTTCGGGCTGCTGAAATTATCACGGGAGTGAAATTTATTTCGTATATAAGGGACGGTTTAATTAAATCGTCCTTTAATTTTTTATATTCGATAAAAAAATCCGCTGAACGAGAGGTAAATAATAAATACATTTGCGAAATAACCTGTATGAATAAAAAATTCACAGCCATTTTATGGTTCAGTATTGCAGCAGCAACATTTATGGTGCAAACTTCCTATGCAAAAGGTTTTGATGATCCAATTCCGTCACTTGGCCGGCTTCATACAATTAAGCATGTATCATCCGCCGATTCGGCGTCTGCCCGTGCAGAGGTCATGCAGATCATCAACAAAGTGATCAATGCCTCAAGCAGTTTTGATATCAACGCAGTTGCCGATTTGTATACACCAAATGCTGTAGTAGCCGATGAAGAACCCCCTTTTTCATGGAACGGTCCCACAGCGGGAGTTCAGTGGGTTAGCACTGTAGAAAAAACCTGTAAAGATTTTAAACTGAAAAATTTTAAAGCCAGGATAGGTTCGGTCAATGTTTATCTGCAAACAGCTGAAAGCGTTTATGTGGTAGTACCGGTAGACTACACCGGGCAGATCAAAGGCGATCACTTTGAAGAAGACGGTGCGTTTACTTTCATATTCAGGATGGTGAGCGGCCACTGGCTGATCAAAAGCCAGGTATGGGTGGCCCGGAAAGGGATGTAACTGCAAAAGGCGAGATTTACCAATATAAACCTTATCATATATTAAAGTAATGGACTCCCATTTCCTGACCTTTCAACAATTTAATGATCCTGCATTGGTCGCAGATCTTGTCGACTTGTTAGTTAAAAACAACATTAATTATCTTATTGAAGAAGACATCATGAATGTGGCTGTTAATCCTTTAACGGCTATCAACAATGAATTAGGGAAAGTTTATTTTGTAAAAATTTATCCTGACGATTTTACAAAAGTGACCCAGCTTTTAAAGCAAAGAGAAGATCAATACTTGAATGAAGTTGAAGCGGACCATTACCTGTTTAGTTTTACTAATGAGGAATTGTTGGAAGTGTTGCAAAAAGAAGATGAATGGAGCAGCTTTGATTACGAACTTGCAAAAAAAATTCTTATCCAGCGGGGAATTGCTATAGATACTCAAAAATTAGCAGCACTGAATGAATCCCGTTTAGAAGAATTAAGGCAGCCCGAAAAAAAGCAGACCTTCCTGATATTTCTCGGATATATCTTCGCATTACTTTGTGGCCTGATTGGCATTTTTATAGGCTGGCATCTTCTTTCACATAAAAAACATTACCCAATGGTGAGCGTGTTTACGGCTATAATGCAAATGACAGGAAACATGGCCGGGTTATTTTTTACATAGCAATATGTTGTTTTGTAATTAGCATTATTTTAAGATTTATAATTACCAGCAGACAATATTATTAGCGTTCACTTTGTCTAATCTCCTCTTCATTTGCAGTAAAAACCAATGGCGCAGTCCCACTGCTGAACTGCTATTTAAGAATCATCAACAACACCAGGCAAGGTCTGCAGGGATCAGTGATAAAGCCCGGATCAAGGTTAGCCAAAAACTGATTGATTGGGCTGATGTGGTATTTGTAATGGAGCGTAAACACCTTGATATAATAAAGCAACGTTTCATTATTGAAAATCAAACCATCGAGTTATTGAATATTCCGGATGATTACCGGTTTGGTGATACTGAGTTGGTCGAAATACTGAAGATTTGTTTAAACGGTTATCTGTAAATAATCTCCCATTTATTTGGAAGTTATATATTCTTTTTTGCGTAAATTTGAGTATAAACCACCAATTATGAGTCTCGCTAGTGAAATCAAATGCCCTCATTGTGGGGCATGGAGCCAGTCGACCGGGATGGTTGACGCCAAGTGTCCTGTCTGCAGCAAATATCTTGAGCCGGAGTTATTACTGCACGAAAAAGAAAAAAAGATCGTTGATGACACCAACAGGGAAAAGGATTTTTATGTACTAAAGGATAGCGACGAAACTATTGTACAGCTGTATAAAATGTTCGTCAACTCATTCCGCCTGGGTTCGTATTATACTATTCTCCTGTTTTTTATTTTTATTAGTGTCTTGTTAGTAGCATTCGGCTTACTGGCCGCTTAATACCCTGTTTAGCACGGTGTGCATTTATAGGCTATATTTGATCCGTTAGTGATCAATAATGAGTCAGGTACGCGAAATCAAATGTCCCCATTGCGGTGAATGGACCATGTGGAATGGCCATGTGGATGATAGGTGCCTGTTCTGCAACGAATTCCTGGAACCGCAACGTTTCTCGCGCGAAATAGAAAAAAAAGTAGTTACAGAAATAAAAAAAGAAGACGATTACTTCGCGTTAAGTCCTGCAGACAGTTACGTAATACGCCGTATCAAACTTTTCTTCAATTCATTCCGATGGATGGTGATTTATCTGCAGATCGCCTTTTTTGTTTTTATCTCCGCGATAATTGTACTGGTAAGCTTATTGGTAGTTTAAAATGAGAACATTACTTAACAGGTGGTTTATTGCGGGATGCTTTATATGGTTTATTGTCATTATTGCCCGTAAGTTGGGGCACCCTTTTCCGCATATCAATGGTTATATAAACGATGCGTTTGCCATACCTGTAATGGCCAGCCTGGGACTGTGGTTTCAACGAGTGTTTGTTTTCAAAAACAACTACTATGTGCTGGCACCCTGGCACGTTATTTTTATCGTGATTTATGTGACGCTGATCTTCGAAGTATTACTTCCTGCCCTATCCAGGACCTATACCGCCGATTGGGTCGATATATTATTATATATCATTGGCGGATTATTTTTTTACAAGGTGATGAATGTGCCAATCTCACCAAAAACAGTGAAAATGGATAAGCTTTTTTAAATTTTTACATAAAACTGAAAAAAAATTATCAGTGTCGGTAAAACGCAATGACTTAATAACAAATTATTTATATATATTTGTCGGACAAAGTAACATCATTGTTACAATGTGATAAGGTTTAGGTAAAAGTCCCCAATCAGCGAGTGAGAGGGGGCTTTTTTATTTGATTTGTATTGGAAATATTCAAATATATTATTAATATTAACCATAAAGAAATATATTAACCTAAAATAATATTTAATTAATTAAGGGCTTTACCTGCATTGTCACAATAGTTTTTGCCACCTACTGTACTTTCTTAAAATCGTAAGGATCATACTCCACAAAGTCAGCGACTTTTACGCGCAATCCGGTCACTTTTCCACTTTCAACGGTGAAAGGGAAAACCGCTTTTCCGTAAACAGGATCAGAAAAAGTGACATAAAAGCGATTGCCGCCCAAAGGCTGCAGGTGTGCATACATTTTATTGTGATGCTCAAAGCGGATTTCCAGGTCGTTATTTAAACCCTGCGTAATGGTGAGGTTTCCATAGAGGTCATTAAAATATTTGCCGGTATATTGGCCGGGCAATAAAGCAGGCGGCCGGTTCATAGCAACTGAATCGCGCAGTTTTTTATCTTTTTGCTGATCTGCATCCTGCTGCGCTTTAAAACGTGCAAGATATTTATCGCTGTAATTGGTAAAAGGAAGTTTCAGATAAGCGTCTACTATATCCCATTTAAGGGCTTCATAAAATTCATTCTGATCAGTATTGGTTAGGATAACAATTCCTAAATGCTCTTTGGGTACCAGTGTTACAGACGAAACATACCCGTTTACGCCGCCCGTATGCATCACAATTTGACGGTCGTGGTAGGCTTCCAGAAACCAGCCCAGCCCATAAAGTTCATAACCGGTTTCGCCATTGAGGTGTGTAACCCCTCCAACAATATCCTGTGGTTGCCGTGTTGCCTGTATAGCCGCAAGGGGTATCACCTGCCTGGCGCCCACCTTACCATCATTCAACAATGCCAGTGCCCATTTGCTCATATCATTTACCGACGAGCTGATAGCGCCTGCCGGGGCAAGGCCATCTATCTGGCAATAAGGTATGGCGTTCAGTTGCCCGTTCACCAGGGTGTGCGGTACGGTCCTGTTCAGTGATTTAGGCATATCAGCCGTGAGCGCCAGGGTATTGGACATACCAAGCGGCGCAAAAATATTTTCCTTCAAAAATATTTCCCAGGGCTTACCTGTCACTTTCGGAATGATCTGCCCGGCAGTTAAAAACGCCGAATTAGTATATCCCCATTTGGTACGGAATGGATAAGCCGCTTTAACATGGCTCATTTTTTCGATCACCTGCTCACGGGTAAGGTCGGTGTTATAAAAGGTAAAATCGCCCTGAAAAGTACGGAAACCTATCCTGTGGCATAGCAGATCGCGCACGATGGCTTCCTGCCCGGCATATTTATCATTCAGTTTAAATTCAGGAAGGTATTTAGTTACCTTATCATCCAGGGATAGTTTTCCCTGTGTTTGCAGCATGGCCAGTGCAGTCGCAGTAAAGGCCTTGGTGTTACTGCCGATCATGAACAAAGTATTTTCATCGACCTTATTGTTCAGGCCCAACTCTTTGATGCCGTAGCCCTTCATCATTACCACATTACCATCTTTAACAATACATACTGCAGCCCCGGGTATGCGCCAGTTGGTCAGAGCCCGGTTAATATAAGTATCCAGGCTATCGCGGATAAATTTGCTGCGGTCTATCTTTTGCGCATGGGCAAAGGATGTAACGATTATAACACTAAATAGCAGGAGGTATAACTTTTTCATGCAGGAATTATTAATTTCGGGGTGTTTTTCCAAAAGGTTTCCTGTCATCTGCATAGTTTCCTATCCAC
>JBEHXM010000061.1:0-29395 GCA_048498695.1 Bacteroidota bacterium
CGAGGCGGCCTTAAATTCGATAGAGAACAATTTTCCTCCGGGCGTACTGGCGGCAGACCCGAGGTATACCCAGCAGGCCTTTAATCTTTCCAACGGAACGAGTGTCAGAGGCCCGTGGAATGAAGGCGAGATGCCGGGCATGGATAAACAATGGGAGTACATTGAAGACCCGCTGACTTATGTCCGTGAAACGCAGGGGCTGGACGTCCGGGAAAAGGGGATGGACAAGGAGCTGAAGGCTACTGAAAAACTGGACAAGGAAATGAGCGATCTGAAAAGCGGTGAAGTAAAAGCTGCCGATCCGAAAGGTGTTGCTCAGTGGAGCACTTATACGGAGCTCAACTAAATTTCAGGGGCAGCCGGCGATTCGCCGGCTGCATTACTTGAGCATTGTTGAATAACATTATTTCCCCTTCACGAGCCCTTTGGCCAGTTTCTTCCAGTGCGGGTTCGAAAGTCCCGCTTTAGCAGGCAATGCGACCATCAGGTTACGCACCAGGTCCAGCCAATCCGTATCCGTATTGATCTGCTCGTTCCTGCCATGGATGCTGCAAACGATCTCGATGCGGTGACGGCAAACCAGGAAGGTATTGGTGGTATATTTTCCAAAGAAGTGCGCGATGGCTTTATTTTTTGCGGAGGGGTTGCGGTCCGGCCTGACGGTCATGGCGGTGAACATTTCGTCCAGCCGGCGGTTCCGTTCCTCGTATATTTTTTCGATGACCACCCAGTCCTCGCCTTCGCCAATAAGGTTCCGGGGTCCGGGCAAATGAATTTTGATCAGGTCGCCTTCCCTGGCATCCCTGTCCAGTTTCGCGCCTGTCTTGTCGGTCAGTACAAAAGTGTCCGGCGCTTCATCAGCAAATTCACCCCATTGGGAGACCTGCAGCAACCTGCTTTTTGTGGCCTCGTACCAGGCGACCGCTTCTTCCCTGTCACTGAGAAAAGTGCTTTCACGCACATCAAAACTTGCGCCCTTTTTCTGGGCGGGAATTGCTTCTGTTTCCATAGCCTGTTAAATTTTTCAATAGAATAAAAAATGCCGCACATTTGTTTTGCGCGGCATTTCGTTTTTCAAAAAACGTTATTGACTGTCACGCAGTGCTTTGATCTGGTCGTGAGCGGCGTTGATTCCCTGCTGCTGGCTGCGTACCAGTTCCAGTTCATCGGCGCTCAGCTCGTTCTCAGGTTCCAGTGCAGACTGGTAAGCTTTCTTGATGGCATCTTCGCCGCGTTCGCATTCTTCCAGTATACTTTTGCGGTCGCTTCCGCCGAAGGTCGATTTCACATCGATCCAGGCACGATGAATGGCGCCGCTTGTGCTGCTGCCGGTTTCGGGCTCACCGCCGTGCTGGTTAACCGCGTTAGCCAGTTCCATGGCATAGCGGCGGCTTTCGTCAGCAAACTGGTCAAATATCCCGGTTAATTCAAAGCCGCCTTCTTTGAGGTCCTTGCTTGCTTTCTCGAAACCTTCCACGCGGTCATTATTGATTTCGATCAGGTCGTTCAGGGTTTCTATTGCTTTTGATGTCGTTTCCATAATTTATGATTTTCCCTACAAGGGATAAATATCATGCCATACCTGATCCTCCTTTAGCCGCGGTCGATGGCTGATTATTTTTCTGAACAGGGTGTCTGAAATATAAAATACGCGGCGCCGATCCGACTTGCCGATAGCACGGCGCCGGAAGTTTTCATAAGGGCAAAAAAGCGCTCATCAATTTTAAAAAGCCCCAAAAAAAGCCGGCAGGGCGGTTGTTTAATCCATAACGGCAAGTGAAAGCCTGCTGACAAGTAACCAATTATAAACTTAAATAACATTTACCATGTTAGAGAACAACGAAAACCAATCCGGCAGCGAAGGCCAGAACAGCCAGCGCAGCGGATCAGAAAACCAAACCTCCCAACAGGGCGGGAACCAACAGGAACAGGCTTCCAACTCAGGAGAAAATCAAAACCAAAACCGCGGGCCTCAACAGGACCAGCCTTGGGCCAATGATCAGAACCAGGGCGGGCAGGGACAGCAAAACAGGGGCTCCCAGCAGGAGCAGGCTTCCAATTCCGGGCAGCAGGCCGGTGAACAGGGACGCCAGGGCAGTTCTGGCCAGGGCGGACAAAACCAAAATGAAGGCAACCGGCAGGAACAGGCATCCAATAATGAAGAATACAGCGACCAGGATGCTAACCGTGAAGGACAGGGCGAAGACGAAGATCAGGATCGTGAAAGCGACGAAAACCGCAGCCAGGTTTAAAGAACCTATTAACATTTCGACAAGCCGCAGCCAAGACTGCGGCTTTGTTTTTTTCTGCCGTCTGAAACGCGTAGACGATAAAAAACAATTCAGCGCTGCTTGTTTTCCTCAACCATTAATCACAAAACAAGCGGCAAACCGGCCCCGGCTCCGCCGGGGCGCCGGGCATCCCTAAAATTCCCGCCAATGAGACCACTCCTACCCTCCTACTCCTCCTTTTCCAGCAGCAGCAATTTCTGGTAAACATCCTCCCAATACGCCTTTTGCCGTGCCCCAAACTCCTGCCCGGCAGGATCAGTAATGGTATAGTGGCGGTAATCATCTGCCTGCATGATGGCCAAAGGCAGATCAGTTATTTCGATTTTCTTTCCGTCAAGGTCTGTGATTTTCATGAGATAAGATTTAAGCAACTTTAATCGGCTGGGAGCGAAAGTCCTGTAAGTTGAGGAAAAATCCCCGGTTGGTGAGCATCCCTTCGCGGAACAACTGCCAAAGCAGGGAAGCACCCAGACTGGCTAAAGCGGAATTGATAAATAAGTCCTGTTTGGTGAGCGCTTCGGCAAGGGAGCAGCTTGGCGTATTATCGGTCATTTCGGCTGTTTCCAGTAACTCCCGGAACTCGTCGGTAACCATCGGCAGGGCTTCAACCGTTTTGAATTTCTTCATCGGTGGCTGCTTGATTTTTTCAACGGTCGATAAGATTACCTGCCCGGTGAAACGGCTGTTACCAAAATCCATATAATAAAGAGGGTTGTTCCGCATACTGCCGCTGTGGCGGTGAATAGCCTTCAGTACTTCGGCAATCTCCATCCGGGCGATTACGGTGTCGACGCATGAAATAGTTAATCCCGCTCTCGCCAAATCGGCATTTTCGTGCAGTAAGGCTTTGTCAAAGCGTTCCGTAACCGCTTTCCAGTTCGTACCGAAAAACAGGTTCACCCGGTTAATCAACGCTACGGCCTTGAACTGTTTCAGCTCTGCCGTAGCGAACAGCTGCCTGCCGAGGTTGGCATGGTCAACCTTATCATTATCAAAGAGGCGTACCACAATACCCGGATGGCGGAGTTCAATCAGGGCATGGTTCATCCGGGCGAGGGCGGTCAGCACCTGGCTTCCCGTTCCCCCTGCCCCTATTAAGTTCACGATGATAGGATTATAAGGATTCAGCCATTCCTTTTCAACGACATGGACGGCTTGCTTAGGGTGTTTTGCAATTAATTTTCTCGTTTTCATTGAGCTAATTGTTTTTTATTGGTAATGAAGCTATCATGAGCGGATTTGTAATTAAGATGATGGCTCATGATGGTCATCTGATAATTTGGGATAGGGTTAAACCATTGTTTTCCAAAACTTCGTCCGGAAATTTGCACCCGGTTTCGGTTTGCTTTTGCCAAAGCTGAACGATATTGAGTTTAAGCTTGCTTCCCCCGGCAATGGTGTGGCTAAAATAGCTTCCGAAGAAATACCGTTCCCATTGGAGCATAAAGGTTTCAAGGCAAGTTTGGCGGTCAATCTGAATATTAACGTTACCCATGCAGACCACACCACCGCCGTGAATATTAAAATAAGGTGCATGGCATAGCTGTGTTTTAGCAATTGGCTTTGCTTTGCCTTTGATAGCAAAAACAGTCAGGCTGTCCCGGCTTGCTTTCCAGACCATTGCCGGGACATACGCTTTGCCGGACTTGATGCCCAAATTCTGAACGAAGAACAAATCCCTCTGCTGTGGCGGGGTGAACCAAACCGCATACCCGGCATTGTCGGGGTTTACGTAAAGGACATTATTGGGCAGCAATCCCTTTGAGCGCAAAAACCCGTTTTGCAGTTCCTTACTGCTTTGGAGCAATTCCGCCAAAGCGATGGTTTCCTTTTGGGAAAGCGGGTGGGCGTTAATCGGCTTACCCTGTTTGCTAATGTCATAACATTCCACGTACACAGGTGAATTGTCAACAGTTTCACCGTTGGGTTTGCAATGATAAATAAGCAGGGCTTTATGAGGTTCGTATAAGTCGCTGAACTGGTTACTGATGTTGAGCATAGTCATAAGGGTTTAAGATGTCACATAACTGGTCTAATAATTCAAAGAGCTGTTTTTCGTAGTTGAGGTCGTTGAGGGGTTGGGACTGTGGCCTGTCAAAGACCTGCACAACGGCGGGTTCTTCGGAAATGCCGTATTCCTGTAATTCATTGTTCACCATTTCGAAAAGCATGTCGTAGAGGGAATCGCGTCCGCTCCAAAAGAAGCTGATATACTGGTCAGCCCTGATCCAGTTGTCCTCGTCATTTCCGCACAGTGCAGGATGAATATTATCGAAAATGCCCCGTTCCGGGTATTCCCGGTATAGCTTTAGAATTTCGCAAGCGAGGCTTTCCGTTTCCAAATCCAAATGCTCCCATTTGCGGTAGGCTTCAATCCGGCTTTCCAGTAATTCCAGTTCAGACGGTTGGCGGATGATTGCCAATATCCTGTCCCCTGCTCCGGCAAGCAAAGCCAGTTCCCGGTTTTGCCTGTCTTTGTAATCCTGCTCCACGTCAACTTCTTCCTCGTTGATCCAGTCGCCGATGTAATCGTACTGGCTCATCAGGTAGCTGTCGATGTTCCGGAAAAAAGGAATTTGGGCAACCTGGTACAGGTAAGCAAACACGGATAGCAGCAATTCTGCCAAAGGCTGCTGTTCCGCGCACTGAATAATCTGCCAAAGCGGGTTTACCGGAATGTAATACAGGGTTTGCCCGGTATCATACTTTTTGATGGTGGTCAAAGTTGCCCGGTGCTGTTCATCCTGCATGATGATACATTCTATATCCTCATCCAGTTTTTTGAACTGACTGCAAAGGTGTTCGTAAGCTTCGGCAACATTTTGGGGGAAAACAAGCCCGTCCAAAAACGGAGCGGGCATGTTGTATAAGGTAAGCAAGTGATTAAATGAAGCGAAAAACTCCTTTTCCAATGCTTTGTAATTGCGTCCGGCAACTCCCCAAAAAGGCATAAAGCGATGGTTCAGAAAAGCATGGGCACCAAGCCCTGCGGAGCGCTTCTTTGCCTGTTGCTGAATACCTGTCCGGCGTCCGGCAGGCGGTCGATGTTTTTGGTGAATGTCCCTAATTGCTGATATAGTCTCCATTGGTCGTTTTCCTTGTTAATTGTTACCCTGCGTTTAATAATCCTGACTTCCATATTCCTTACCCTTTCACTCCCATCGTACTTTCAAAGCGGTACTGTATCTCATCATTTTTGATTTCGGGGCCTACGATTTTGGCATTGGTCAGGATGGGATAAGTAGCTGAATAAAATACCATGACCGCTTCGGCGCTGAAAAAATCTCCGGGGTCGGTCAGGCGTATCTCGGTACCGTTTTCCTTATGAAAGAATACACGGCTTAAATTGGTCGTTGCTAACATTTGAATGAAGTTTAGTTTAGAATAAAAGGTTCTTTTTCTGTTCAGCTTTCTTTTCCAAATCCTGTTTGCGTTTGGTCAATTCTGCTTCCTTTTCGGGATAATCGGCTACCAAAGGAAGTTTTGCCAATGCTTCTTCGTACAGGGTCTTGCTGTCAAGGTCAACCACTTCCCGGATGGCATCGATATAGGCTTTGCGTTTGTTTTCCTTATCGTCGTCAGCCGGGGCAGGTGTCGTAACATTCGCGGACTTGTCACCTTTGGACTTATCCGCTTTCTCCTTGTCGGCTTTCTCCTTATTTTTCTTATCCTGTTCCTGTTTAGAGGCAAGCCTCGCCTTTTCAACCGTTTTCAGGTATTCCTCCATATTGTTCATCAACCCTGCGGTCTTTATTACGGGTTGGGTGATGGTTTCAAAAAAGCCTTCGCCCAACTCGGTGGCCGTTCCTTTCAAGACCATGGGCGTGATTGCGTTTATTGCGGAATCCCCGCAGTTGAGCGTGTTAAATAAGAGGGACACTGTGAAGTTCCCTTTATCGTCGTTCTGAACCGTCATTTTCCAAATGCCGGGTTGGTTTATTACTGCTATCTGATTAAAAAAATTCGTTTTCATGTTAAGAGTTTTAAAGGTTAGTCACGGTTTCTTGTTAGTTTTTTGACGGGCGCGTTTTGGATTTTGTCGAGGTATGCGATTACCCGCGCGGTGAGGTTTCTTCCTTTTTTGAAGTTGTCAAACTGGAAATTGTACACTTCCTCGTAAAAGGAAAATTCAGATTTCTGTAGATTGATTTCGTAACGGTAAGAGGCATTAACCCGCAACTCGTTCAGGGTGCAATGTTCGGCAAGCAAAGCAATTTCCCTGTCCTTATCTTTCAGTTGCAATAATGGCATCAGTACAGATTCAACAAAGTAGCCCTGTTCGGGTGCGCTGCTGTCTGCAACACAGATAAAAGAACTGCCGTCACTAAGGGTGATATATAAATTTGAGCGTGTCATAATAAAAATGAAGTTTTGTTAACGTTGGATAATGTCAAGCGAATCAGGATTAGAAAAGACAAAGTCGAAGATTAGCTGTACTTCCTGTTCCGTCAGCTTTCTTTCATAGGGTTCTTTATAATAAACCTTTGTCATCAGGATTTCCCGGTCAGACCTGAAAGCCATAGCTATTGGAACACCGCCGATTCCGATATCAACCCATAGGGAGAGCATCAAATCATTTAAAATCTCATGCGCAACAATCAAGGTATCGTGACCCGTGAATAAAACGTCCTCTTTTATTTGGTTGATAGTTTCATCCTCAAACCAAACCCGTGCGAGACGATTGAATTCAAGCCCGGTTTTCTTTGACATTTCCTCTGCAAACAGCATGGGCGACATAGGGGCTGAAACCTTGCCATCCTTTTCGGACAGCAAGGTTTGAATGGAGAATTTGAGTTTCTTTTCCATTTAGCTAAACATTAAAATGGCAGGTCATCCTCTTCCACCCCGGCAGGCACATTGCCGGTTTTTGGCGCATCCGCTTTTTTCGCTGATGTTTTTCTTTCCTTTGTATCGGATTTGCCACCGGGGTTACCAAATAACTTGATGGTTTCAACGGTGCAGGTCAAGTTCGCCTTTGCGTCACCGTTCCCTGAAACCCAGGCACGGGCTTCCATCCACCCGGAGATTTCTACAATAGTACCTTTGGTCAGGTAATCAGCAACACCTGAATTGACCCAGTAAGCACAATCGACAAAGGCTGTCTTTTCATGTGTTTCCCCTTCTTTGTTTTTCCACCTTTTGTTTAATGCCACGGTGAAATTAGTTACCTTCTTACCGTTCTTTACTTCTCTGACCTCTGCTTCTGCGGTCACTCTTCCTGTGAATAACATAATCGTTAATTTTAAAAAATGAATAAATGAGTTAATTATTTTCCTTCCTTCGCCCGGTTTCCCCGTGTATTTTTTAAAAGAAAAAGGGGAAAAAGAAAGCAAAAAATAGAGCCCGCCAGAGAGCCGGAAGGAAACGGAATAAGTCCCGCAGGGTGGAAAAGCGCGGAACGGGCTTTTACATTATGCCGTAGTCTTTTGGCATATTCCAAAACAAAATGCGGGATCGTACTTAGCTGCGCTTTTTACCCGTTTCGCCTAAAAAATCAATGGTATAAATTTGATTGTTTTGCGCCAGGGATTGGAATAGCGTCGTTCGGCAGAAGAAACAGTAGAAAGCCCGGCCCATTCGGGAGGCGCCGTATCGATCATTTTCAGATATAGGAATGTATTAAGGCATTTTGCCCGTAACCTAACAAAAAATGAAAAGAGAAACTACTTATCAAATCACCAACAAACACTAATGATCAAGTGAAGGAATTCATGAACCTTTTTAACGATAGGCTGTTATGAGTAAACAAAAAATTGAAGAAAAAGCATAAACTAAAAGAACATGAGAAGGCTATACCTTTTTTTCGCAACTTTATTTGTCCTGTTCGCAAGCAGCTGCTCCGTTATCGGAGGTATTTTTAAGGCAGGGGCAGCCGTCGGCATAATCGCGGTGATCGTGATCATTGCCATAATCATCTGGATCATTTCACTTTTTCGCGGCAAGAGTTAAGCCAATAGAAAACTATCGGTTTTATACCAGTCTCTGCCATAAATCAAACACCGTCGATCTTTATCCCGGCATCCTTAATATCCTGGAGAATATTCTCCTGCACGATCTGCTTGCTGTCTTCAAATCCGTGCGCATTGACCCAGACATTGATCGCCAGGGTATACCCGTCCTTTTCAAGCAAGGATACCCCGATGCGCCGCTCCGGGGTCTTCAGGCAGTATTCCGATTTATCGATAGTTTTATCGATCACTTTTTTGACCTGCTTAATATCAACCCCATTGCTGAACTTATATAGGATATCCAGTCTCCTGCTCCCTTCACGGCTGATGTTGATGATCATGTTGTTGGAGAGCAAACTGTTCGGAAAGATCACGTCGCGGTTATCAAAGGTCCTGACCAGGGTATAGAAAATCTGGATGGACCGGACAGTCCCCTCGATGCCCTGTGTCAATATATTATCACCTACAACGAAGGGTTTCAGCAATAAAATGAGTATTCCGCTGGCGAAATTCTGTAGCGTACCGGATAAGGCCAGGCCGGCGGCTACACCGAATGCGCCAATAAGTGCCGTTAGGAGTGTCAGGTGAATGCCCATGATTTCCATTACCCCGATCACGAGAATGACGCGCAGCGCAATGGTCAGCAAACTCAGCAGAAAAGGCTTAACGGTGGGATCGACCTTTTTACGCTGCATACGGTTCGTCGACCATCTTGCGAACACCCGGATGAGCCAAAGCCCGGTAAACAATACCACAAGGCCGATAATAAAACGGGGGCCGTAATTGATCAGCCAGCTATAAACGTGATCAATTATTTTGTCAATATTCATGTACTTAAAAGCTAATTTATCCTACATAACTGCTGTGTACGAATTTTGTTTAAGAAGAAATATCCTCTAAAAAAAGTGGAAAGCGATTCCTCATCATAATAAAATTTGCTAAAACCTATGGACCGCCAGACTGTTTCAACATGAACATTGCTGTGCCAACGAAAATCGCGGCAGGCGTGTAAAGACAACCATTTTGATTAATTATTGCACAAAAATGCCAGAACTGCCCGACCTGCAAGTGTTCAGCCACAACCTCACTAAAGTCCTGAAAGGAAGGACTTTGGAAAAGGCCCGTGTTCCGCAACCTAAAAAATTGAAAGTCGCCGTGAGAGAACTACAGGCAGCATTAGAAGGACAGCAGTTAACCGCAGTAAAACGTTCAGGCAAGGAATTACACCTGCTGTTTGCAAACGGACATTCCCTCGGATTACACCTGATGCTGCACGGAGCATTAACGATATTTGACGGCAATGCCGAGCCGAAATACATTATTATCGACCTGCAATTTGATGACGGCCGGCATCTGGCCATGAGCGATTTTCAGCGCGCTGCGGTAGCAACGCTCGATCCGGAAAAAAGTAATATACCTGACGCACTGGACATGGATGAAGATTACCTGGAAAAAAGAGTTACTGCTACCCGCAAAGCAATTAAAACTGTGCTGACGGATCAAAAGATGATCCGGGGGATCGGCAACGCCTACGCTGACGAGATTTTATATAACGCCCGGATATCCCCGTTTTCTGCCGCTAACAAAATACCTGCCGCCAAAATCAAAACGCTGGCCAGATCCATCCGTACGGTGCTAAATGAAGCAGAAGCGCACATAAAAAAAGAACGCCCGGACAGCATAACCGGGGAGGTAAGGGATTTCCTGAACGTTCACCAGCCAAAAAAGGAAAAAACGCCATCGGGGGAAACTATACTTCAAAAGCCGGTCGGTTCCAGGAAAACCTACTATACAGACAAACAGGAATTATATAAATAAATCTACCTATGAGAAACGAGCAAACAATCACAAGAGACGGTAATCGTCAAAGCCCCTGGCAGGAGATACGCGGTTCAATACCACCCGTTAAAGCTACCAGCGATAATGAGGTATCCGATTGCGTGATCGTTGGCGCCGGGATCACTGGTCTGACCGCCGCACTCCTCTTGCAAAAAGCAGGTAAAAAGACAGTTATAGCCGAAAAGCACATGGTCGGCTTTGGCACCACGGGCGGCACGAGCGCACATATCAATACGTTCGCCGACACCACCTACAAAGAAGCCGCAAGCGCTTTTGGCGAAGATGGCGCCCGTTTATTCGCCCGCGCGATCAACGAAGGACTGCGAATGATCAAAGAGAATGTGAGCAGCTACAAGATCGACTGCGACTTCGAGGAAAAGCCCGGCTTCCTTTATGCAGAAAACTCCGATCAGGTAAAGCAGTTAAAGGATATTTTCGACGGCGCAGAGTTGGTTGGCGTACCGGTACAATACACTACCGCCGCACCCTCCCCCGTTCCCTACGAAAAAGCGCTGGAATTCCCGGGGCAGGCGCAATTTCATCCGTTAAAGTACCTTCAGGCATTGCAAAACGAATATATCCGCGCCGGCGGGCAAATTTTCGGGCACTGCAAAGTTACAGAGATCATTACGGAAGATGGCATCCATCTGGCCAAAACACTCGAAGCAACACTTAAGGCTAAAAATATCCTGTATTGCACCCATTTGCCGCCAAACATAAACGTGTTTAATTTTCGTTGCGCGCCTTACCGCAGCTATGTGATGGCAGTCAGGCTGAAAAGCGGAAAATACCCTGATGCACTGGTCTATGATATGCAGGAACCCTATCACTATATCCGGTCACACACCATAGACCAGCAGCAACTGCTTATCGTTGGGGGGCTTGATCATAAGACCGGGCACGAAGATCCCGAAAAGGCGTTCGGCGAGCTGGAGAAATATATACGCAAATACTATAACATTTCTTCCATAAAATATAAATGGTCATCGCAGTATTATGTGCCGGTTGACGGGCTGCCCTATATCGGTCAGATGCCGCTGGCCGCAGATGGGATTTACTGCGCAACGGGTTTCAATGGAAACGGGATGATGCTCGGCACGATTTCGGGAAAGATATTGGCCGACCTGGTTAGCGGCAGGGAAAGTGAATACATCAAAATATTCAGCCCATCCAGGATCAAACCTGTCGATGGCTTTTCCGAATTCGTCAAGGAGAATGCCGACGTGGCTTATCATTTAGTGGCCGACCGCCTGGCAATTCATAGCACGGATTCCATCAAACGGATCAAACCAGGTACTGGAAAGGTCATCGAGATCGATGGCAAAAAGATCGCTGCATACCGGGATGAGTCAGGCGAGGTTCATGCGCTGAACCCGGTCTGCACGCATGCGGCCTGTATAGTCAACTGGAACGGCGGGGAAAAAAGCTGGGATTGTCCCTGCCACGGGGCACGTTACGACATTGATGGCAAAGTAATAACCGGCCCTGCTACGATGGACCTTCAGAATTATGGAAACCTTCTGGCAGAAAAGGAAACCGCGATGCGGAATTAAGAGCTATTTCTAAAAACAAAATCTACGAAAAGGAATGAAAAAACAGACTCCAAACAAACAAAACCGGCAGCCCGGGATAGAGGCAGAAATGGACCCGAGGCCCGAATACATTAAACCGGGTTACACAGGCTCCGGCAAACTTAAAGATAAAGTTGCTTTGATTACCGGCGGCGACAGCGGTATTGGACGCGCGGTGAGTGTGTATTTTGCACGTGAGGGCGCAGACATCGCGATTGTTTACCTGGACGAGGATCAGGACGCTGAAGAGACAAAAAGGCTGGTAGCAGCTGAGGGGCGGAAATGCCTGCTTTTGAAAGGCGACATCAAAAGAAGCGCATTCTGCAAAAAAGCTGTCCGGCAAACGGTCATGAGGCTTGGAAAATTGAACGTCCTTATGAATAATGCCGGCATGCAGGTTCCGCAGAAGGACCCGAAGAAAATCGATGAAAAGCAGCTGGCCGATACCTTTCAAACCAACATTTTTGCCTACTTCCATTTTGCCAATGAGGCACTGGAATATATGCATCCGGGCGATTGTATCATAAACACCACTTCGGTAACCGCTTATCGTTCCTCGCCGAGCCTGGTCGATTATTCTTCGACAAAAGGGGCGATCACTTCTTTTACGCGTTCACTGGCGACGAATATCATTGATAAGAAAATAAGGGTAAACGCGGTAGCACCGGGTCCGGTCTGGACGCCATTAATTGTCGCAACGTTCGATGAAGAAAAAATAAAGAAGTTCGGATCGGAAACCGCCATGAAGCGGGCCGGACAACCCTCTGAAGTAGGGCCTGCCTATGTATTCCTTGCCTCTGATGATGCCTCATTTATTACCGGGCAGGTCATTCATGTTAATGGCGGAGAAGTCGTCAATGGCTGAGAACTTACATGGGCAACGCGAGGTTGCCGGATTGTTCGTCAGGAAATCAGGAAAAATAATTCGGCATTGCAATTCTGTGTTTCGGTCACTCGACGGAAGCTTCCGGATGGAACCCACCAGGTGAGGTTCAGCAGCAACATCTATTGGGTGACACCGGACGAAAGCAACCTGGAAAAGGTGCAGAAACATAACGTAACACGATATAGAGTGGTATCGGTGACCGAAAGAAAAAATATCAGAACCGCATCAGGAGAAGAACCCGGAAGGCGCACCTGGAGCAAGTAAAGGGAATTAATAATTCCCTTTACTTTTTTATATCCGTTTAATAAGCCGAATTTCGTTAAGCTGTATCTGAAATGCTGCTCACCTGCTCCTGCATTACTTCTTTGCTATACCGCCTGATAATAAGCCTGGCGCCGCCGTTATTAGTCAGGTAACTGCCTACCCAATTAATAAACACTACAACTTTATTTCTAAATCCAAGGAGAGAGATCAAATGAACGAACATCCATACCAGCCAGGCAAAAAATCCCTGGAACCTGACCTTTCCGAGGTCGGCAACCGCCTTGTTACGTCCTATGGTAGCTAACGAGCCTTTGTCATGATATTTAAATGGTACCGTTGGTTCCTTCCGGACAAGGCGCATAATATTTTTGCCGGCATTTCTGCCCATTTGTATTGCGACCTGTGCCACGCCGGGATGTCCTTTGGGCGTTTCGTCGCTGATCATTGCAGCAACGTCACCTATTGCGAAAATATTGGGAAATTGCTCAAGCCTGCAAGCAGGGTCAACCTTAATCCGGTTTCCCCTTACAATAATGCTTTCAGAAAATCCTTCAGGTACCGCGCCCATCACGCCTGCAGACCATATAACGGTTTTTGTTCTTATCGTTTTACCGTCTTCAAAGGTAATGACCTTGCCGTCATATCCCTGCACTTTTATACCAAGCAGGACTTCAACGCCCATTTTCTCAAGGAATTGCCGGGCTGCATCTGACGCCTTATCGGAAAATGCGCCCAAAACCTTTGGCAGAAAATCAACCAGGTAAACTTTCATCTCATTGCGGTCCAGTTCCGGGTAGTCTTTGCAAAGCACATGATTTCTCAATTCGGCTAATGCGCCCGCAAGTTCCACCCCTGTCGGGCCTGCACCGACTAATACGAAATTCATATAGGGTTCACGCTCGTACTCATTGCTTTGCAGAATTGCAGTCTCGAGATTTTGCAGGATAAGATATCTGAGGTTGAGCGCTTCCGGTATCGATTTCATTGACATGGCATTATACTCAATATCATTATTCCCGAAAAAATTTGTTGTCGATCCTGTAGCAATTACCAGGTAATCATATTCGAAGTTTCCGATGGTTGTTTCAATGGTATTTTTTTCAGGAATTACCTTTAATAATTCACCGATCCTGAACCGCAAATCCTTTTGCCTGTCAAAATTCTTACGCAATGAGAAGGCAATTGACTCGGCCTGAAGGCTGCCCGTTGCGACCTGATACAACAACGGCTGGAATGTATGGTAGTTATTTTTATCCAGCATTAAAACGTCAACTTCTTTGCCGGCCAAAGTTTTGGCGACCTCAAGTCCTCCGAAACCTCCCCGACAATCACTACCCTCGGAACCCGGTTATCATTATTATTATTATTCATATCAGTGGTATTATTTCTTTTCATAACAAAAAGTGCGTTCTGAATGTGTTGCAGGCCGAAAAAAATTCTCAGCACATTCAGCATATAAGGTATTCTTTTTTATAATCCGGCAATAATGAGACATCATATGCGATGGAACAGTATGAAAAATTACTCAAATCATTGCCAACAATCCAGTCCTGGAAGTGTTACTTGAAAAAACGGCAAAAACCAGTAAATCATGAGCAGGGATAACTTAAATCGCTTCATCGAGGCACAGCAAACGACTTATGAAATCGCTCTCGCGGAAATAAAAAGCGGGCGTAAAACGGGTCACTGGATGTGGTTCATCTTTCCACAAATCCAGGGGCTTGGTGCAACAGAAACTTCGAAGTATTATTCCATTACCGATATTGGCGAGGCCATGGAATTCCTAAGTCACCCGGTACTCGGCATCAGGCTGGTCAACATATGCCGCGCTTTGCTGCAATTGTCGTCGCATGACCCGAAAGAGATTTTCGGAAGCCCCGATTACCTTAAATTGCAGTCGTCGATGACTTTGTTTGATGCTGTTCCGGCAACATTTCCGGTGTTTGGGCAGGTGCTTGACAAGTTTTACAGCGGCAAAAGGGATTCCCGAACGCTGGATATTTTGACCAACGTATTAAAATAAGCTGTTGCGCAATGGCCTGTCATAAGATTAATAATACCAATGATGTCATAGCAGGTCAAAAACTTTATTTAACCAGCAAGCGTGCGAAAGAAAAACTGTGTTGTCTTTCCGGCGTAAACCCAAATCAGCATTCTATACAAGCATTCCGTTTTTAAGTGGTCATCCGAGTCGGCAGCTTAAGCCGCATCAGTTTCAATTTTTATAAAACCAGAAAAATACTTTAGCTGTTTATGAAGCATAAGAACTCATGGAAAACAATTTACAGCCAGCGGATTACGAAGCAAAATTTAAGGAATGCGACGAAAGGTTCGATGCGATTTTTCATCTGACGACTGCGGCAAGCAAAATCATTGACAGCGATCTTACTATAATCAAAGTCAACAAGGCGTTGACCGATTTGTTAGGGTTTACAAGTGAGGAACTGGTCGGCACTAAAATCATGGAGTATGCATGCGAGGAAAACAAACATCACTGGCACGAGCTTCAGGACGCTATGTGGGATAATGGGGCTGCTGATTTTAAGCTGGATGCTTGTATCAAGAAAAAGGATGGAACCGTCGCCTGGGTTCATGTAACTACTATCGCATTTAAGCAAAACGGTGTTTCCTATGCGTTTACGATATTGGATGATTTCACGGATTGGAAAAAATTACAGGAAAGTGAACGACGGCTCGGCATGGCGCTTAAATATTCTAAAATGGCAGTTTGGGAGCTCGATCTCGCAGACTTTTCTATTACTCATTCCGAGGGTTTCGACCAATTATTTGGTTATACGGAGGGAGAGAAGACCTGGGATGTTCATAGTCTTCTTGCTGCGTTTATGCCTGAAGATAAGGATAAGTTAAAACGACTTCTGGACAAGATCCGGCCAGACCAGAACTTCGACTTCCAGGGCAGCATACGGACAAAGGATGGCATAATCAAATGGATCAACTTCCAGGGCCGTGCAGAAAGGACGCAGGACGGAAGAGAACGTATATTGGGTACTTTATACGACATTACGCGTGACAAACTGGCTGAACGCGAGAAAGACGACTTTATCAGTATTGCCAGCCATGAGTTGAAAACGCCGCTCACAGCTTTGAAGGGCTCACTCCAACTACTGGACCGGATAAAGAATGCACCAAACGAAAAGCTGCCCGTCTTTTTGGATCAGGCCAGTAAAAGTATGGGCAAAGTGACGGTGCTGGTGGACGAGCTGCTTAATGCCAGCCGTATGACCAACGGGCAGCTTCATTTAAAAAAGACCAAGTTTAATCTTTCGAAAGCGATTGATGAGTGCTGTCTTCAAATCACAGCCTCCGGAAATTATAACATTCTTACAGATGGTGTCAGGGATGTGCAAG
Source organism: Bacteroidota bacterium (assembly GCA_048498695.1). Classification (GTDB taxonomy): domain Bacteria; phylum Bacteroidota; class Bacteroidia; order Sphingobacteriales; family Sphingobacteriaceae; genus Mucilaginibacter. Next base: position 16,169 of record JBEHXM010000061.1, read on the forward strand.
TGAATGCGGACTCCGAGCGAATCCAACGAGTAATCATTAATTTTGTTAACAACGCCGTTAAATACGCGCCGGCTTCGAAAGATATTATCATACGGGTGGACTGCGAACCCGGCCATATCAAAGTGTCAGTTACAGATAAAGGGCCCGGTATTGCAAAAGAAAAGGTTTCGCATTTGTTTGAACGGTACTATCGCACCAACGAACAAGGCCGGCAGTACTCCGGCCTTGGCCTGGGATTGTTCATATCCGCTGAAATAATAAAGGAACACGGGGGCCAGATTGGTGTGGACAGTGTGCAAGGTAAAGGAAGTACTTTTTGGTTTACATTACCAACAGCCGATTAAGATTGTCGATCAAGCTGACGAACCGGCAGAATTTCCGCACACAGCCCTCAAAACTTCCAGGTCGAATGGTTTATTACTGCCAAAACGATAAGTTGATCAAGCCGTTATGGCCGGGATAGTCGCGGGAGAACGGCATAATAACAATCATTTATTCTTCAAGAGCGCCAGGAGCGGCTTCAAAGCTTTTCAGATTGATTTTGCGTCGTACAATATCAAATGCCTGAGTTTGTTCGCTGCTCTCAGTCATTATAAAGATTTCAAAAAACATTTCTATGAACAATAATACAATCCGTACCTTCAAAGTAGACTTGGGAGGAATGCCGCGAATCTTCACATATTGCCCGTAATCCGTTACACAAGGGCGAAGCAGGCTCGATTTCCAATGCTTAGTTTGAAAAAATACAAAGGTTTAAGCTGAGATTTTTCAAAACCTACGTGAAATTTTAAGCAGAAATTAACCGCATTGACATACGCGCAACTTCGGGTTCTTCCTTATTAATCGTTCGATCTTCCGGCTCATGGTGTTTCAACAACGAGATAACCTGGCTCTGCACATCATCAACGATTGTCCAAACTTTCGCGATATAAATATCGGTTGTCGCATGCCCGTTGTCGACGTGGTTTAAGGCCTCCCCTATATCATCCACACTCATTCGGCATTCGTTTCTGGCAAGTGTGCCGAAAGTATGTCTTGCCCAATATAAGGTCAACTCTGGAATCCCTGTTAATTTCCTCAACCCTTTCATGCCCTTGTATAGGGCGTAGTCTAAATAATCATAAGCGCCATACCGGATTTTTAGTTTACCAATATATTTCTCTAACGGTTCACGGGCCTCATCAACAATTTTAATACTAATGAAGGCTTCGTCCTGTCGTCTGCCTTGTGTTTTAGATCGTTTATATTCAAATCTGCCGTTTACAATGTTTGCCTCAGTAGCATTAAAAAAATCAACTGCGTTGGTTCCGCACAGGTAAAATGAGAGCATAAACAGGTCTTTTGCCAATTCGATCCGGCTCCCTTCCGGAACCTTGCAGTCACGGATGGCAATAACCTGGTCAATATCAAAGTTCCTTTTTCTCGTCGCGGAAGGCGAGCCAACCTTGTATTTCGTGAAGGGATAATGTTTAATTCGGAAAATGCCCAGTTCATCATTATTGAAATTCCTTTTAGCTTCGTTAAATAAAGTCCGAAGATCGCGCATATGCGCATGTAAGCCACCTTTCGATAAGCCTTTCTCAACGGTGGTCACTGTCTTTCCCAACTGATTGATACGTGTCTGCGTCCTTTTGGTTTTAAGGAAACGTTCGTAGCCATACAGCATATTAGAATGAATTTCGTTAATAGATATCTCAGTGCGCCCGAAATAATCGATCAGGCTATTTCGGATTTTCCTGAAAGTTCGCGAATACGGTTCCCTGTTTTGTTCCTCACTTTTAAGGAATTCAATATGCTGATTGGCAAATTGTATAATATCGATATCTTTATCATGATCACGCAGAAAATCACGTAGCTGCTCGCAGGTAAAGAAATCAAGTCTCGATCCGACGGAACTGACCAGAATGCGGTAGTCATCAAGCTTCTCGTCCAGCCATTTGATCACCATTTTGTCCTTGATCTCAAAATCCCTGGTGATCTGCCGTTTAGAAACATAATGCGGAGAGTCAATGAATTTCCGTTCTCCTTTGTGGTACACGACGTACTTTACGTTAAAAGTCCCGTCAGATTTTTCGTGGTGCTCATAAATCTTAGCGCTTACGGTAGTGGCCATAATTTACATAAATTATGACGTAAATCCTGTTACATATTTGTTACATGGATACGTCAGGTTCAACAAAAAACTATGTAAATCCTGTAACAAATATGTAACAGTCACAGTGCCGCGGGTGTTCCTAACCCACTTTTGGAAAACGAAAAAACCCGCTTAATGATATCAAAAAGCGGGTTTTTAACGGTGTGCGCCCACCTGGGCTCGAACCAGGGACCAAAAGATTATGAGTCTTCTACTCTAACCAACTGAGCTATAGGCGCTGAAAGCGTGTTTAAATTTCGGCTGCAATGTTACATAATTACGGCCAAATTTCAAAAACGTTTTTTAGTTAATTTGCAAGGGCTTGTTACTGTTTGGTTTTAATTTGATTTAAAATGTTGAGGTGTTGTAAAAGTTGAAAAGCATGACTTAACTAATACAACACTTTTAACATTTACAACATCTCCGACCAATTACAACTTATTTACCCACTTCTATCACATGAAATGAGCCCGGTACCATTTTCGGCCGGGGATGTGCATTATCTGCTGTAGGAGCAACTGGCTCCAATTTGGCGGTTGGTAAAAATAAATGATGAGTTACCCGGTCAATGCCAATGGTACGTGCGCCTGGTTCGGTAGTGATATTTTCAATCAACTCGAATTTATCTGCGCTCAATTCTTTTACGGCAGTTATCGTGCCTTCGCCGTTTGAAGCATACGCTATTTTTAGTTCAGTATCAAACACTAAACCATCGCTCCTGCCAATCGGGAATTTAGCGACCGTTTTTCCGTTCGAGGCATTCATGACAACCATGGTTTTACTATCACCACATGCAATAAACAAACGGTTTGTTTTGCGGTCAATATCTAAACCAGAGGGAGAACTGCCACCGTCGATTTTATAATTGGCAATTTCCTTAAAGGTGTTAGCATCAACTACATGTACGGTACTGTTATCTTCTCCATTAACAAAAATTTTGCCTTTGCCATCGGATACTGCAGTCTCTAATTTTTCGCCTAATTGCACCGTAGCTACAATTTTCTCCGTTACCGGGTCAACAAAGCTTAAATCATGGCTGCCACCGTTGCAGGTGATGATTTTCTTCGAAAAGTCATCATAAAAAATCGCATCAGGATTTTTTGATGTTAAAGCGATTTCACCTGTTGTTTTGAGTGTTTTTAAATCAAACACAGTTATTGAATTGGATCTGCCATTGCTGGTAAAACCCTTATTTAATTCATGCACCAACGCTATGCCATGCACACCTGTTGTTTTGGGTATGTAGCCAATGGAGTCACCGCTTGTACTAATCACATTCACTTGTGTACCATGCGAAACGTAAACGCGTTTATTAGCGCCATCAACCGTAATATAATCCCAACCACCAGGACTGGGAATTTTATAATCATTCAGTACTTTAAAGCCAGTCGTTTTCTGTGACCACGACTCAGAGGGTATGCTAATAGCGATACTGAGTAATAATAAGGCAGCACTTTTCTTAATGGAGTTCATTTTTGCAAGATTTTTTCATGCTATTTACAAACCGATTTTGGATTAAACTTGTAGAAAAGGTGCAGCTTTACTCAAAGCTAATTCAATTTTGAAAAAATAATATAATCGGAGATTTGATCTCCAAATTTTCAGCGCATTTGTACATATTTGCCTATGCAATACATCAAAAATATCATATTCGATTACGGCAACGTGATCTTCATGCTCGATTTCCAGAAATTAAGGAATGGATGGAAGAGTCTTTCCATTGATGACCCGGATACATTTTTTAGTCATGGCGTGCAGGACCCAATTTTTGATGCATTTGACAGGGGGCTGGTAAGTGTGGATGACTTCCGGAATTTTATCAGGAATAAAATAGGCAAAATGGATCTGACCGACGAGGAAATAGACGCCGCCTGGAACAGCCTGCTTTTGGGTGTAGATGAAGGCACTCACGAAGTTTTGGCCGAACTCAACAAAAAATATCGGACGTTTCTATTGAGCAATATTAACCCAATCCACTACGGGTACATTATGGATTACCTGAAAAAAGAGTTCGGGTTTGAAAATAATGATCACTTATTTGAGAAAACTTATTATTCCCATTTGATCGGGATACGAAAACCGGACAAGGCCATTTTTGAAAAGGTATTAAATGAAAATAATTTAAAGCCGGGAGAAACTTTATTCATTGATGATATTGCCGCTAATTTGGAGCAAGCGCAGGCATTGGGCATCAACACTTTTTTAATGAAGGCACCAGATACTATACAGGATTTTATTAAAAGGGAGAAATTTTTATAAAAGCCGTCTGTTAAATCTTCCTGCGCTTCTTCTCTTTGATGATCAGGCTTAGTTCCCTGCTCATTTGTCCGGCAATGGCAGTATTTTCCTGCGCCCTTCTAAAAAGGTAGGGCAAAACCGATTTTACAGGTCCGTAAGGCACGTATTTAGCCACATTGTAGCCTGCGTCGGCCAAATTAAAGCTTAAGTTATCGCTCATGCCCAGTAACTGCGAGAAATATACATGAGGATGGTTATGGAGTACATTCTTTTCATTGAGCAGATCGGCAAGCGCACGGCAGCTATTCTCATTATGGGTACCAGCCACAAAAGCGATCTGCTCCAGGTGATCAACACAAAAATACAGGGCGGCATCATAATCCCTGTCAGTGGATTGTTTATCAGGTTGGATCAGCGATGGGTAACCCATTTCAGCAGCACGTTTGCGTTCTTTCTCCATATAGGCACCGCGGACAAGCTTCGCACCCAAAATAAATCCTTCCTTTGCCGCAATACCATGATCGTGCTTCAATGAGGTCAGCTTATCATGACGATATAATTGGTAAGTGTTATAAACAATGGCTTTTTGTTTATTAAACCGGCGCATCATATCAATGGCTAACAGGTCAATAGTGTCCTGTATCCAGGTTTCTTCGGCGTCGATCATTACAGGCACTCCGTTATCGAAAGCTTTGGTACATATAGCTAATACTCTGTCTTGCACCTTCTTCCATTCTGTTTCCTCTACTGACGTTAAAGTTTCTTTGGCATCCAGTTTTTCTAAAAGCGAGAATCTCCCTACACCGGTAACCTTAAATACTGTGATAGGCACGGCTGGATCGCCCGATGCACGTTTTATCGTTAGTATGATCTCATCGCGTGTGGCATCAAATATTTGTTCTTCATCTTCGCCCTCAACCGAATAATCGAGGATAGTGCCTACTCCGCCTTTATGCAGTTTCTTTATAGTGTCATCACATTCGGTGATCGTCTCGCCTCCGCAAAAATGTTTAAATATGGTAGCTTTTATGATGCCTTTGATCGGCAAACCTATTTTCATGGCGAAGTTGGTGAGCGGCGGGCCCATCTTCACAAAAAAATTAATATTGATCATCCTGAAAAGCCAGTAGGCGCGGTTCAGGTCGGTATTGGTGGAGTTACGAAATGCTATTTCGGTATTTTCAAAAGACAGCGCCCCCTTGCCGGGTTCAGCAACAGTTTCATTATTGAGCATGGTGCAAAATTAGAAAATGCAAAGCAAATAACTCATTATCCTTTGAATAGTTTATTTTTGCTGCCCCATGATAGAGTTCAAAGTAGAAGGCGATTATATCCAGATGATACAATTGTTGAAAGCAACCAACCTGGTGCAAACCGGCGGCGAAGCGCAAATTGTTGTAGCAGATGGCGAAGTAAAATATAATGGTGAGGTGGATTACCGCAAACGCCTGAAAGTAAAAAAGGGCGATATGGTTGAATTCAGGGGTAACAAGATCAAGATATTATAATTCATGAACGCATTAAATAGCATCAGCTATCCTATTTATTTTAGTAATACATTAACCGAACTGGTAAAATTTATTGAACAGGGTAATTACTCTAGGTTTTTTGTTTTGACCGACGAGAATACTGCTAAACATTGCCTGCCGGTGATCAGGAAATATATTGACAAGTTGGATAATTTCGACATTATCGAGATCAATGCAGGTGAGGAAAGTAAGAATATCGACTTTTGTGTTGGCGTATGGAAAATGCTGATCGATTTCAGCGCCGACAGGCAAAGCCTGCTTATTAACCTGGGCGGCGGCGTTATCAGCGACCTTGGCGGTTTTGCAGCATCGACCTACAAAAGAGGTATCGATTTTGTTCATGTGCCCACTACCCTGCTCTCGCAGGTAGATGCTTCGGTTGGCGGCAAAACGGGGATCGACCTGGATAATATCAAAAACATCATCGGCACCTTTACACAACCTAAGGCAGTTTTTATAGAACATTCCTTTTTGCAGACGCTCCCTGAAAGACAAATTTTATCCGGCCTCGCCGAAATGCTGAAACATGGATTAATATGCAGTTCTTCCTATTGGAACCTATTAAAAAACAGCGATTTAAAGAATCCATCTGCAGAATTAGTTTATAAGTCGGTCGAGATAAAAAATAAGGTGGTTATTGAAGACCCGCATGAAAAAGGTGCACGCAAAAGCCTGAACTTTGGTCATACCATTGGACATGCTGTTGAAACCTACTCGTTAATGAATGACGAAAACCCGCTTACCCATGGTGAAGCGATAGCGATCGGCATGATATGCGAGTCGCGGCTTTCTAATGTAAAAACCGGCCTGAGCGATGCAGAACTACAGGAAATCAATGAGGTTATCGGTAATTTATATCCGAAATACACCATAGCCGAATCGTGCCACAAAGAGCTTTATTCGATCATGACGAAGGATAAGAAAAATCAGTCGGGCAAAATTAATTGTACCTTATTGAACAGCATCGGCCAATGTCGTATTGATAATATATGTACCGAAGATGAGCTTTTTGAAAGTATCCGGTACTATTCAACTTTATAGTCGGCGGCAAATAAAATTTGGTTCAAAAGGATTATTTTCAAAAAAATAAAATTTTCTATTGACAGATTTATTTTTTCACGTACATTTACGGCGTAAACAAAAAACAATGAAGTTTAACAATGCATATTTTTATGGCTACTACTTTTACTTTACCAGTAAGAGCCGGGACTAATATGCAAAAAAACATATAAAGTAAACTGAAAAGTCCCGGCGCAACAAGCCGGGACTTTTCTGCTTTAAAGGGGTTTTATGAAGGACAAAAGAACAAGGGTCGCCATCCAGGGTATCAGGGCATCGTTTCACGAAGAAGCCGCATTTTTGCATTTTGGCGAGGATATTCAAACCATTGAATGCAACTCATTCAAACAAACATTTGAGGCTTTGCAAAACCGTGAAGCTGATTATGTAGTAATGGCTATAGAAAACAGCATTGCCGGCAGTATATTGCCCAACTACTCGCTGATGATGAGCTACAGCTTCCCGGTTGTTGGTGAAGTGTACCTGCCCATCCAACTGCACCTGATGGCCTTACCAGGTGTTAAGTTCGAGGATATTAAGTACGTTACCTCGCACCCTATCGCCATACGCCAGTGCGTTGATTTTTTTGATGAGTACCCGCATCTTAAAATTGTTGAGAGCAGCGATACCGCAGCTTGTGCCAAACGCATCAGGGACGAGAACCTAAGGGATACGGTGGCGATTGCCAATACCTTAGCGGCTAAGCTCTATCAACTGGATGTGCTGGAACGCAGGATTGAGTCGAATAAGAAAAATTTTACCCGTTTCCTGGTGCTCACCCATCACGAAAACGTAGAGAAAAAGGATAATAATAAAGCTTCATTGTGTTTCCAGGTAAGTAACCAGGTAGGCGCACTGGCAAAGGTGTTGCAGATATTTGCCGAGCAAAACATTAATATGAGCAAAATACAGTCGATGCCGGTAATAGGCAGGCGTAACGAGTACAATTTTTATGTTGATGTGGAGTGGGATAATAACAAGCATTATGATACAGCTATAAGGCAGGTATTAAAATACACGCATAACTTTAACATACTCGGCGAATACCAGCGCCATGACGATGAGCAAACGCTGAACGAGCGGGAGCAAAAATTAAGGGCTCAGGAAACCATTACCCGAAAATATATCAGCGTAAAAAAAATAGTAAAATAATTTTAGTCGGAAAGTCGGGAGAGACCGGAAGTCCGAAAGAATAGTAAAAAACATAATCATAAAAAAACGCCGGACTTCCGGACTAAAAAAAGCATATGAAAATAGATCTGAACATACAGCCGCTTGACACCTGGATAAAGAAAGGTAAAGAGCCTCTTTTGATTGCAGGACCATGCAGTGCCGAAACAGAAGAACAATTAGTAGCAACTGCGCATTTACTGGCAAAAACCGGTCGGGTGACCGCTTTACGCGCCGGTATCTGGAAACCCCGTACACGTCCGGGTGAGTTTGAAGGCATTGGAAGTATTGGCTTAAAATGGTTAAGCCGCGCAAAAGAAGAAACCGGCTTGCCAACCGCAGTTGAAGTTGCAACCGCTAAACACGTAGAAGAAGCCTTAAAAGCAGGTGTTGATATCCTTTGGGTAGGCGCACGCTCTACCGTGAATCCTTTTACCGTACAGGAAATTGCTGACGCCCTTAAAGGAGTTGATGTACCTGTTATGGTGAAGAACCCGGTAAACCCAGACCTGTCTTTATGGATCGGCGCTTTGGAACGCATCAACAATGCTGGCATTACCAAACTTGCTGCTATTCATCGTGGTTTTTCATCACATGAAAAAACGGCTTTTCGTAATGAACCGATGTGGGATTTGGCCATCAGCCTTAAAACACACGCACCGGAATTGCCTATTATAAATGACCCAAGCCACATTTGCGGTAACCGTGAGTTACTGGGTTATGTTGCACAAAAAGCACTTGATCTTGATATGCAGGGATTGATGATCGAATCGCACATCGACCCAAGTGTTGCCTGGACAGATGCCAAACAACAGGTTACCCCTTCTGCATTGGTGGACATCATCGAGCGTTTGACTTTACGTAAACCTGAAGTTCAGGGTACTGAATTAAAGGACATCCTGGCCGAACTGCGTACCAGCATCGACAAGATAGACGACATTGTTTTTCAGAAAATGGCTGAAAGAATGCAGATCGTCGAAAAGATCGGTAACTACAAGAAAGAGAATGGCATCACTATTCTACAGGTTAACCGCTGGGATGAGATACTGAACAAGCGTGTATCCTATGCAAAAGCATTAAAGCTGAGCCCTGAATTTGCTGAAAAACTATTGGAACTGATCCACAGTGAATCAATCCGCAAGCAAACCGAGATCATGAACAAAGGTCAGGGAGAACAGCCGCAGGAGCAATTGTCGCACGCCTAATTAGATTTGAGACTTGAGATTTGAGTTAAAGCTCATCGTCATATTTCTGTAGCCAAATAAATATGAAGGAAAATATAATCCTGACAAAAAAAAATAAGTCAGTTAGCGGCACTGTACATCTTACCGGTTCAAAAAGCGAATGCAACCGCGCTTTGATCATCGAAGCACTGAGTAATGGCAAAGTGAAAGTGGAAAACATTTCTGACGCTGCTGATACGGTAACGCTGAAGCGAGTTTTGAGTTTTGAGTTTGGAGTAATGAGTAATAAAACTGAACTCACAACTGATGACTCACCACTTATCACCGCAGATATCGGTCCGGCGGGTACTGCAATGCGTTTCCTGACAGCTTATTTCAGTTTAGGGGATGAGGAAGTGGTGCTCACAGGCAGCGAGCGGATGAAGCAACGGCCAATCGGTATATTGGTAAATGCCTTGCGCGAACTGGGCGCACATATTGAATACGTAGAAAATGATGGCTTTCCTCCGTTACGGATCAAAGGTGGATTTGAACAGTTAACTGATACTATTGGTATCAAAGGCGATATCAGCAGCCAGTATATTACTGCATTATTGCTGATCGCTTCTCAGTTACCATCGGGCTTAACCCTGCAAATTGAGGGTGAATTAACATCAAGGCCTTATGTGGAGATGACTTTAGCCATGCTGCAGCAGGCCGGTATACAGCATCAATGGGAAGGCAATAATATCCACATCCCTCATCAGGAATTCAGAGAAACAACGTTACTTGTTGAGCCGGACTGGAGCGCTGCATCCTACTGGTATGCTATAGCTGCCTTAGCAGATGAGGCAGAATTATTTCTGCCGTGCTTAACCTCTTATAGTTTGCAGGGTGATAGCGTGATTACCGAGATCATGGCCAATTTTGGTATCACCTCACAATTTATAAATGGCGGGATGCATTTGAAAAAAGAAGCCAAACCGTTGAGCCGTAAGATATTTGATTTAAAGTCTTGCCCCGACCTGGCGCAAACGGTAATTGTAGTATGTGCTGCATTAGGACACGAAGCAACTTTTACCGGGTTAGAGACATTAAAGATCAAGGAAACAGACCGCGTGCTGGCCCTGCAAAATGAGCTGGCCAAAATGGGCGTAAAACTGATCGAAAAAGGACAGGTATACAAACTGGATTGCAGTGAAAAGTTTATCCCGGATAGTATCTTCATCGATACCTATGACGATCATCGCATGGCAATGGCTTTCGCGCCGCTGGCATTGATCATCCCCGAAATTGAAGTGGAAGATTATATGGTAGTTGAAAAATCATACCCTGCATTTTGGGATGATCTGAAGAAAGTGGGATTTGAGGTAGAGGTAAAAGGATAAAGGTTAACGGCGAAAGGAATAGCCTTATTTAAAAAATAAAATTATCTGCACATTTGCATATCAGCATATTTGCACATTAAAAATCAGTGTAATCAAACCAAAATCGGTGTAATCACAAAACCATGGCAGGCAATTCATTCGGACAATTATTCAGGATAACAACTTTTGGCGAATCGCATGGTGAAGCGATCGGTGTGATCATCGACGGCTGTCCTGCTCAATTGGATGTCGACCTGGATTATATTCAATCTGAACTGGATAAACGCCGTCCGGGGCAGTCGAAGATCACCACCCAGCGGAAAGAAAGTGATACGGTTAAGATACTTTCAGGAATATTTGAAGGAAAAACAACCGGTACACCGATTGCTATGTTGATCCCGAATGAAGATCAGCGCTCAAAGGACTATACACATAATGTGGATGTGTTCCGTCCCTCCCATGCCGACTTCACTTACCAGGCCAAATATGGTATCCGCGACCATCGTGGCGGCGGCCGTTCGTCAGCCCGTGAAACCGCTGCACGTGTAGCAGCCGGTGCATTAGCCAAGCTATTGCTCAAAACACAGGGAATAGAAATAGTGGCCCATGTGAGCAGTGTAGGTAAAATCAACGCCCCCAATGTTGAAATAAACAATGCGCAGGAATTTATCGATGAACGCGAAAAAAATATTGTCCGCTGTGCCGACCCGGCTACTGCCGAAGAGATGATTGAATTTATAGATTCAATACGCAAGCAGGGTGATACTGTTGGCGGCAAAGTAAGTTGCTATATTCAAAATTGCCCTGTTGGCTTGGGTGAGCCTGTTTTTGACAAGCTGCATGCCGAATTGGGCAAAGCTATGTTAAGCATTAATGCAGTGCACGGGTTTGAATTTGGTTCGGGCTTTGCCGGCAGCGAAATGAGGGGTTCGGAACACAACGACATCTTCATCAAAAATCAACAGAACGATATCAAAACTATTACCAATTTCTCTGGTGGTATACAGGGCGGTATCAGCAACGGGATGCCGATCGAGTTCAAGGTAGCTTTCAAACCCGTAGCCACCATTATGCAAAGTCAGCCTACGGTTGATAGTAAAGGCAATGCTGCTGAAATATCCGGTAAAGGTCGTCATGATCCTTGCGTAGTGCCTCGGGCGGTGCCAATTGTTGAGGCGATGGCCGCTTTGGTAATTGCTGATCATTGGCTGAGGAACAGGAACTCTATCCTGAGCTAAAACGCAGTTGCCTTTCAGAAATAGGGTAATTCACCTATTTTGCATATCGGCAGCATACCGTCACGCACATTTCCCATATATTTGTGTAATGCTCTCCTATACCATCCAACTATACAAAAAAGCATACAGTGGTTTATCGCTTAATAGCTGGTATTTGTGCGTGGTGATGTTCATCAACCGCAGCGGCACCATGGTTATCCCTTTCATGACTATTTACTGTACACAAAAACTGCACTTTACGGTGGAGCAGGCCGGTATTATTATGGGCATATTTGGCGTTGGCTCTATCTTAGGGGCCTTTTTGGGTGGAAAAACGACCGATAAATATGGTTTCTACTACGTACAGATATTTGCATTGCTGATGGGCGGTCTGCTGTTCATCGTGCTCGGCTTTCAAACTACCTTTATATCCATCTGCATTGTCTCTTTTGTTTTAAGCGCATGTAACGATTCCTTTCGCCCGGCAAATTATGCAGCCATAGTGCATTACAGCACTGATGAAAATAAAACACGTTCCAATTCGCTCAACCGGCTTGCTGTAAACCTGGGCTGGGCTTTTGGCGGCTTCTTAGGTGGCACATTGGCGCATATCAATTACCACTTATTGTTTTGGGTGGATGGCAGCACGAATATACTGGCAGCATTAATACTCTTAAAGCTGATCCCTATATCGCAGATCACTGAAACCGTTAAAAACACTGTGGATAACATTAAAGACACCTCTGCTTACCGCGATGGAGTCTTTATGATCTTTGTGGTGATGGTTATATTTTTTGCAGCCTGCTTTTTCCAAATGTTCAGTATGCAGCCCCTATTTTATAAAACCCAATGGCATTTTAGCGAACAGTTTATCGGCCTGCTGATGGGTTTAAACGGCATGCTGATCGTTCTGTTTGAGATGATCATTGTGCATGGTCTGGAAGCAAAAAAGAGACCGCTCAGGATCATTTGCATGGGCATATTGCTTACTGGTGCAGGTTTTGTTTTACAAAATATATTACCGGGAGCAAAATCCGCAGCTTTAATTATTGTTCTGTTTGTCACTTTAGGTGAGATTTTGGCTATGCCCTTTATGAACTCGTTCTGGATAAACCGCACTACACCACGTAACCGGGGTGAATATGCTGCTGTATATACCATGGCCTGGTCTGTCGCGCAGATCGTCTCGCCTGTTGCTGGGGGGCAACTGGTAGCTCATTCGGGTTTTAGTCCGTTATGGTGGCTCACAGGTCTGGTTTGCGTAACGCCAAGCCGAATCCTAGCGTTTCAACGCGATGCGCTTTGAGGCTGAAGTACCCAGTCTCCCACCCTCGCGCAAGCTTGGCCAGC
>JBEHXM010000062.1:0-29303 GCA_048498695.1 Bacteroidota bacterium
GATAACTGATCTCTAATTACTCACAACTCAAACTCTCTTCGAGAGCCATAGCTCATTCTGAACGGAGGCTCTTCACCGGGTTTGCCAAAGCTGCCCTGATACTCTGGTAACTTACCGTTAATAATGTGATAAGGATAGCCCCGCCGGAAGTGGCAGCAAATACCCACCAGGATAATTCAGAGTGATAGGTATATTTCTGCAGCCAGTCGTGCATCAGGTAAAACGCAATGGGTATGGCAATGAATAATGCGATCACGATCAGCGCTACAAAATCCTTCGACATTAAACGCCACAAACCAAATACCGTTGCACCCAATACCTTACGCACACCTATTTCCTTCACCCGCTGCTCGGCCATAAAGGATGCCATACCAAACAAGCCCAGGCAGCTTATAAAGATGGCAAGGCCGGCGAACGAACTTGCCAGTTTGCCAATACGCTCTTCGGTAGCAAATTTTTTGGCATAGTCATCGTCAACAAAACTATAAGCAAATGGTACCGAAGGGGCGTATTTTTTGCAAACCGCAGCAATTTTACTGATGGCATCATGCGCACTCATTTGCGGGTTGATCCTGATCGTTACCGCGTCAAAATCATATTTACCTATATAAAAAATGGTTTGTTTGGCCGGTTCATAAGGCGACTCCATCACCATATCTTTTATCACACCGATGATGAGGTGATTGGTATGGTCTCTACCAAAATTGAGTGTTTGCCCTACCGGGTTTTTGAGGCCCATGTATTTTACCGCGGCCTCGTTCAACACAACCGCGGTCGAATCGCTAATGAATTTGGCAGATAAATCTCTCCCGTCAATAAACTGCCAGCCTACGGTTTTACCAAACTCTGTTGTTACACTCACGTTTGCAAAATCACTGGCTATTGACGGGTCTTTTCCGCTCCACGTAACATCAGCCCTGTTGTTGTGTATGCCTGTTGTAGGACTTGATGAGAAGGCCACTTCTTCAACCGCACCCGATCTCAGCAGATCCTGCCTTACCACATTAAATTGATTATCCAGATCATGATTGGCCGTCCCGGTAGTGATCAGCCCATCTCTGCTGTAGCCTACCGGGCGGTTTTTGGCAAACTGTATTTGCTTAAAAACAACGATGGTGCCTATGATCAGAATAACCGAAACGGCAAATTGCACTACTACCAGAACTTTGCGCGGCATAGCAGCAAAACGCCCGGCTTTAAAAGTACCCTTTAGTACCTTTACCGGCTTAAAAGAGGACAGGTACAATGCCGGGTAACTTCCGGCAACAAGCCCGGTGAACAGGGTAAACCCGGCACCCGCCATCCAGAAAAACGGGTTGTTCCATAAAATAACCATGCTTTTGTTGGCCACCGCGTTAAACCAGGGCAATGCTAGTTCAACCAGCACAACTGACAAGCCAAAGGACAGGATAGCGATCAGGAACGACTCACAAAAGAACTGGTAGATCAGCTGACCTCTGAGCGATCCGACAGCTTTACGGATGCCTACTTCTTTTGCCCTCTTTTCGCTGCGTGCCGTACTCAGATTCATGAAATTGATACAGGCCAATAATAATACAAACAGGCCTATGATACCAAAAAGCCACACATATTGAATACCGCCCCCGGTATTGACGCCATTTTTAAATTCCGAATACAGATGCCATTTACTCATGGGTTGCAGAAACAGCTGGGGCTTCATTTTAGCTTCCACCGGTCCGCCATTTTTCAGTTTGATGTCTTTTATTTTTGCAGACACGCCGGCCATATCTGCATGGTCTGCTATCTGAACATATACCTGGAACGAGTCCTCACCCCAATCTGTCGCGGCTCTTTTCAGCCAGTCCTGCGTGGTTACAAAATAATCCCATGGGGCCATAAAGGCCAGGTTGTGAAAAGTAGAACTGGAGGGCAGGTCCTGGTAAACACCTGAAACAAGCAAGCCGCCCTGATTATCATAATTGATCGACCTGCCAATAGGGTCTGCATTGCCAAATAACGCTTTTGCGACTGATTGAGAAATCAGCATAGATGATGGTCCTTTTAACCCGTTACGGGTACCTTTGAGCATTTTAAGGGAAAGCATTTCGGGCAGTTCTTCGCCCACATAGGTGCCTGGATAGGATATTTTTTTGTCGCCGACTATCAAAACATGATTGCCGGTCCAGAATGCCGCTGCGATATGTTTAAAGTTGCTGCCATAACTTTTCCTGAGCTCTGCTTCTACAGGTAATGAAGTGGGCACACCGGTAGTAATAGTTCCGTTGTATGTTTTCTTTTGCATTACCTGGGCAATGCGGTCGTAATTCTGATGATATTTATTGAATGATAACTCATCCCATATCCATAACCCGATCAGCATAGCCACCGCCATACCCACGGCCAGGCCACCAATGTTAATGAAAGAAGAAGCCTTGTTTTTGACCAGATTTCTCCAGGCGATTTTCAAATAATTTTTTATCATTTGTTATACGTTTTATGTTGTACGTAGTACGTTTTCCTAATCTCTGATAACTGATCTCTAATTACTCACAACTCAAACTCTCTTCGAGAGCCATAGCTCATTCTGAGCGAAGGCTCTTCACCGGGTTTGCCAAAGCCGCCCTGATACTCTGATAACTTACCGTCAATAATGTGATAAGGATAGCCCCGCCGGAAGTAGCCGCAAATACCCACCAGGACAATTCAGAGTGATAGGTATATTTCTGAAGCCAGCCGTGCATCAGGTAAAACGCAATGGGTATGGCAATGAATAATGCGATCACGATCAGTGCTACAAAATCCTTCGACATTAACCGCCACAAGCCAAATACCGTTGCACCCAGCACTTTACGCACACCTATTTCCTTCACCCGCTGCTCTGCCATAAAGGATGCCATGCCGAACAAGCCCAGGCAGCTTATAAAGATGGCCAGACCGGCAAACGAGCTTGCCAGTTTACCAACACGTTCTTCGGTAGCAAACTTTTTCGCATATTCTTCATCCACAAATTTGTAAGAGAATGGAACAGATGGTGAATAAGCTTTGCAAACGGCAGCAATTTTACCAAGTGCATCATGAGCGCTTACATTCGGGTTGATCTTGATCATAATATTATCAGATGTGCCGCGGGCTATGTGGAAAATAGTTTGCTTAACAGGCTCATAGGGCGATTCCATCACCATATCTTTTACAACGCCAACAATGGTCAGGTTTCTATCGCCGATCCTTACTACCTGGCCGACCGGGTTTTTAAGTCCCATATATTTTACAGTGGCCTGGTTCACTACGATCGCTAATGAATCCGAAATAAATTTTCCGGAAAAATCCCGGCCATCTGTAAATTGCCAGCCTACTGTTTTACCATATTCCGGAGAGACGCCGATCCAGCCAAAGAAAGAGCTCATGGCCGGATCTTTACCCTGCCAACTAATATCACCACGATCATTATTTACCCCGGTAGTTGAACTTGATGATTCCGCTATTTCTGTGATTGCTCCTGTTTTAAGCATATCTGCCCTTACTGCGCTAAAGTGCTTGTGCAGGTCGTCATTGGTTACCTCAATATTTACCAGACCGACTTTACTATAACCAACAGGACGGTCTTTGGCGAATTGTACCTGCCTGAAAACAACGATAGTGCCGATAATTAAAATAACAGATACCGTAAACTGCACCACCACCAATACTTTGCGGGGCATGGCAGCAAAACGGCCCGCTTTGAAGGTGCCCTTTAAAACCTTTACCGGGTTGAAGGACGAAAGGTACAGCGCCGGGTAGCTGCCTGCGATAACTCCTGTAAACAGGGTGAAGCTGATACTAACCATCCAAAACACCGGGTTATTCCACAGAATGCCTACATTTTTATTGGCGATAGTATTGAAATAGGGTGTGGCTAGCTGCACCAGTAAAAGCGAAAGCGCAAAGGCTAATACCGCTATCAGGAGCGACTCGCAAAAGAACTGGCCTATCAACTGGCCGCGTAATGATCCTACGGCTTTGCGTATGCCCACTTCCTTTGCCCTTTTCTCGCTGCGGGCGGTGCTCAGGTTCATGAAATTAATGCAAGCCAGCAGCAGCACAAATATCCCGATAGTACCAAACAACCATACATACTGGATAGCACCGCCTGTATTAACCCCATTCTTAAATTCTGAATACAGATGCCATTTGCTCATCGGCTGCAGGAAAATAATCGGGTTAAATTTCAAATCCTCCTTGCTCATCTTGTTAAGTTTAACATTTCTTATCATGGCTGATACTTTTGCCATATCTGTATTGTCCGCAATCTGCACATAAAGAAATAACGAATTGTTACCCCAGTCGGTTAATGATCTTTCATTGCCCGGGGAATGAATGTAATATTCCCAGGGGCCTAAAAAGGCAACATCGTGTAAAGAGGTGTTGTCTGGCAGGTCTTCATAAACGCCTGACACTTTAAAATCCGCCTTATTATCCAGTTTGATCACTTTATCCATAGGATCAGTATCGCCAAACAGTGCTTTGGCTACTGATTGCGAGATCAGCATAGATGATGGATCTTTTATGCCGTTACGGGTACCCTTAAGCATATGCAGGGTGAACATTTCCGGCGCTTCTGAACCCATAAAATTTCCCGGATACGACACTTTTTTATCACCAACAACTAAAACATGTTTCTCAGTCCAGGATGAAAGGGCAATGTGCTTAAAACTACTGCCATAGGTTTTGCGTAGTTCGGCGTCCAGTGGCAAAGAAACGACCCCGCCGGTATTTACCGTACCATTAAAGGTTTCATGTTGCCATACCTGCGCAATACGGTCATAGTTCTCATGATATTTATTGAACGATAACTCATCCCATATCCACAAACTGATCAGCATGGCTACAGCCATTCCCACGGCAAGCCCACCGATGTTGATAAAAGAAGAAGCCTTGTTTTTGATCAGGTTTCTCCAGGCGATCTTTAAATAGTTTTTTATCATTAGTTATACGTTTAATGTCATATGTAACACGTTTTTTCTAATACCCGATTAACTAATCTCCAATCACTCGGAACGCAAGCTTTTAACCGGGTTCGCTAATGCCGCTTTGATGCTTTGATAGCTAACCGTTGCCAGTGTGATGGTGATTGCCCCTAAACCCGTTACTGCAAATATCCACCAGGCTATTTCGGTGTGATAGCTGTAATTCTGCAGCCAGTTGTGCATAAAATAATAAGCAATTGGTGCTGCGATCAGCAGTGAGATAACCACCAGCACAACAAAATCTTTGGATAACAGGCGCCACAGGTTGAACACGGTTGCACCTAAAACTTTCCTAACCCCGATCTCTTTTACCCGCTGCTCTGCTACAAAGGAGGCCATGCCAAACAAGCCTAGGCATGATATAAAAATAGCGAGCACGGCAAACACAGTGGCTAAACTACCAACCTTTTGTTGGTCCGAGAATTTCCTGGCATACTCCTCATCATTAAATTTATATTCAAACGGACTGGCGGGGTTATATTTTTTAAATATCGGTTGTATTTTGCTTAATGCCTCGTGCATAGGTATTTGGGGGTTAACACGCACTGTGATGTGTTTTACCCAGTTAGGCTGCATCTGAAAAATGGTAGCTATTGTTTGCTGGTAGGGCGATTCCATGACCATGTCTTTCACTATTCCGGTTATTACATGATCCTGGCCATTCCAGTGCATGATCTTACCGATAGGATTTTTTATACCGCTCAGCTTCAGGGCAGATTCATTCAAAATAAATGCCCCGCTGTCCGCCCGGTTGGTTCTTGAAAAATCGCGTCCTTCCGTTATTTTCCAGCCTACGGTTTTACCAAAATCAGCCGAAACAAATACATCTCCGAATGATGGGTCGAAACCGGGCGCTTTTCCATCCCAGTTAAAACCGGTGTTGTAGGCAAAGATCTGTGTTGTAGGATTGCTTGATTCGGACATATTCTCCACGGCACCTGTTTGTATCAAGTCATTTCTCAGCGCATCGTAATGGCCATAAATTTGAGGGGTGTTCATTTCGATAGTGATCAATCCTTCGCGGGTATAACCAACAGGACGGCTCCTCGCAAATTGTATTTGCCTGAATACGACAATAGTGCCTATTATTAAAATTATGGACACCGTAAACTGCACAATCACCAGTATTTTACGCGGGATGGCGGCCAAATGCCCCACCTTAAAAGTGCCCTTTAAAACCTTTACAGGCTTAAACGCTGATAAATAAAATGCCGGGTAACTGCCGGATGCCAGCCCCGTAAAAAAAGTAAAGCTTAATGTGAACACCCAGAACAATGGGTTGTCCAGTGGGATAGTTACTTGCTTGCCGGATAGATCATTAAAATAAGGTAAGGCTAACCTTACCAATACGACGGTTAAAATAAAGGCTAAAAGCACCACCAGCAGCGATTCGCTCAGGAACTGCCCGATGAGTTGTCCGCGAAGGGAACCGATAGCTTTACGGATGCCCACCTCTTTAGCTTTTTTCTCGCTCCGGGCAGTGCTAAGGTTCATAAAGTTAATGCATGCCAGGAGCAATACAAAAAAGCCTATCATGCTAAACAACCTGATCAACTGGATACGGCCTCCCACTGACTTACCATCCTTAAATTCGCTGTATAAATGCCACCTTGACATTGGGAACAGTTGCACTGTTTCTTCTATGCTTTTATTATAAGGTGTGGTTATATTTTTGATTTGGGCAGATACTTTATTAAAATCAACACCAGGATTTATTTGTGCATATAACTGAACACCATGATTGTCCCATGATGCCGATTGTTTGCTCCAAAAATTTGCAGGGTTGTTCCAGGGCAGCAAAAACATGGTTTGGTTTAAAGTGGCATTACCTGGCAAATCCTCATAAACACCTGCCACTTTAAAATCCAGGCTGTTATCCATACGAACTACCTTGTTTATCGGATCAGCATCACCGAAAAGGGCGTTGGTAGTTGAGGCAGACAGCAGTATTGAAGTGGGATCTTTAAATGTATTCTGGCTGCCCTTGATCATTCTCAGTGAAAGCATGGCGGGGAATTCAGGTTCTGCCCACAAGCCATCTTTTGATATCTTTATTTCACCTGCGGAAAGGATATGTGTTCCACCCGAAGTAAGCGCGATTGACTTAAAGCTACCCGCATATTTTGTACGGAGCACATCAGCAAGTGGTACAACTGTTGATCCGAAAGTCACTTTTACACCATTTGAGGTTTGGGTTGTCATGATTTGTCCTATACTATCATAATTCCCATGATATTTATCATAAGACACCTCATCCCATATCCATAAACCGATCAGCATAGCCACCGCCATACCTACGGCAAGCCCGCCAATATTGATAAAAGAAGAAACCTTGTTTTTGATAAGATTTCTCCAGGCGACTTTTAAATAGTTCTTTATCATTTGTTGTACGTTTTATGTTATACGTAATACTTTTTTTCTAACCCCTGATTAACCAATCTCTAATCACTCGGAACGCAAGCTTTTAACCGGGTTTGCCAGCGCAGCTTTTATACTCTGATAGCTGATGGTAAGCAGGGTAATGGCTATTGCACCAATAGCAGTCACCGCGAATATCCACCAGGCCATATCGGTGCGGTAATGATAATTCTGCAGCCAGTTGTGCATAAAATACCAGGATACCGGGGATGCGATCAGCAGCGAAATAATTACCAGTACTACAAAGTCTTTTGATAACAGGCCCCATAAATTAAATACCGTTGCCCCCAATACCTTACGCACACCAATTTCTTTAATCCGCTGTTCGGCCATGAAGGATGCCATGCCAAATAACCCAAGGCAGCTGATAAATATAGCCAGTCCGGCGAAGGCGCTTGCCAGTTTACCTATCCGTTCCTCATCACCAAATTTTTTAGCGTAATCCTCATCGACAAATTGATAGTCGAAAGGCTGCTCGGGGTTATAGGTTTTAAATGTCTTTCCAATCTTGCTTATAGCTTCATGAGTACTTGTATTGGGATTGATCTTCACGATCACAAAATCACCTCCACCTTTGAGCATGTGGAAGAGTGTGGGCCTTACCGGCTCATAAGGCGATTCGGATATCATATCCTTAACCACCCCGATCACCTTATAAGGACGCCCGTCCCATTTTATAATTTCACCTATGGGATTTTTGAGACCCATAAATTTGGCTGCAGTTTCATTGATAATAAAAGCGGCCGAATCTGACAGGAATGCGGCTGAGAAATCGCGCCCGTCCTTAAACTGCCAGCCGACGGTTTTACCATATTCGGGGGAAACATCAATATTGGGGAACTCAACACCCTGGGCAGGGTCTTTACCTTTCCAATCGAAACCGCTATTGCTTTCATAATTGCCGGTCGTTGGGCTTCCCGCTTCGGCTATATTTGCGATAGCTCCATTTTTAATCAGTTCATCCTTTACCACCGCAAATTTATTGTGGATGCCGCCGGTGATCATGGGTATAGTAACCAGGCCGTCGCGCGAATAACCAACAGGGCGGTTTTTGGCAAATTGTATCTGGCGAAAAACGATAATAGTGCCGATGATCAGGATAACCGAAACCGTAAATTGCAATACCACCAATACTTTGCGCGGCATTGATGCAAAACGGCCAACTTTGAAAGTTCCCTTTAATACTTTAACCGGTTTAAATGATGACAGGTATAGCGCCGGGTAACTGCCGGATATCAACCCGGTTATTAAACTGAAACTGATACCCATTAACCAGAATAAAGGGCTATCCCATAAAACGGACATTTTTTTACCGGCTACCTCGTTAAAAAATGGAAGGGCAAGCTGAACCAAAAGTATGGCCAGGGCAAAAGCAAAAATGGCCACCAGCAATGATTCACTTAAAAATTGAGAAATGAGCTGCCTGCGCAAGGAACCTACCGCCTTGCGTATGCCTACTTCCTTTGCCCTTTTTTCTGACCGGGCGGTGCTTAGGTTCATAAAATTGATACAAGCCAGCATCAGCACAAATATGCCGATGATGCCAAACAGCCATACATACTGGATGCGTCCGCCAACAATTACCCCGTTCTTAAAATCGGAATATAAGTGCCAGTTTTTCATCGGGTTGAGGAAAACCTGGTTCTTTTGCTTCAGCTCGATCTTATTTACCTTATCATGTTTAATGTCTTTGATCTTTGCTGAAACCTGCTTAATATCTGCATTATCGGCTACCTGTGCATAAGCCATATAACAGTTACAGCGCCAGGTATCAGCCTGTTTTTTAAAGCCGTAAGTATTTGAAAGTAATTCAAACGGAGCCATAAAACTTACACCGGATAACGAGGAGTTATTGGGCATGTCCTCATAAACACCCGTTACTTTTACAACCTGCTTATTATCTATCTTCATTACCTTATCCATCGGATCAGCATCACCAAAATAGGCTTTAGCGGTTGAGGCGGAAAGCATAATCGATGATGGATCATTTAAGGCTGTGCGGGTGCCTTTTATCATTTTGACAGAAAACATATCAAGCGCCGGTGGTTCAAAATAGGTGCCGGCGGTGGTCAGTTTCTTGTCACCATAAGCAAGAATATGTCCGCTGTTATAGGTACCCATGGTAACGTTCTTAAAGTCGCTGCCGTACTCTTTTCTCAGGGCATCGGCCATGGGCCAGGGCACAGAATTCCAGGTCCCTATCTCGCCGTTCATGGTATTGTTTTGCAACAGTTGCGTGATATGGTCGTAGTTTTTAAAGTTTTTATCAAAGGATAATTCATCCCATATCCATAAGCCGATCATCATGGCAACGGCCATACCCACGGCAAGCCCGCCAATGTTGATCAGGGACGAAACCTTGTTCTTGATAAGGTTTCGCCAGGCGATCTTTAAATAGTTCTTTATCATGAGCCCCTCCTAAATCCTCCCCGCTGGTTAGCGGGAGGACTTTATTTTTATGTTTAATTAATTCCTAATCTCTAATTAACCAACCTCTCCCGATAGTTATCGGAATCACTCACTTCTTAAACTCTCTTTAAAAGCCAAAGCTCATTCTGAGCGAAGGCTTTTCACCGGGCTGACCAACGCCGCTTTGATACTTTGAAAACTTACGGTTAATAATGCAATACCAAGCGTGAGGAAACCTGCCAAAGCAAATACCCACCAGCTGATATCAATTTTATAGGCGTAGTCTTGCAGCCACCGGTTCATCGCATACCATGAAACCGGGAATGCGATCAGCATTGCTATAACTACTGGTTTTAAAAATCCTGCTGATAGCAAAGCAGCAATATTTGTAACCGATGCGCCCAATACTTTGCGCACACCAATCTCTTTGCTGCGCTGGCCTGCTGTGAACATGGCCAAACCAAACAGTCCCAGGCATGAGATGAAAATAGCCAGGAAGGCAAAATAATTGGAAAGCGTGCTAACCACCTGTTCACTTTTATATAATTTGGCATATTCCTGGTCAGAGAATTGGTAGCTGAAGGTAAAATCGGGATTTAATTCCTTACATATCTTTTCCAGTCCTTCTATCGCTTCTTTGGTTTTACCTGCCTGTGTACGGACTAAAATAGTTCCCCATTTCTGGTTATCTGCCAGGCGGATAAACAAAGGCTCAATAGCCTCGTGCATAGAATTAAAGTGAAAATCTTTCAAAACCCCAATGATCGTACCTTTATGATCACCCATCCATAGCGTCATGCCAACAGGGTTTTGGTAGCCTGTTTTTTTCACCGCAGCTTCATTCAGAAGGTAACTTGCCGAGTCGGCAAAATCTTTGGAGAAGTCGCGCCCGTCTTTCAGTTGGAGTTTCATGGTTTTTACAAAATCATAACCCACGGCCGCATCAGCAAAAGAAGTACTGAGATTGGGATCTTTACCTTCCCAGCGGATATCGTTAATAGAATGACCTATTACAGTAGGCGATTCCTTCATTTTAGAAATAGCTTCGACACCTGGTATTTTATCTGCTTCATTTTTGAACAGGTCATATTTTTTGATCAGGTCACCCTCCAGCGGAAGATATACCAGGTTTTCGCGGTCATATCCCAGATTTTTGGTTTGTACATATTGCACCTGGCGATAGATAACGATCATACCTACGATAAGGACTATGCATAATGTGAACTGGAATACCACCAACGCTTTTCTGAATAAGGTAGCGCCCGGCGTGAACACCAAACTACTCTTTAAAACACGGACAGGATTTAGTGAAGACAGGAAGAAGGCAGGGTAGCTGCCTGCTACCACACCCGTGACTAACAACAGGCCCGACACACTTAACCAAAATATGGGCTGTCCTGCCGGTATAACCATTTGCTTTCCGGTAAGTTCATTAAAAGCCGGCAAAAGCGCCGCTACCATAAACATTGCGATCAGCATTGAAACGAAAGTGAGCAAAATGGCTTCGCTCAAAAATTGCCCCAATAGGGTTGAGCGGGCTGCGCCGATAACTTCACGCACACCCACCTCTTTGGCTCTTTTGGCCGAGCGGGCAGTTGCCAGGTTCATGAAATTGATACAGGCAACCAGCAGTATAAAAATGGCGACAAAGCTAAAAAGCCTGACATAGGCGATACGGCCTCCATCAACCTGTCCATTTTTAAAAGTGGAATGAAGGTATTTTTCGGTGTAGGGTTGCAGCACCAGTTCAATTTTAGAATCATTGGTGTGCTGCCTGTACAGGTTAACGAAGTCCTTTACCTTAGCACCAACTTTGGCGGGATCGGCATCGGTACGTAATTGTACAAGCGTGTACGGGCTGGAATTGTTCCAATTGTTTGCCCAGGCATTTTCGGTTACAAAGGCTTTCCAGCTTCTCAAAAAATCAAATTGCTGGGATGAGTTGGCCGGTATGTTCTCAAAAACTGCGGTAACCCGCAGGTCGCTCCTGTTTTCATAACGAATGGTCTTACCCATGGCTTTACCGGCAGATCCAAAAAAAGCTTCCGCCATTTTCCGGGAAATGGCAATACCCTCGGGTGTGTTCAGCGCTATTTCAGGTGTTCCCTGTAATAATGGGTAACTAAACATCCGGAAGAAATCACTCCCGGCATAGCTGCCGTCCATTTTTATTACTTTTTCGCCTGCTTCAAATGTAAAAGGATGATTTTGTTCAAGGCCGCTGGCATATTTTATTTCAGGTATCCGTTTTTTTAATTCGTCAGCTAACAAGCCCTGTGTATTATAACTTGCTTCAACTTTACCATCGTTTTTCTGCCGCTCATACACCTGGTACAATTGTTTCCCATTAGTATGAAATCCATCCACACTGCGTTCATCCTGTACCCAAAGCATGATAAGAAGGCTGCAGGTGAGCCCCACCGAAAGGCCTGCAACATTAATAAATGTATGCGAACCACCCCGTATGAAGCTTCTTAAGGCAATTTTGAAATTGTTCTTTATCATGATATTTAAATTCTAAACCCTAACCCCGTTGTCACCGCTGCTTCGCGGCTGATGTTGTCATTGCTTTTTTATCTGGTCGAGTACTTTCTCAAAAAGAAGTTGGTTGTCGCATTCAGATTGTTTATACCCTTCATCCCACCAATCATAAATGAGTTTTACAAGTTCGCCGGTTGCCGGGTTCTGCTGCAGCAATTCGTCCAGTTCGCATAGCTCTGTCTCTGTAGCTTCCTTTGATAACTTCTCTGCTGCAAGTTCCCATATATGTTCCTGATATCCACTTCTCCAATCATTCATTTGTATCGGCTTACTTATCTAAACGTATTCAATAAAAGATGTGCCAAAAACTCAACACACTTATAATCAATTATTTATATATAAATATTACAAATAACTGTTCGTATCCGAACAACAGTTGTGCGCTTTTGACAATGTATTAGTACAGCCAAATGCCTCAACAGCAATGTGTCATATCGTATCCCCGGCATTAAGAAAGGTGATTGTAACATATTTTACCACAGGGACATACTGATCTTTTAAATAAAAAACTTCCTATTTTAGCCTGAATATTAACTGAGCAACTCATGAGCAAGCTTTATTTTCTGATCCTTTTATTTATTGCATCTTCTGCATTTGCGCAAAAAACGTATATCCAATGCGGCCGGCTGATAGATGGTATTGCCAATACTGCTCAAACTGAAGTAACTATTGTGGTTGATGGCAAACTGATTATAGGTGTACAAAAGGGTTATGTGAGCGGCAGCGCAGGCGACAAGGTGATCGACCTGAAAAACAAAACCGTAATGCCGGGGTTGATTGATTGCCATGTTCACCTGGAAAGCCAGGGCAGTAAAAATTCGCTGATCGAAGGATTTACTATGACTGATGCCGACATTGCTTACCAGGCCTCAGTATATGCTAAAAGAACGCTGATGGCTGGTTTTACTACCGTGCGCGATTTGGGCGGAACAGGCGTTAATATCAGTTTGCGGAAAGCGGTAAGACAGGGTTTGGTTGATGGTCCGCGCATTATTACTGCCGGACGGGCCATATCGGCAAGCGGCGGGCATATGGATGCATCTGTTGGGTTTCGTGATGATGCCTTTAACCATAAAATGGGTCCGGATGATGGCGTAGCTGATGGAAGGGATGAGTTAATAAAAGCGGTGAGGTTGCAAATTAAAAGAGGATCGGATGTGATCAAGATCGCCTCGACCGGCGGGGTGCTCGACCTGAGCGAGAACGGATCGGGCGCTGAATTTACGATCGATGAAATAAAAGCTGTGGTGGAAACTGCGAAGGATTATGGATTGCGCGTAGCATGTCATGCTCATGGCGCCGAAGGTATCAAAAGGGCTATTCTGGGTGGTGTCACTTCCATAGAGCATGGCACCTTTATGAATGATGAGGATATAGAATTAGCTAAAAAACATGGCACTTACCTGGTGCCAACCATCATAGCCGGCAAATCTGTTGCCGATTCAGCTAAGATACCGGGATATTTCCCGCCAGTAATTGCACGCAAGGCTATGGAAGTGGGTACGCAGATACAAAAGAACTTTGGTAAAGCCTACAAAGCAGGCGTTAAGGTAGCCTTTGGTACAGATGCCGGTGTATATGCGCACGGTAAAAATTATATCGAATTCCAGTACATGGTTGAAGCGGGAATGCCGCCTATGGAAGCGATCAAAGCGGCCACCACCAGCGCTGCCGACCTACTGGATATGAGCGACCAGGTAGGAAGTATCAGCAAAGGCAAATTTGCCGATATAGTGGCTGTTGATGGTGACCCCTTGACTGATATTAAAACAATGAAAAACATAGCCTTCGTGATGAAAGAAGGCAAAATATATACGAATTAATAACTGAACTAACTAACATGATGAATCTAAAAACACTTGCTGCAGGTGCCCTTTCGGGTATTTTAGCAGTAAGTTTAAGCACGTCTTACGCCCAACAGGCTGCAAAACCCGCCCAACCGGCAATTGACATTTACCGCGAAACACCGCCTAAGATCAATGACCTGGTACATACCAAACTGGATGTACGTTTCGACTACAAAAAATGCTTTATGTATGGTAAAGAGTGGGTGACCTTAAAGCCGCATTTTTATCCGACCGACAGCCTCAGGCTGGATGCCAAGGGCATGGATATTAAAAATATCTCCCTGGTAAAAAACGGCAAAAATATTCCGCTGAAATATAAATATGAAGACAGCCTGAGCCTGGCCATTAACCTGGATAAGGTATATAATAACAACGAGAGCTATACCATTTATATCGACTATACCTCTAAGCCAAACCTGTTAAAAGCAAAGGGCAGTGCTGCCATCAATGATGCCAAGGGCTTGTATTTTATCAATCCTGAGGGTAAGGACAAAGACAAGCCAACCCAGATATGGACACAGGGCGAAACCGAAAGCTCATCGGCCTGGTTCCCTACCATTGACAAGCCTGAACAAAAGACTACAGACGAGATCAGCATGACTGTTCCGGCGAAATATGTTACCCTTTCAAACGGCAGCCTGGCCTCGCAAAAAACCAACAAAGACGGTACCCGCACTGATACCTGGAAAATGGACCTGCCGCACTCGCCATACCTGTTTATGATGGCGGTTGGCGATTTTAAGATCTACCATGACAAATGGCGCAATAAGCCGGTGGACTATTATATGGAGCCCAAATATGCGCCTTATGCCAAAGAAATATTTGGCGGAACCCCGGAAATTATCGAATTCTACTCAAAAACTTTGGGCATTGATTATCCCTGGAATAAATATGCACAAATTGTAGTGCGAGATTATGTGAGCGGCGCAATGGAAAATACAACTGCTACGCTGCATGGTGAATTTTTGAACACCACCCATCGCCAGTTAATAGATGCTTATTATGATTTTGGCCATCAAACTATCGCCCATGAGTTGTTTCACCAATGGTTTGGTGATTATGTAACTGCCGAAAGCTGGAGCAACCTCACGATGAATGAGTCATTTGCTGATTTTAGCGAGGCGCTATGGGCTGAACATAAATATGGAAAAGATGCCGGCGATGCGCACAATTATGATGGTATGGAAGAGTATTTACGGGACCCCGAAGCTGCTGCCAAAGACCTGGTGCGTTTTCATTATGACGACAGGGAGGATATGTTTGATGATGTGAGCTATCAAAAAGGGGGGTGCATTTTGTATATGCTACGCAATTATTTGGGCAACGATGCTTTTTATAAAGGGCTGAATATATATCTTAAAACCAATGCCTTTAAAAATGGTGAAGCACAGCAATTACGCCTGGCTTTGGAAGAGGCCAGCGGCCGCGACCTGAACTGGTTCTTTAACCAATGGTATTATGGGGCAGGGCATCCCAAGCTGAGCATCAGCTATAAATGGGATGATGCCTCAAAAACTGAAACGGTTTTCCTGGATCAGAAACAGGACGGGCAAACCTTTAAACTGCCATTGGCTGTAGATATTTATGCCAGCGGT
The DNA here is from genome assembly GCA_048498695.1 of Bacteroidota bacterium. Taxonomy (GTDB): domain Bacteria; phylum Bacteroidota; class Bacteroidia; order Sphingobacteriales; family Sphingobacteriaceae; genus Mucilaginibacter. Next base: position 15,775 of record JBEHXM010000062.1, read on the forward strand.
AAAAAGGTACGTCATAAAGCCTGGATGAATGACAAAATGGATACGCTGACTTTCCATTCAGATACCAAGCCGGACCTGGTGAACGTGGATGCAGAAAAAACCACGGTTGTTGAAAAAACCGATAATAAAACATTGGACGAATACGCATTCCAGTATTTTAACGCCCCATTATATATGGACCGCTTTGAAGCAATTGAGGCAGCACAGGTAAAACAATCTGAAAAAGCTGCGCAGAAAATTATGCTGGCAGCCTTAAAGGATAAATATTATGGCTTACGGATGAAGGCGATCAGGGCGTTGAATATGAAAAATGATGATATTCATAATGCTGCATTGCCTATACTGACCTCATTGGCGCAGTCTGATGAAAATACTTTGGTGCGTGCATCAGCATTAACTGCTTTGTCGAAATTGAAAATACAGGCAAACATGAATATGTATCAGCAAGCCTTAAAGAGCGAATCATACGCTATACAGGGTGCCGCCTTAGCTGGTATCAACCAGTTAGATCCTGCACAGGCACTGCAAATAGCTAAAGGATTTGAAAAGGATAACAGGGGCATTCTTACACAATCCATAGTAGCTGTATATGCCGAGAGCGGGAATTCAGCGGAATGGCCTTTTGTTTACAATCAGTTCAGCACCGCAAGCACGGGTGGCAAATTTGGCCTGGTGCGGAATTTTGCAAAAATGACTGCCCGTGTCGACAATTCTGCCGATGCACAGCAAGGCATTGAAGAATTAAAGGAAATGGGTGTTAAGTATAAGACAATAACTGGCATAGGTCCATTTTTGACCGGCCTGTTAAATAATATCAAAGAGCAGCGCACTACTTTAAAAGATGATGCATCAGTCAAGGCTGCGGACGATGCTTTAAAAGCAGTTGCCGAGGTTAAAGATGCTAAGGAGACTAAATAGTTTTATAATGATGTAGATAAATGCCGGTTGATCTCAGCCGGCATTTCTTATTTAATGACGAAGTATTTTAACACTTTTTCTGAAAAAATAACACATTTTAACATTTGATCGATTTATATTAGTGTTAATATACACCGACGATGAAAAAGTTACTGATATTATCGATCCTGATTGCGGGCGCGTGCCAGCTAAAAGCGCAGCAATTAACTCTAAAACCATCCGATCCGCTTTTCTTTAAAACGCCCAAGAGTCTTGATCTTAAAAAGTATAAGCTAAACGACAGCCTCCTGTTTAAGTACCAGGATCTTTCAAAACTGCCAAAATTAGAGCAATTAGCCGAGTTGCAGAACATCAAGAGTCCTGATAAAAACGTAGAGGTATTTTTCAGCCGTATGCCCGTAGCTAAAATTACGAGTGACGGTAAAATGCCGACTGTGGATACTGAAAACATTGACCGGATGCCGGTTAAGAAAATCATTATTGTTGATCCGTTGGCGAAGTTGAAGCAACCTGCTCCGTAATTAATCAATATTTTTTTGAGGGAACATCTTAACTGATTTGCCTTGATAGATATGATTATGTCTTAATTCCATCATATAACGATTTTCCAATTCAATCTGAACAATTTTCACATTGCTTTTGAAGTCGAGCGGAACTTTTGATTTCTGATAAACATACAGCAATAAACTATCTTGAGAAGTTCTATAAAATAAAAAATCAGACCCATGATATAAATATTCTGTTGCACTGTCGCCTTTAATTTTGGTTATATCAGTGTTTTCTGATAGTGATATCATCTCATGATCAGATGTTATTCCCGTCCACACCGCTTTAAGATAAAGAAGCTTATCAGATTTTTCAATATGAATTTTTTGTACTTCAAAAGCAGGCTTCAAATCGGGAAATGAGTGTGAAAAGTATGCAAAGAAAATAACTACAAGGCAAATGACCAGCGCTACCATTATCAGGATTCTCTTTTTTGCCATATCAAAAATCCTTATTCAGTAGCTTTTCCAACTCCGCAAAGCTGATATTCATTTTAACGCGGCCCTGTTTAGCGTAGGATATTTCACCAGTTTCTTCTGATACGATGATGGCAGTAGCTTCATTGGTTTCGGTAACACCGATACCGGCCCTGTGGCGCAGGCCAAACTGCAGGGGCAAGTCGGTTTTATCAGTGAGTGGCAAGATACAGCTGGCGGCCTTTATTTTGTTTTCGGATATTACTACCGCCCCATCGTGCAGCGGACTGCTTTTTTGAAATATACTTTCCAGCAAACGTTTTGATATTTTGGAGTCGATCACCTCGCAGCTGTTCTGGTAAAACTGCTCGTCATAAAATTTAGCGAATACGATCAGCGCCCCGGTACGGGTTTGTTTCATGCTTTTGCAGGCGTCGACAATAGGCTTGATACGGGCATAATTATTTTTTTCAACATCGGCTTTTCCGAAGAAATATCCCCACCAGGCTTTATTTCGCTGCAGGGAGGCATTTTTACCCACCAGCAGCAAAAATCGTCGTATCTCCTGCTGGAAGACGACGATGACGGCAATGATGCCCACATTGACAAAGTTCTGCAGTATGGCCGTGAGCAAACGCATCTGCAAGGCTTTTACCACAAAAAACAACACATAGATCAATGCCAGCCCGATAAAAATATTGGCTGCTATGGTCCCCCTGATGAGGCTGTAAAGCTGGTAAATGATAAAAGCTACCAGCAAAATATCCAGTATATCAAAAAAGGTAACCTTCAGATGGCTGAGATCAAACCAATGCATGTAGCGAAGTTAAGATTTTATAGCAGATGTTAGATTTGAGACGTGAGATTTGAGATTTAAATTTGCAATTATCCCTGGTATGGCCCACCGGGTACACCCCAGCCCCATTCGGGCATTGGAACATCGGAACTCTCATTCACCTCATCCAGGTTTGAATTAAGCACAGCTATCCGGGTACCCCATTCCAGGTAAGCCATAAATGCTGAGCGGAACTCCGGGTCGTCAGGCAGCTGCAATTCGTCTGCTGTTTCCAGCAGCATTTCCATCCATCGTTTGCGGTGCTGCTGTGTGAGGTGCTTTGACAGATGTTTTTGTATCATCTGGAAATGGCTTCCCTCTGATTCGCTGTAAACTTTGGGGCCACCCAGTACCTCGGCTACAAAATGCGCCACATGTAACCGGTGCTGCGGTGACATGTGCCTAAATACAGGCTCGAGTACCGGGTCGGTTAAAACCTTGTCGTAAAACTGGTCAAAAAGTTTTTCAAAAGCAGGCATGCCGCCAGCCCATTCAAAAAGCGATGGTACAGCCGGTTTATTATCATTTTTCATACGATGGTGATTTGTATGTAAAATAAATGATTATCGGCCAGGATGCGGTTAATATTCCTGCTTTATTTTTTTGAAAAAGATGCAGGTACTACAACTACCACCATTTTTCATTATTACCGGCAATGGCAACTTCTTCTATTTTTTCGGGTTGAAAAGTAAACCCCGGAACTTCATTTTCTAAATTCAGCTCTTTAGCAGTCATCTTAAAATTATCAAAATTAACCATCTCAGGCATAATGCGCTCTTCTTCAATACCAGGATAATTGATCTGATCAATTTTGAGTTTGATATCCGAATGAATGCCCCGCCCGGCTTTTAAACTGATACTTTTATTATATCCGTTTAAAACAGCCGCCGGACTTACATTTAGTTTCCTGGCGCTGATATCGCCATTGAGGACTGCGTTTGCTTTAACTTCGAGCATTTCAAAGGCAGCTATATTGCCTGTTACGTTTCCTTCCACCACCCCCTGCCTACAATAAATGTTGCCAATTACCCGGGCATCCTTACATACAGTGATATTTTTTGTGCAATAGATATTCCCCGTTACACTTTGCGTAACACAAACATCATTCAGTGCAACTATATCATTATATACGAATATCCCGGATATATGGAGTTCGTCCCTGCATGGCTTTTCAACTGCCCGCTTAGAAAATAATTTCCTGATATAGGTTACAAGATTCATTCATTATCATTAAAGTTTACCACTACGGTTGTGGCATTACCGATATCTATACCAACTGATGATTGTTTTGACCCGCCTGTTTTGCGCAGGGAGTTTAGCGCATAACCTTTGCCCGCTAAATTTGCCGGATCAGCTACATAATTCAGTTCGGCTATTTCGCCAAATTCTTTGTTAAAGCACTCCACCAGGTCATTGTAATACAAGCCACCGCCACACAGGTAAATCTTGTTGGTTTTCATTAAGTTGGCATCGGTAATTACATTCTTCAGGTTCGGAGAAATTACTTCGTTGTAATAAGCCCTGATGGCATTCTTACGCATTTCGCGCAGGTCGATATTTTTCCTGTTCAGGATGATGTAGCCTTTTTGAAAAGCATCATCCAGCAAATGGGCATTTCTGAATTCCAGGTAATTGGATTTCTCCAGCTCGTTCAGGACAATATTAATCGCATACTTTAAGCCGTGCGTACTGATCATTGTTTGCTCAATGATACCCTCGTCTGTACTTAATACCGATTCAAAAGTTCCGAAACCGCAACTTAATACAAAAAAGCTTCCTTCGGCTTTTTCTTCGCCTTTGCGTAAAGCAATGGTACAGCCAACTATCTCGGGCACCACGTCTACATCAGCAATTTCTACAACGGTTGTTTTTTTGGCGCCTGCGCTGAATACAGATGAATCATATTCCACACGATGCGATTTTTTCAAATAATCTACTGCACGCTCTTTGTAGATGCGATAGGTACCATACGGAAAACCGACTGTGAGGGTAATAGGCTGGTCGACCTTGTCGCTAACCAGCAAAAGTGCGGCATTCATCAATAGCTGGTAGTCCAGGTCTTCCGGTGAAGAGTTCATCCCTTTATGGGGATATTCGCCTTCGTTAAGTACCAGGTTTCCGCAGATATACCATTGATTGTCATGCAATAGCTTTAAACCGCTAATTAATTCGCTTGAAGTATTGGCCAGGTTGGCATTGTTTACTTCAACTAAGCTTGAAAATGATTGTGATTTAAACATAAGATTTTAAGGTTAAGTTTAACCGGGGGACAATTATTTTTGTGATTAACTAAATAGGTATTAGGCCTTTATACGAAATCAGTCGCTTTCAAGTTGCGATTTAGCTATAATTAACACCTGATTAAGTTAATTATTTAGTAAGAAAAGAAGGGCCTGTTTTTAAAGGAATTCTGGTACTTTTCTAGCTTTTTGCCACTTCCTTTTTAGGAAATATCAGGGAGGCAACAACGCTGATCACCAGGATGAGCAGAATAATGATGAGCGAATTACCTGTTGTAAGCCCGATCTGATCCACATAATTTGCGCCCAGCATTTTGAGGCCGATAAAGGCCAGCAATACGGCCAGCCCTACCTTGAGGTAATGGAACTTTTCGATAATGTTCACCAGCAGAAAGAACATCGACCGGAGCCCCATAATGGCAAATATATTGGAGAAGAAAACAATGTAGGGGTCTTTGGTGACAGAGAATATAGCGGGTATGGAATCAACTGCAAACACAAGGTCGGTTACCTCGATGATCATCAGCACCAGGAACAGCGGGGTGATCAGTTTTTTACCATCTATCTTCACAAAGAACTTACCGCCCTCAAACTTAGGATGCACCGCAAAATACTTGGAGGCGAATTTGACTACGCGGTGGTTTTCGGGATCTATTTCGTCTTCCTGGTTGCGGTTAATGAACATCATCACCCCGGTATAAACCAGGAATGCACCAAACAGGTATAATATCCAATGGAAGTGCTCTATTAAGGTGGCGCCTACAAAAATGAAAAGGAAACGCATTACTACAGCGCCGATGATCCCCCAAAGTAATACCTTGTGGTAATATTTAGGGTTGACCGCAAAAGCAGTAAATATGAGCACCATCACAAATATGTTATCTACGGATAAAGCATATTCCACTACATAACCGGTGATAAATTCAAGCGCGAGATTATGGCGATATTGGATAAGTCCACTTGCAAAATTATTGGGGTCTAATTTAAGGTGATGAAGGTGCCTGATATTGATTTCCTGCAGTGCAGAAAAGCTTTCCACATGATGCAGTAGATGACCATACTGTAAAATGAGAAAATAAAAACCTAAAGCCAGCGCTACCCAAACGGCGCTCATGATACCGGCCTGTTTAAGGCTCACCGGTTTGTCGCTTTTGCCAAACAAACCCAGGTCAAAAGACATCATTAACAGGATGAAAATGACAAAACCGCCTAAAAACATGAGTTCGTTCGACATTATTTATTTCTTTCAGTAGTAAACCGCACTAATTGTTCCAAACTTTCACGTGAATCGCCCGGCGGGAATGTGTTTAATATTTTAAACGCTTCTTCCTGGTACAGTTTCATCTGCGTTTCGGCATATTGCAGGCCGCCGGAATCATTTACAAACCGGATGATCTGTTCAATTTTCTTTGGGTCATCATCATGGTTTTTAACCTGGTTGATGATCCTTTTTCTTTCTGACGAATTGGTATTGTTCAGCGAATAGATCAGCGGCAGCGTCACTTTTTTTTCTTTTATATCGATCCCCAAAGGCTTGCCTACATCATCCGTCCCGAAATCAAATATATCATCCTTTATCTGGAAGGCGATCCCTATTTTCTCACCAAACAGGCGCATCTTCTCCACTGTTTCATCATCAGCTCCGGCAGATGCAGCACCGCAGGCACAGCAGGAGGCGATCAATGAAGCCGTTTTCTGGCGGATCACTTCGTAATATAGAGGTTCATCCACATCCATCTTTCTCACTTTTTCAACCTGCAGCAACTCACCTTCGCTCATTTGTTTTACCGCTTCCGATACTATCTTAAGCAGTTTAAAGTCGCCATTATCAATAGAAAGCAGCAAGCCTTTTGACAGCAGGTAATCGCCCACCAATACGGCTATTTTATTTTTCCATAAAGCATTGATGGAAAAAAACCCGCGACGCTGGTAGGAATTATCCACTACGTCATCGTGCACCAGGGTGGCTGTATGCAACAGCTCGACCAAAGCAGCTCCACGGTGGGTAGATTCATTAATGCCCCCGCAAATACTGGCCGAAAAGAATACGAACATGGGCCTTATCTGCTTGCCTTTGCGCTTTACAATATAATGGGTAATGCGATCAAGCAGGGGTACCGAGCTTCGCATAGAGGTTTTAAACTTTTCCTCAAAAGCATCAATATCAGCAGCAATAGGTTTTTTGATCTCGTTGATGCTCAGCATTGGAACTAAACAAGCTTTTTATATATACAATTTGCCTGTTTGGCAATATGGAGCAAACATAAGCTAAATTATTTATTTGTGGTTGATTAAGTAATGTATAGTTGATTGAGTTGGATTAAGTGAGTGGTTGATTAGGTTGTTTTATTATTACCTGAAACTCCTTTTAACTTAATCAACTTAGTCCAACTTAATCAACTATTTAACTAACCCATTAAACCAAACCCAAAAAATTCACTCTATTATTAAAACAACAGTGATACAATTTAAAATTGAAAATTATGAAGATCAAAATATTAGGAGGTGCATTAGTTGCTATGTTAGCTATCACTTCAGTTGCCAGTGCACAAACCCACACACCCGTTATTAACCACAGGGAACACAGGCAGGAGCGCCGTATTAACCAGGGTGTACGCAACGGCGAGCTGACCAGGAACGAAGCCCGCCACATGCGCAGCAGGGAACAAAAGATACGCCACGATAAACGCATGGCTAAAGCCGACGGCCGGGTTACCATGAAGGAACGCCGTCATTTGCGCCGCGAGGAAAATCGCACCAGTCGTGCTATCTACCACAAAAAGCATAATGGCCGTGTAAGAGGATAATTTGATAAAAGTGTTAGTGATTGATGAGGCGTCCGGTTGATTGAACCGGGCGCTTTTTTTGCATATTAAATATCGAACACCGAATAATGAAGGATTAAAACTTCGATATTCATTATTCAGAATTCATGATTCGATATTCAATCAATTATTTACATTTGCAATCCCAAATCCGGAGAGGTGTCTGAGTGGTCGAAAGAGCACGCCTGGAAAGTGTGTATACTTCAAAAGGGTATCGAGGGTTCGAATCCCTCCCTCTCCGCAAATAACCCTGTCAAAAACAGCTAAAAGCCTGCAAATCAAAAGTTTGCAGGCTTTTGTTTTGGTGCTAATTGCCCAGATTGTGCACCAAATCACAACAAATATGTGCGTATTTCGGTGCGTCACTTTTAGTTGTTGTCTTACGCACCGAAGTTGATATATCAATTTGATTATCAACCAGTTCATCAACTGAACATCTTGATTATCCTTGATCGCAAACCTAATTTTGTTTCACTTTTAACGTTATGGTTATGAAAACTAAATTCAGTTTGCTTTTTTACATCAGGAAACCAAAAAACTACAAAAACGGCCCCATGCCGATATGGATACGCATTACCGTTAACGGCAAGCGTGCCGAAACACCGTCAGGCAGAGGTTGTGAGCCGGAGCAATGGAACAGTTCCGCTGGCCGCAGGAAAGGCACCAAAGAAGAAGTAAGGTCATTTAATGCTTATTTAGATGACCTGCAAGCTAAAGTTTACGAAGCTCACCGCCAGCTTACTGAAGCAGATGAATTGGTCACTGCCGAAACCATCCGCAATAAGTTTATGGGAAAATCCGAAAAGCCACATCTGCTATTGGAAATATTTGCAGACCACAATCAAAAAATGGCAGCGCTGGTCGGCAAGGAATATACTAAAGGAACGTTGTGCCGCTATGAAACTTCCCTTAAGCATACCCGCGATTTCCTGAAATGGAAATATAACCTGTCCGACATCGATATTAAACAGGTTGATCACGCCTTTATTACCGAGTATGAATTTTATCTGCGTTCTGTACGCCAATGCGCCAACAATTCTGCTGTCAAGTATATCAAGAACTTTGGCAAGATCATCCGTATCTGTATCGCTAACCGGTGGCTTGTTTATAACCCGTTTCTGAATTACAAGAACAAGATCAAAACGGTTGACCGGGTTTACCTGACTACAGCGGAATTACAGGAACTGGCGGATAAAGATATGGCAACAGACCGTCTAACGCAGGTACGTGACATTTTCCTGTTCTGCTGTTATACCGGCCTGGCTTATGCCGATGTGAAAAAACTGCGCCGCTGGGAAATCGTTATCGGTGTAGACGGCGGCAAATGGCTTTCTATAAACCGGCTTAAAACGGATGTACCGTCGCGTATCCCCTTGCTGCCAACAGCCTTAGCACTGATCGACCGCTACGCCGATCACCCGCATTGCGAGAATAGCGGACGGGTATTGCCAGTATTGAGCAATCAAAAGATGAACAGCTATCTGAAGGAGATTGCGGACGTGTGCAGTATCACTAAGCCGATCACCTTTCATATTGCCCGCCATACTTTTGCCACTACGGTAACACTCTTAAATGGGGTGCCCATTGAAAGCGTGTCAAAGATGTTGGGGCACACTAATATCCAGACCACACAACACTACGCCAAGATACTGGATATTAAGGTTGGTGCGGATATGGCTTTGCTTAGGCAGAAATACACAGCGGTTTAATATTAATTTGAATACCACGAGGTTACAATGGCCTCGTGGTGTTATTCACTTACTATAATAATACAACACTAATTTTTACTATTTTTGTTATGTACAGACAACAGCATCTCATGCGAACTACGGCAAAGGACATACGTTCTAAATCAGTATTCGAGTTATCGGCAGAAGAACTGTCCGAGCGGCTCAAGCCAACTGCTGATGCCGTAAAACGCGAAACCTTCGCAAGGAACGGTTATCTCACTTACTTTGACCACGCTATTTGTCCCGATACCAGTTACATGGTGCATGAATACCGGGATAAAAAAGAACTGGTACAAATAGACGATAAAGGCAAAGCGCACTTCATTAAAACCCTTTAATTATGCTCTTGGACAACCCGCAACTGCTCATCATAGCGGGGGGTAATGGTGCAGGTAAATCTACCTTCTCGAAAGATTTGTCATCTGTTGATGCCTTTATCTTTGATGCAGATAAAGAAATCGCAAAGATCGAAGCACGTTATCCCGGCCTGCCCGCCGAAAGTATATCTTATGCCGTAGATCAATATTTCCTCGACTGTGTAGATAGCGCCCTGACAAACAGCAGGGACTTTACTATCGAAACGAATTTCAGGGATGCCGGTTTGATGAATATAGTAAACCGTTTTCAAGAAAATGGTTACACCATAAGCATGGTTTATCTCGGCCTTAGTGACATCCAACAATCAATGGATCGTGTTACCGCTCGTGTAGCAGGTAGCGGCCATTTCGTGGATACCGACAGCATCCGCTATAACTTTGAGGAAGGATTGAAAAATCTGGTATACTTTGCAGACAGGTTTGATAATGTTGAATTTATAGACGCATCTGGAGGCTTAAACGAACTGAAATCATTATTAAGTGTACAGAACAGGCAACTTATTTTCTTCGCTGATTATCCGCCCGAATGGGCAAAGCAAAGCTTAGCACAAATATCACGGCATTTTAGTCCGCATGCACCTGACCGCGATGACGATATGGAAATTAAGCGCGGCCCACGGCGATAGGTTTGCAAAACTGCTTTTAGTGAAGCCGATTGAGCATCAGCCCCTTAATCACCGCTTAAGCAACCAAAAGCGTAAGAAGGGATGGCTGTCAAGGGAACGTGGAATAAATAGTGACGCGAAGCGGAACGGTTATGCCGCGAAAGCCCTTTACGGCCATCCCTTCGGTGGCTATCTTTGCGGAAGTGGTGAATAAGGGATTTATTATGCAAACGGCAGTCGCAGTTTGCTCTTGCAGTGAAGCTGGCGGTGTAAGAATGAAGCCGCCTGCCGCAACTGCTGATTTACAGAGCCAAATCAGCCTATTGAAATCAAATCATAACTATGATTAAACTACTTTTTTAACATTTATAGCCATCAGTCCCTTGGGGCCTTTTTCCGTCAGATAATTAACCTTGTCGTTTTCTTTAGCGGGATAACTTAATTGGTTGACGTGAAAGAAGATATTTTCATCGTTTTTAGCATTGCGGATGAATCCAAAACCTTTGCTGGTGTTATAAAAACTAATTACCCCAGACTTTAAGGTTTCTTCGACATCTTCAACCTTCTTTGGAGTTGCGATGGCAACATCTGAGAGTTCGATCACTTTCGGTTGTGTGGATTTTGGTTGCGAGGCGGTAATATTTCCATTTTCATCAACATAAGCCATCATATCTTCCAATCCTTTTCCTTTACCTGAATTGGCTTTTCGCTCCGCTGCCTTTTCTTTTTTGTCGTGAAGTTTTTTTTGCCGCTTCTTCTCTTTTTCCTTTTTATTGAATGTTTCGTTTGATTTTGCCATATGTGTAAGAAAATGATTTAAAAAAAAACACCTGCCGGTTGAGCAGGTGTTACGAGTAAGATATAGTGATATTTAAATGACTTTTACATTTACTGCGTTCAAGCCTTTCTTGCCACTCTCCACATCAAAACTCACTTGGTCGTTTTCGCGGATCTCGTCGATCAGGCCTGTCGAATGTACAAAAACATCTGTTCTTGTATCAGTTTGTGAAATAAATCCAAAACCTTTCAGGTTATTGAAAAATTTCACGGTTCCTTCTTTTTGCATTTTATTATTTTTAATGAGGGGGCAAGGTAGACTTAATAATTAACATTATTTTACTTTTCGTTAAAAAAATTAAAATATATTTAAATTACCTAATATACTGTCGTTGTCATAATAATAATTACCTTGCACAATATACCTACAAGCTCGTCATTACTTAGACTTTACCCCCAACTGATTCAGGTGATCTTTAAGCTTTAAATTTTTAATCCGGATCAGTTTAAGTATTTATGAGCCATCAACAATCGCCCGTTCTGGGCCGCGTTAACACGCAACAACATTCTACAGCAGGTACAGCTGATCTTTTTTTATTTGATTTGAAGAATGAAGCCAGCGAGCATGGCTTTAAAGCAGATGAATCCTGGACTTTGGAGTTGTCAACAGACGAAGAAATAGCAGGTTTGAAAAGGCATTATTATCCGGTAATATCAACCCGCCTGAAGCCAGCAGCATTGTTGGAAGTATTTAAGGTGGTAAAACAAAGATTACAGCAAGCACTTAGCGGCAGCGAGCTTGCATTAACTGAAAATGATATTGCCAGGAATGAGAAAAAGCACCTTGCAGCATTCCCCTCCAAACTTAGCCGTAAATAATCACAATATCAGTTTATGGCATTTTTAGATCATGTGCTGCAACAGCCCAGTTACGGCTGGAGCGATGAGCAAGGAGAGTTAACCAGGCCGCGAATATCCGCTATTTTAAAAGAATTTGCAGGAAGGCTTAACGTATTTAAGGACCGAAAAAACTGGCTGCCCTTTTTCAGTTGGCTAAAGGTATTATGCCTGGTGCCGTTTGTGGCACTATTTGTTTTCAAGTTCTTTGGCTTATGGATGTTTATCGCAGCATTTCTTTATGGAATGATTATAATGGGATCACACGGTACAATTTGGCACCATCGGTTTTGTACGCATGGTGCTTACCGTTTCAAAAATCGGTTTTGGCGCTTTATTACTCAAAATCTAACCATTAACATCATTCCAGAAGAAATTTATGTTATTTCACATCATGTTCATCACGCTAAATCAGATCAGCCGGGTGATCCTTATAATGCAAAGGGTGGATTTTGGTATTGCTTTTTAGCAGACGTTAATCATCAGCCCATCGCTAAAAATTTATGTGAAAATGATTATTCGCGTGTTAAACGTCTGATGGCTCATACTGGCGTAAGGGCAAATACCTACCGACAGTATCAATATTGGGGTTCTTATGTCAATCCTTTTCGCGCGATAGCGGCATGGTTGCTGAATTGGGGATTTTGGTACGCTGCTTTTTACCTCATGGGCGGGCATGCGTTGGTCTGTACATTGTTTGCCGCAGCCGGTATTTGGGCGGTTGGGGTACGTACGTTTAATTATGACGGCCACGGGCATGGTGAAGACAAACAACGTGATGGAATTGATTACAACCGCAATGACAGATCGATCAACCAGCTATGGCCGGGCATTGTAGCGGGCGAATGGCATAATAATCATCATTTGTATCCTAAAAGTGCACGAAGCGGCTTTAAATCATACCAATTAGACCTAGCCTGGATATATATTAAATTTTTATACCGCGTGGGCGCAGTGAGTAGTTACAGGGACGACAAAGCTGTATTTACAGCAAAATATCTTCGTTAATGAGGCAACTGAAAATTACGCCATCTATAACCAACCGGGATAGCCACTCGCTTGATCAATATCTGAATGACATTACTAAGATAGCCATGGTAACGCCTGAGGAAGAGGTTACCTTAACCCGCCTTATTCGCGGAGGCGATGAGGCAGCCATGCATAAATTAACAGGTGCCAACCTGCGCTTTGTGGTATCCGTTTCTAAAAAATTCCAAAACCAGTTTACCCCTCAATGACCTGATCAGTGAAGGTAACTTAGGACTAATAAAAGCAGCTTACCGCTTTGACGAAACTAAGGGTTTTAAATTTATTTCCTATGCGGTATGGTGGATACGGCAGGGCATATTGCAGGCCATTGCCG
>JBEHXM010000063.1:0-29018 GCA_048498695.1 Bacteroidota bacterium
CGAAGAATGCCCCCATGAAGTTCCTTCGCTAGCGATATTGATGTGGTTATACTTACCCATGCGCATATAGATCATTCCGGCAATTTACCTACACTTATCCGTATGGGCTTTGAAGGGCAGATACTTTGTACCCCTGCGACGGCTGATCTGACCGAATTGCTTTTGATGGATTCGGTAAGTATTTTCATGAACAAGATCAACAAAAGTTATAAGCATAACCGCAAACGGCACGATCATGTTCAACAGCCGCTGTATCTCCAAAAACATGTGATGGATACCGTAGAGCGTTTTGTCACCATTGGTTTTAACCGGCCGTTCCGGATAAACGGCGATATTGAGCTTACTTTTATCCCGGTAGGCCACCTTTTAGGCGCCGCGGCTGCTGTCTTGAAAATAAATGATCATGGTGAGGAGAAAACCATCGCATTTACAGGCGATATAGGCCGTAAAAACTACCCTGTATTAAATGACCCGCAGGAATTGCCGCAAGTGGATTACCTGGTCTCTGAATCAACCTATGGGGGCCGTATGCATACGCGTGATAAAACGGTTGAACAGGCATTGATAGAAACTATTGACAAAGCCTGTATAAAAGAATCAGGCAGGTTAATTATTCCTGCATTCAGTATAGGGCGCACACAGTCGCTGGTGTATTCACTGAATAAGATTTTTACTGAGGGACTGCTTCCACCGGTTAAAGTTTTCGTGGATAGCCCGATGGCAACCCACGCAACGGAAATATTCAGGAAACACCACAGTTTGGTAAACGAGGAAGCCCAGGATTTTTACCGCAAAAAAGGTGATGAATTTGAATTTGATAACCTGGAATATGTAGAGAATTTGAAAGAGAGCAGGCAGGTATCCAATTATTTTGAGCCTTGTATCATTATTTCCTCGGCAGGGATGCTTGAAGGTGGCCGTATACAGGATCATTTATACAATAACATTCAAAATTATTACTGTACCATTTTGTTCATTGGCTATTGCGCTAAGGGAACTTTAGGGCACAGGCTACTCCGAGGCGATCCCATCGTCCATATCAAAGACCGAGAACTATCCGTTTATGCTACAATTAAGCAAACCGATACGCTAAGCGCTCACGGAGACCACGAAGACCTGATGAATGTGGCAAGAAATCAGGATAAAGAAAAGCTGAGAACGATCTTCCTGGTGCACGGTGAAGAAGCCAGTATGCAGGCTTTAGAAAGTGCCCTGGAGGAAGAAGATTATGCCGTCGTAATTCCGGAAAAGGATATTTCTTATAATCTATAGTTTGAGTTGAAAATATTGCCATTTTAGCTACATGCTGCATGCATATGAAAAGCCTAAATTAAGTTATATTGATTCTTTAAGAGGTGTTGCCATAATCATGGTTATTATGGTACATACTTCTCAGTCCATCACAGGACTTGATAGTGATACCTCTCTTATTTTAGGTTACTGTAAAACTGGTGTCCAGTTATTCTTTATTTTATCAGGCTTTACGTTGTGTTTATCTATGTCCCAAAGACATGATGGAAACCTTAATTTTTATATCCGAAGATATTTCCGCATCGCTCCTCTTTATTACCTTGCCATAATAATTTATTATTTAAAAACCATTCATCATCTGATCCCACAGTTTGTCAGGCATCCTTCTCAAATTGTCATTTTTGGACACGGAAGCTATACCTTTTTCAATGTTCTATGTAATGTTTTATTCATTCATGGCCTGGTTCCATCTGCAAACAATGGGATAGTACCGGGAGGGTGGTCTATCGGAACTGAGATGCTGTTTTATTTGATTTTTCCACTCATCTTCAAACTTTATGCAAACATTACGAATAAAACGATGTATTTTATTATTCCGGCAATAACATTTTTGTTGTCGTTAATTTATTCCTTATCATGCCGGTATCTATTTAAAGTTGACCAGTTTGACCTTACCAGTTTCTATTTCTATAATATAATTAATCAATTGCCGATTTTCTTATTAGGCATGTCCTTATTTTTTTCAGGAGTAAATATCAAAAAGGGTTACAGTTTTGCAGCTTTTTTAATATTGTTTTCATTATCCCTGTTTTTATACGTTGCGATAGTCAATGATATTTCAGTTTCCAATTTCGTTGCCGGATTATCCTTTGTATTTCTCTTTATATTTTTTAGAAATATTTCTAAATCTAATTTTAAAATACTTTCACGGATAGGTCAGCTATCCTTTTCCATATATATTTTTCATTTCCTTTTTGCCTGGCCGCTTTCGCTTTACCTTGATAAAATATTACCTGTTAGTCCCTTACTTTCTTTGTTGATCTGTATAATTTCCACACTTTCTTTATCCTGTTTAGTAGCACATTTTTCAGAAAAATATATTGAAAAGCCCGGTATTAAGTTAGGCAAATCAATAATTGATAAATTCAAAACGCAGGTAGAACTTGTTTAGAACTTATTAGCAACAAACTTAAATTGAAAAGGCCCTATAATATAAAAACCCGTCCAAATGGTCGGGTTATTATATTATAGAAAATGAATTCGGATATTTAAAGCTTACTTTCCTTTAAAATGCTCTATGATCAAACTTGCGAGTTCAACCCCTATTCTTTCCTGCGCTTCGTTAGTAGCAGCACCAATGTGAGGAGTCAGAGATATTTTCGTGTGTTTCAATATTTCTTCACGTGGTGTAGGCTCGTTATCAAACACATCCAGCGCAGCAAATGAAACCTGGCCGCTATTTAAAGCATCTATCAGCGCCAGTTCATCAATTAAACCACCGCGTGATATGTTTACCAGGCCTACGCCTTTTTTAGTACGCGCTAGTTCAGCAGCACCCAGTAATGCCTTTTCAACAAATGGGGTATGCAGGGTAATAAAGTCAGCCTGTTCAATGATCTCATCTAATGTAGCTGTCCTTACATTAACATTGACAGTGGTGCCGCCGCCTAATACAACGGTTACCTCCGGGTTAAAAGGGAAAAGATCATAAGCCCATACATCCATTCCAACGCCAATTGCGATTTTGGCTACTTCTCTCCCGATACGGCCAAAGCCCACGATTCCCAATGTTTTTCCGCGTAGTTCGATACCCTTTGCATAAGCTTTTTTCAGGTCGTTGAATTTGGTATTACCCTCAACCGGCATTTTTCGGTTGCTGTCATGCAAAAAACGAACACCACCAAATAATTGTGCAAACACCAGTTCGGCTACAGATAAAGATGAGGATGCAGGCGTGTTATAAACACCTATACCTTTTCCTTTGGCATAATCCACATCAATATTGTCAACGCCGACACCACCACGACCGATTAACTTAAGGTTCGGACAAGCATCAATCAGCGCTGCACGTACTTTTGTAGCGCTGCGCACCGTAATGGCATCATAATTTTGCAGTTTCACAAGCAATTCATCCTGCGGTATATTATTGGTATCTACAGAAAACCCGGCATCTTCCAGCATTTTTTTGCCTATCGGATCGATACCGTCATTAGCTAATATTTTTATCATTGTTTATTAGTGATTAGTTAATTGGTAATCAGTGATCAGTAAAAAGAGACAACCATTAAGGCCTAATCTCTAATTAACTAATCTCTGATCACTGTACTACTTATTTTTTTCCTGGAATTCCTGCATGGCATCTATCAGCACATGTACGCTGGTAATCGGCAATGCATTATAGATCGAAGCTCTGAAACCACCTACACTCCTGTGACCTTTAATACCAACAATGCCTTTTTCATCACAATATTTAAGGAATGGTTTTTCCAATTCGGGGTTCTCCATCACAAAACATACATTCATATGTGAACGGTCTTCAGGAACACATACCGCTTTAAATAAAGGGTTACGGTCTATTTCGGTATACAACGCATTGGCTTTTGCTATATTTTCCTGTTCAATTGCTGCAACGCCTCCTTTGGCCTTCAGCCAGTTCAGGGTAAGCATTGATACATAAATAGCAAATACAGGCGGCGTATTATACATAGAACCACCCTCAATTTGTACCTGGTAATTGAACATTGAAGGTATTTTACGATTGGTTTTGCCTAATAATGAATCTTTTACGATCACCAAAGTAACACCGGCCGGACCCATGTTCTTTTGTGCCCCGGCATAGATCAATCCAAAATCGGCCACGTTCACCTTACGGCTGAATATATCTGACGACATATCACATACTACAGGTATAGGCGATTTGAAGAACTTTTGCATCTGTGTACCATAGATGGTATTGTTGGATGTGATGTGGATATAAGCAGCATCTTTTGGAATTTCAAAATCCTTTGGGATATAAGTAAAGTTGCTTTCTTTAGAAGTGGCAACAACAATTGTTTCGCCAAAAAATTTTGCTTCTTTTATAGCTTTATTAGCCCATACACCTGATTCTACGTAAGCAGCTTTCCCACCTTCCGGCAGTAAGTTATACGGAGCTAAAGCAAATTGTGTACTGGCGCCGCCTTGCAAAAATAATACGGAGTAACCTTCAGGAACCTCGAACAGTTCTTTTACCAGTTTTACAGCTTCATTCAAAACGGCTTCAAATTCAGGCGAGCGATGCGATATCTCTAATATCGACAACCCTGTACCATTAAAATTCATTACTCCTTCTGATGATTGTTTTAATACTTCATGTGGTAAAATGCCGGGTCCGGCACCGAAATTGTGTTTCATATTATTTTTGTTTATACTCAATTTGGCTCAATTGCCAACTTCGCATTTGGTTGGGTCGAAGTTAATCAATTTGGCAATGTTTATAGAGATTATTTGTAATTTTTTTATCAAATTTCTTATTCAGGACAATAGTTCAATCAGTATTAATATTAAAAAAGTAATTTTAACCCTGTATTAACCAACTAATTTATTATTGTAATAATTTATTGAGGATTTTTTAAATTTTTAATAGCTAATGACTGATCAGCAGCTGAAAAAACAGAATTGCCCGCAACCAGTACATTTGCCCCGGCTTCTACGAGTTTTCTGACGTTTTGTTCACCAACTCCGCCATCAACCTCAATGAACAGGTTTGGATTACGCTTAGAGCTTAAGGATTTTAGGTCGTGAAGTTTTTTATAAGTGTTGTTGATAAATTTTTGTCCCCCAAAGCCCGGGTTGACCGACATGATGAGTACCATGTCAAGGTCTTCGATAATATCATCAAGAAATGCAACAGGAGTATGAGGGTTTAAGGCCACTCCCGCCCTGCAGCCTAATTCTTTAATGGCTTGTATAGTACGATGTAAGTGAGGACAGGCTTCAAAATGTACTGTTATTCCATCAGCACCTTTTTCGCTGAATTCTTTTAAATACCTGTCGGGATCAACGATCATTAAATGAACGTCCAATGGCTTTTGGGCATGTTTCTTTGCGGCTTCCAATACTGGGAAACCAAAGGAAATGTTCGGAACAAACATGCCATCCATTATGTCGACATGTATCCAGTCGGCCTCGCTCCGGTTAAGCATTTCAATATCACGCTGCAGGTTACCAAAATCGGAAGCTAAAATAGATGGGGCAATCAGGTGGTTCATGGCTCGAATATAGTGATTAGTGATTGGAGATTAGAGATCAGTCGACAGGAAATTTTGAACAGAAAGGAGATTTTACATTAATCAAATAAAAACTAATCTCTGATTAACTTATCTCTAATCTCTACAACTAATCACAATTTTGCAGCAAATCATAATACTTATTCATCAATACAGTATCATAGTTCACCAGCGAGTCGTAGGCTTCGGCTACTAATTCATTCAGGATAGAAGCGCCAAGCAGGCCACCGCCATTGGGTATGGAGTCGTAGTATTTGATCAGATCTTTAACGCGGATAATCTCATACAATAACGATTGGATCAGGTCGGACTGAGAATTATTTTGCAGCCTCGCCGATTCATTATTTAGAAAGCTTAATGGATCATCAGCAGGCGTCATTAAATGGTAGTTAGATTGAGGCTTAGTATGCATTCAATTATGGAAAGTGCCGACAAGAGTAATTTGTTTTAAAAAAGTTAAAAAAATGTTTATTTAATAAAAAAAGCCCTCGTAAGAGGGCTTGATGTATTTAAATTCTGTTGAATCTATTTATTTTCTGTTCTTTCTGGTTTTGGCAATAATGCTTTCCTTGAAAGCTTTAGCTTACCCTGCTTGTCAACGTCCAATAATTTAACACGCACTTCGTCACCGATCTGGAATATACCATCCATGGTCTCAAAACGTTTGTGGTCAATTTCAGATATGTGCAGCAAACCATCCTTGCCCGGCATAATTTCAACAAATGCGCCGAAAGGCATAATTGATTTTACTTTACCTTCGTATATCTCGCCCACCTCAGGTTTAGAAGCAATGGCTTTGATACGTGATACAGCTTTATCAATTGATTCCTTGTTATCAGCGAATATTTGCACTACACCCTGGTTGCCAACTTCCTCGATAGAGATGGTTGCACCGGTTTCGCGCTGCATTTCCTGGATGATCTTACCACCCGGCCCTATAACCGCACCAATGTATTCTTTATCAATTTTGATAGTGATAATACGTGGTGCATGTGGTTTGTAATCTGCACGAGGCTCGCTGATCGTTTTCCTGATCTCGTTTAAGATATGCAAACGGCCTTCTTTTGCCTGATCTAAAGCCTTTGTTAATACTTCGTATGATAAGCCATTGATCTTCAAGTCCATCTGGCAAGCTACAATACCTTTTTCGGTACCGGTAACTTTAAAGTCCATATCACCCAAATGATCCTCATCACCTAAAATGTCAGACAGGATAGCGTATTTGGTACCCATCTCATTGGTGATCAATCCCATCGCAATACCTGTTACAGGTGCTTTAATTTTTACACCTGCATCCATCAATGCTAATGTTCCGGCGCAAACCGTAGCCATAGATGATGAACCGTTTGATTCCAAAATATCAGATACTACACGAATAGTGTAAGGGTTCTCATCATCAGATGGCAATACTTGTTTTAATGAACGCATAGCCAAGTTACCGTGACCAATTTCGCGACGGCCTGCTCCTCTGTTCGGGCGAACCTCTCCTGTTGAGAAACCAGGGAAATTATAATGAAGCAGGAATTTTTGATAGCCATTGATAAATGCGCCATCGATCATTTGCTCATCGTCTTTTGCACCTAAAGTAACGGTGGTTAAGGATTGTGTTTCGCCACGTGTAAATACAGCCGAACCGTGAGCAGAAGGCAAATAACCAACTTCGCTCCATATCGGGCGTATTTGGGTAGTAGTACGGCCGTCTAAACGTTTGCCTTCGTCTAATACCAGGTTACGGATAGCGTCATACTCTACATCGTGGTAATATTTCTTTGCCAAAAACTTGGTCACATCATCAATCTCGCCTAAAGTTTCGATATAGTTGTCGCGTACTTCTTTGAATTTAGCAGAACGTTCGTCTTTTGCAGATGCAGAAGATGCGATAGCGTAAACCTGATCATAGGTAGCGGCGTAGATCGCTTTTTTCAATTCTTCATTACTGTTTTCGTGGCTGTAAACACGTTTTTCGGTTTTGCCAACAGCAGCTGTTAATTCTTTCTGGATCAAACATTGGTGCTTGATTGCAGTATGGGCAAATTTAATCGCCTCAACCAGTTCAGCTTCCTGTATTTCTTTTGATTCACCCTCAACCATGTTGATGTCATGTTCAGAACCTGCTACGATAAATTCAAGAGTAGCGGTTTCTAATTGGCTCAGGGTTGGGTTGATCACTAATTGTCCGTCAATTTTAGCAACGCGAACTTCTGATATAGGCCCATTAAAAGGGATATCAGAAACTGATAAAGCAGCTGATGCGGCTAAACCCGCCAAACAATCGGGCATAATATTTTTATCGGCAGATATTAAAGAGATCATCACCTGCGTATCAGCATGATAATCCTCAGGGAACATCGGGCGCAATGCACGGTCAACCAAACGCGAGATCAAAACCTCGTAGTCTGATAAACGTGCCTCGCGGCGTAAAAAACCACCTGGAATACGGCCTGTAGCGGCGTATTTTTCCTGGTAGTCAACAGATAATGGTAAAAAATCTACTCCTTCTTTTGCTTCGGGCGATGAAACTACAGTAGCCAGCAACATGGTATCACCCATTTTTACCACTACAGAGCCATCTGCTTGTTTGGCCAGTTTACCGGTTTCGATCTCAATGGTGCGGCCGTCACCTAAATCAATAACCTTTTTAATTACGTTTAAACTCATCTTTTTTTCGTTGTGATGTGCTTTTCATCTTTAGAGCACACCGGTTTTTATTGTGTATATATTTTGTTTGCAAAAGTAAAAAAGCCACCCGACTTGGCGGATGGCTTTTTAATAAAAACTTGTGAAATTTACTTAATGATATCCCTAAGCTGGAGAGCCTTGATGATAGCACGATATCTTTCAATGTCTTTTTTATACAGGTAAGCGAGCAATGCGCGGCGTTTACCTACTAATTTCTGAAGCGAAAGCTGGGTTGAAAAATCCTTTTTGTTATTTTTCAAATGTCCGGTCAAATGCGCGATACGTGTGGTGAATAAAGCTACTTGTCCTTCTGCCGATCCTGTATCGGTGGCGCCTTTGCCATGTTTTGCAAAAATCTCTGTTTTTGCTTCTTTACTTAAATACATTACCTGAATAATATTAAAGCGTTTATAAATTCTGTTAATTGAGGTGCAAAGGTAGGTTTTGTTTTCGGATAATACAATAGATGATGTGATATAGTTGTATTAGTTGGATTAGTTATACTAGTTGAAAAAGTTAATTTATCTTTATAGGCGGCCATACCCCAACCAATACAACTTCTGCAACCAATGACAAAGCAACAATATTCCACCTTTGAAACCGAATTCCGTGTACGACCGGATGATATTGATATGTTTCATCATGTGCACAACAGCAAGTATTTTGACTATGTGCTGGCTGCCCGGTATGATCAGATGGAGCGCTGCTATGGTATGGCGATGGAAAAGTTTATGGAGCGTGGCTTTGGCTGGGTGGTGCGTACGGCCTATGTTGATTATAAACGCGCCTTAACCATGTCCGATTATTTCATCGTAAAAACGGGCATCGAAACCATTGATGAAAAGGGCTGCCGGGTTAAATTCACAATCACCAACAAAGCCACCGGCAAGATTTGCTGCGATGGTTGGTTTGATTACACTATGATCGATATGCAAACCGGGCGTGGTGCTAAAATTCCACAGGATATTATTGAACATTATTTGATATAAAACATAATTTAACCGAAAGATAATGAGATTTGACCAATTTATTTACTTTCAAATACCCAATATATAATCAATACTAACATGGAGATTTACGATATTTTCGATGAAGAAAATCATTTGTTACCCAATTTTGATAAAGACACATTTAATAAAATACATGAATGGGATTTTGGTTGGGAAATTCTAAAAACAATTAATATTGCTAAATCCCGATCGGAAAATAAAGAGCTTTCAAAGAGATTTTCCCCAGGGCAAAGGGCTCTTTACTTTTTTTGGTATTTAGACAGGCAGGTTACTAACGGTGGTTTTATACAATTTTATTGGAATGATTACCGCAATTATTTACCGACAATAAAAGAGGGACTTAAGTTGATCGGGGATAAAGAACTTATTACGCTTATTGATAAAGTAGACAAAGAATATTTGAACCACAAGGATCAATTTGATTTGCAAAAAGGAGAAAATAACTGGGAGCCATTGTATGATCATTTAACCAACTTTGAAAGTTACGATAATGAATTTTACAAAATTCATAACAATACTATGGCTCTTATAGAACGGTATGTGAGATCTCACCCCGAAGAATTTGTAAAATTAATATAAAATTCATTGTAACCATTTTTAGTCTGTACATCATTCTATTAACGCACCATAAAACTCCTTCAGATTCATCCCCGCTGCCCTCACCTGCTGCGGTATCAGGCTGTTGGCTGATTGACCAGGTGTAGTATTGATCTCTATAAAATAGAATTCGTTCGTATTCTCCAGCAGGATAAAATCAATCCTTACCATTCCGCGGCAATTCAGTCTTAAGTAAACTTCTGTTACAATTTCTACTATTTCTTCATTCTTCTCAGCACTCAGGTCGGCAGGTGTTATTTCTTTTGATACGCCGGGCGTGTATTTAGCCTCGTAATCAAAGAATTCTTTTGAACTGATGATCTCGGTGGCCGGTAATACTGTTATTTTACCATGCAGGCGCGCTATACCAATACTGAACTCGCGGCCTTTAATAAATTCTTCTACCAATACCTGGTCATCTTCATTAAAAGCTCTTTCAAATGCATCATGCAAACCTGCTGCATTTTGCACCTTACTCATACCTACGCTGCTGCCGCCGTTATTCGGCTTAATGAAGAGCGGAAATTTTAAAGATGATACCACATTTGCAGCTTCGTGTATGCCTCTTTTAAATAATTGTACTGAATGGGCCGTATTTAACCCGTGTATACCATGTACAATAGCTTTGGTGTAAGCCTTATTCATGGTGATGGCTGATGTTGTAGCGTCACAAGTATTATAAGGAATACCCAGCATATCCAGGTAGCCCTGCATTTTGCCGTCCTCGCCCGGTGTACCATGAATGGTGATAAAAGCAAAATCAAATTTTATCTTTTGTCCGTCTATATTCAGGCTGAAATCATTTTTATCAATATTGATATTTCCTTTATCCGATTCATAAAACCAGCTATCTCTGTTGATAAAAATAGTATAAACATTAAACTGAGCTGTATCCAGGTTAGCGGCAATATTTTTTGCACTGCCAACAGATACTTCATACTCCCCGGTAAATCCTCCGGCTAAAAGGGCTATATTTTTTCCTGACATATTGTTCAAAGATAGTTTTTATAGACGGAAAGTCCGAAAGTCGGGAAAGTCCGGAAGAGAAAAAAAATGTAAAATTGTATATATCTCATTATTACTGATAAATAAAAAAAATTCTACTTTCCATCTTTCGGTCGTACGGACTTTCCGACTATAAAAATCAAAATTTTCCCTATGTTTGCTGAACAGGCCACGGATATCCTGATCAATTCAAATGAGTAAATTTTTTGCTTACTTAAAAACTAAATCATTTCGTAATACTATTTTACTGGCCATTGGTGCTTCAATAGTAGTTGTTTTGATAGCCTTTTACAGTTTAGATTCCTACACGCGTCATGGTTCAGGGGTACCTGTTCCAAAAGTTACCGGGATACAGATAGACAGGGCCATGAGTGTTCTGAAAGGCCAGGGCTTTGATATTAATATTGATTCAGTATATGTGCTTGATCAATCTCCCGGAACTGTGATCGAGCAGGACCCGGATGCCGGTACAAATGTTAAAGAAGGTCGCGTTATTTATCTTAAGATCGTTAAAAATCAGGCCCCGCCCGTTGGTCTTCCTGATATTATTGATGCACCTTACATATCTGCCGCGGCTACCATTTCAAATTATGGCTTAAAGATTGGTGATACTACTTATAAATCAGATATAGCCCGCAATCATGTACTCGAGGTACGGTTTGCCGGTCAGCCTATCCAGGCCGGCACCAAAATACCAAAAGGCTCTAAAATAGATCTGGTACTTGGTGATGGTGCAGGTGCAAGTGAAGTAGATATTCCCGATTTGACAAACCAAGACCTGGATGCGGTAAGATTTGTACTAAAAAATAGCGGCTTAGCTGTCGGGACGATCACTTACCAGGGTACAATCACCGATTCTACCAGTTTAGTGGTTGTCGGGCAATCACCTATGAAAACAGACTCTGCAACTAAAGTACCTAATGGTACTCATATTAACCTTACAGTTACACAGGGCAAAAAAACACCATGACCAATATTAATGCAAATGAAGTGCTTGTCCGCCTCCAAAATGGCGAACATTTAAATTTGCTTGATGTGCGGGGCGAAATGGAATTTCATACCTTTAATATAGGCGGAAAGAATATCCCCCTGCCCTCTTTACAGGAAAATTTGGACGAACTGGAATGGAATAAAACAGACGAGATCATCGTTATTTGCAAAGTGGGTTTAAGAAGCGCCACTGCCAAATCAATTTTGGAATTAAATGGTTATCAAA
The DNA here is from genome assembly GCA_048498695.1 of Bacteroidota bacterium. GTDB lineage: Bacteria > Bacteroidota > Bacteroidia > Sphingobacteriales > Sphingobacteriaceae > Mucilaginibacter. The sequence goes on from JBEHXM010000063.1 coordinate 12,027, forward strand.
ACATCAAAAACTTAACCGGCGGATTGATCGCCTTCCAAAAAAATCAACAAAAATAATTTTACCTATACAATGGAACAGACAAAAACATCATCGGGTGGATTAAAAAAGAAATTTATCATCGCCCTGGTAGTTGTCATTATTATTTCGCTGGGGCTTACCGGTGCATTTTATTATCTCCGATACTTCGGCCCTAATGTAACCGACAAACAAGAATATTTATTCATACATACCGGCGGTACCTACCAGGACGTTTACAAAACCATCAGGGATGAGCAGATTGTAAAGGACACCACCACTTTCAACTGGGCTGCGCAGAATATGAAATATATCAACCGTGTAAAACCGGGAAGATATCATCTAAAAAGTGGCATGAGTAACCGACGGCTGATCAATATGCTGGCATCAGGTTCGCAGGAGCCGGTTACGGTAGCTTTTCATAACTTAAGGCTAAAGGAAGACTTTGCAGGTTTTGTATCCAAAAAGATCGAGCCGGATTCGGCTGCGATCATCAGCTTGCTCGATTCTTCAAAATTTGTGGAGCAATATGGCTTTAATACAGACAACGTGTATGCTGTGTTTATCCCGAATACTTATCAGTTGTATTGGAATACTTCGCCGGAGAAGCTTTTTAAGCGGATGTACGCCAATTATGAGAGTTTCTGGACAGCCGAACGTAAACAACGGGCAGCCCAGATCAACCTCTCCCCTGTCCAGGTTTCTGTTTTAGCCTCTATTGTGGATGCCGAGGCCTTGCATGATGATGAGATGCCGACCATAGCCGGATTGTATCTAAACCGTCTTAAAATAGGCATGAAACTGGAATCTGATCCAAGCCTTATTTTCGCACAGAAGAATTTTAAGATCAGGCGTGTGCTTAATAGTGATAAGGTATATAATTCTCCATATAATACGTATTTACATGCAGGGTTGCCTCCGGGCCCCATCATGATGCCTTCGGTGAATGCGTTAAACGCTGTGCTTGATTACAAAAAGAGCGATTATATCTACATGTGCGCAAAAGAGGATTTTTCGGGTAATCATAACTTTGCTACAACTCTGGCTCAGCATAATATTAATGCCGCTAAATGGCGTCAGGCACTAAATGAAAGAAACATCAAAAGATAATGTTTGAGCACACTACCAAAGTACGCGTACGATACGGCGAAACCGACCAGATGGGATACATGTATTATGGCAATTACGCAGAATTTTACGAAGTTGGCCGGGTAGAGATGCTGCGCAGCCTGGGCATGACCTACAGCGGAATGGAGGCATCGGGGATTATGATGCCGGTCCTGGAGTTAAACTGTAAATATCTGAAACCGGCTTTATATGATGAAGAGATCAGCATTAAAGTAATAATGGCCAAAATGCCCGGTGTGAAGATCCATTTCAGGTATGAGCTTTATAATCACAATGAAGAGTTGATCAATATCGGAGAAACACTGTTGGCCTTTGTGAATATGAAAACGGGGCGCCCATGCCTGCCTTCACAGGAATTTCTTGATAAGTTAAAGCCCTTTTTTCAGTAGATTTGGTTTAAATGGAATGGTTGCACCGTTTTTTACGCCGGTTTACATTTTACAGGTACCTGATTGAATGTACCAAGTACATCGCATTTCCCGGTTTCAGACCATTATCTATGTACACAGTTGCAGTATTCTTTTTTGGCGAACTCAAGCAGGGCACCATGGCGAATAAAGCTTCGTCGCTGGCTTATAACTTTATGCTGGCCCTCTTCCCGGCTACTATATTTTTATTTACGCTGATACCCTATATCCCTATCCGCCATTTCCAGGACCAGCTATTAAACCTGCTGGCGCAAGTATTGCCCGAAAATGCATTTGATGCGCTGCAGGATACGATTACCGATATTGTAAAAAAGCAAAATGGGAAACTGTTTTCTTTCGGCTTTTTAACCACCCTGTTTTTTGCGACTAACGGTGTAAATACCTTGATGCAGGCATTTAACAAGTCGTCGCTGATAGCCGAAACCCGCAGTTATTTGCGCAGGCGCTGGGTGGCCTTGGTGCTAACCGTCGTGATCAGTTTTTCGCTTTTAATAGCAGTTACTATCATGATTGTAGGGCATAAAATACTGCATTTTCTACAGCACCAGTTTAACAGTGAAGCGCATGGCTGGTTTTTAGTGATATCCATCCTTAGATGGATCGTGGTAATTGTTATCTTCTTTGTTACCGTATCTCTGCTCTATCGTTATGGGCCAGCTCATAAACAGCGATGGAAATTCTTAAGTCCGGGCTCTGTGCTGGCGACGGCGCTCGCCATACTGACCTCACTGGGCTTCACTTATTATATCAACAACTTCTCTTCCTATAATAAAATATATGGCTCTATCGGTACGCTTATCGTAATGATGATATGGTTGTACCTGAACTCACTCATCATCCTGATCGGCTTTGAATTAAATGCCAGTGTTGAGCTTGGCAAGCGAAGTATTAAGATCGTTAAACCTAAGTTTAATTCTTTCAGGTCGCATAAGCCACCAGGGGCTGTTACGTAATCGACTTACCATCAATTGATTATAACGTATTTTTAATTTATTTAAAAAAAGACCGCCTCATATTTGCCATTTCAGCCCGGTTTTGTACTTTTGCCCCCGGAGAGTTGGCAGAGTGGTCGATTGCGGCAGTCTTGAAAACTGTTGAACTGTGAAAGGTTCCTGGGGTTCGAATCCCTAACTCTCCGCCTTCGCCCGCCGAAGCCCGCTTCGGCGGATGAAATCCGCCAAGCTTGCGAAGGAGGGCTCGGTCGTTTTCAGATCGTATGATAAAGCCTGGTAAAATGTAATATTTTATCAGGCTTTTCTTATTTTAGTCCGATGTGGTTTTACGTCTACATTCTCGAACTTAATAATGGAAATCATTATGTTGGTTGTACTATAAATGTCAGAGAAAGGTATACACGCCACAAAAAGGGATATGTTCCTGCAACTAAACTACATTTGCCCGTAAAACTATTATGGTGTTGCTCATTCCCTGACAGATATAAAGCTTACCAATTTGAGCATTACCTCAAATCTGGTTCAGGCAGGGCTTTTGCCAAAAAGCATTTATATTAATTGATTTTTACTTTACACTGATCTCCATTTCTTAAGTCATAGTATATTTGCTGCTCATTAAAACTACTACCATGATTAAAACCAAAGCTTATGCAGCCCAGGATGAACATACTCCCCTGGCTCCCTGGACATTTGACCGCCGCGATGTAGGTCTGCATGATGTCCAATTTGATATTTCCTATTGCGGCGTTTGCCATTCGGACCTGCACCAGATCAAAAATGATTGGTTCCCGGGGATATTCCCAATGGTGCCCGGTCACGAAATTGTGGGGCGTGTAGTTAAAGTAGGCGACCATGTGAAGAAATTTAAAGTAGGTGACTTGGCCGGTACCGGTTGTATGGTAGACTCGTGCCGTGTATGCGAAAACTGTAAACAGGACCTGGAACAGTATTGTCTCAACGGTAGTTCCCAAACTTATAATGGATTGGAGCAGGATCATAAAACCCCGACTTATGGTGGTTATTCCAACACCATAGTTGTAAATGAGGATTTCGTACTCCATATTTCAGATAAGTTGAACCTGGCAGCAGTAGCACCATTGCTTTGTGCCGGTATTACTACCTATTCTCCATTGAGATATTGGAAAGTAGGTAAAGGCCACAAGCTGGCTGTGTTAGGCCTGGGCGGACTGGGGCATATGGCTGTTAAGTTTGGCGTAGCATTTGGCGCTGAAGTTACCGTATTGAGTACGTCCCCCAAGAAAGAAGCAGATGCTAAAAAGCTGGGGGCTCATCACTTTGTGGTGACTACTGATGAAGCACAGGTAAATGCGGCAAAAGGCACATTTGATTTTATACTGGATACCGTATCGGCAGAGCATGATTTTAATATGTATTTGTCCTTGCTCAGAACCAACGGTACCCATATTTGTGTAGGTGTTCCGCCAAAACCGGCAGAGATAGCAGCGTTTAGCTTGTTAGGCGGTAGGAAAAGCCTGGCAGGTTCGGGTATCGGCGGCATTGCCGAAACCCAGGAGATGCTGGACTACTGTGCTGAAAACAACATCGTTTCGGATATCGAAATGATCGATATCAAAGATATTCAAACAGCGTATGACCGCATGACCAAAGGTGATGTGCGTTACCGCTTTGTAATTGATATGGCTACTTTATAAGGGCGGCATATCCCAAAAAATCCCGTATAATAGCGGGATTTTTTTATTGGAGAGATGTCAGAGCGGTTCAATGTGCCTGATTCGAAATCAGGTGTACTGTAAAAGGTACCGGGGGTTCGAATCCCTCTCTCTCCGCAGATAAAATCAGTAATAGCTTAAATTACTGAAGTATTATTGCATAAAATATAAATGCTGTTTTACATTTGAGGCACATTTCTTCTTTTGCTGTCAAACATTACTACCTAATACTTTGACTTAGCAACTTGGTTTAACAAACATTTTACACAGCATTAAAACAGTTCAACCTATTTTGTAATTATCTTTCCAACGATAATAAATACTATGGAACAAAACACACAAGACACCGCGCTTTTAGTTATGGATATGCAGGTTGGTATATTGGGTATGCTTCCCGACGCTTCCCTGCTTATCAATAATGTAGCTAAAGCCATTGCAAATGCCCGTAATAAGAAAATACCCATTATTTACGTCACAGTAGGTTTCAGGCAGGGAGCACCCGAAATTAACATGAATAATAAAAGCTTTGCGGGAGCAAAAGAAAGATTTGCCAATGTTAATATGGCTGAATTTACAACCGTTCACCCTGACATAGCGCCACTTGCAGGAGAACTAATCGTAATGAAACGTCGTATCAGCGCGTTTACTGGCAGCGACCTGGAGGTGGTTCTAAGATCATTTGGTATTCAGCACATGGTGCTTACCGGGATTGCTACCAGTGGTGTGGTTTTATCAACCTTACGCGAGGCTGCTGATAAGGATTATCGTTTAACGGTAATAGCTGATTGCTGCGCTGATGGAGACGAAGAGATACACCGGGTGCTGACCACTAAGGTATTCCCCCGCCAGGCGGAAGTGCTTAATGTAGAAGAGTGGAATAAAATATAAATATTGGGAATAATTTACCCCAATTTGTGGGGTGCGGATTTCTTTTAAAATCATTCATAATCAAGCCAATACCTCTTGGTTGTATTACTATGAGGTTTTATCAAATGATCATTTATTTGGTTGGGTATTTGTACATATGTAATTCTTGTACGATTATCTCATTATGAAAAGATCATTACTCATTGCTATTGTAGCCATCATTTCAATGTCGGCTAATGCGCAGAAAAAGGAAGCGGCTGCCCAGGACACTATTCCGGCAATAAATGGTGTTTATCAATATCAGGAAACCGTTAACGTTGACAATGCTTTCAAAAAAGATCAGCTTTATAAAAACGCCAAGCTTTATTTTATGGATGTTTTTCCTGGCGCAAAGGATGCTTTTCAATATGACGATAAACAGGAAGGTCGTATAATTGGTAAAGGATTTTTAACAGTAGATGATTATAAATCTGTATTCCCGGCTGTAGCAGTCCTTAGGTGGGATGTTAACTATAATACCGAAATTATTTGTAAGGATGGTAAATACCAGGTTCGCTTATATAATATCCTCATAACAAAAGAATACCATGTTTCGGAAAGTAATTCGCGGAATGTGCACCTAACAGTAAAGGATGCGTACGATGCGACCTCAAAGCAAAGGGGGCCTTATAAAACATTATATCCAAAAGTGATTAGCAAAATGATGGCTGAATTGATAGCCAATGTTAATACGCTGAAACAATCAATGATAAAAGATCAACCTGATTTTTCTGTTGCAGTAATGAAATAAGACCGTTTACAGCTTACGAATATCCCACACAACAATATCCCATATTTCGTTTCCATCAGGATAGGTGGCAATTATTTCAAAGCCCGTTTTAAGGTGTGCATTCAGTGATATTGTATTTCGCTTGGAAATTTCAGTTGTACAAAGTTCATAGCCGGGTGGCAGCCTTTTTACCGTTTCGTTGTAAAGCCTACTCATCAAACCTAAGCCTCTAAAATTCTTATCTACGCAAACCTGGCCGCCAACCATAAATTTATAATTAGTTAATGGCTTGTTGTGGTATATACATTTTTCAAACTCATTGAACATAGGCGTTAACCGGGGTATAGCTTTACCCATCGAAGCGGTCATCGCTAAATTATACCCTACAACCAGGTTATCATGTAAAGCGATAACCTGTGGCAACTGAGCCGACATGTTTTTCAGTAACGATATAGTATGTTGCGCATATACAAAACCTTGTTGAGATTGGATATCTTCGCTGATCGATGTAAATAGATTTTCTTTCTGTAATGCTAACATTTGTTCGAAATGCTTATCGGTCTTAGCAATTTCAAATATTATATCTTGAGGGGTATTACTGGTATACATATCTTATTATTTCTTTATTTAAATCTTTCACTTTTTGATTTGATTAATGAACATCAATACAGTTCATTTAATTATTCCCGTGCAGCAGGATGTAAAACATTTAGTTGATCTGTCGGTTTAAAACTTACTTTTGGTTACTGTAACCGATGAATTAATAAATTGGAAATTAAATATTTTACTTCACAACTGTGCATTCTAATACTACCTATATAAAGTTATTTCTGTTAAAGTTTTTGTTTTTAATTTGCATTACTGGCTTTTCTGTTTTGGCATATGGCCAAACTAAAGACGCTGCTGATTCCTTAAAAGCTGACTCATTGCGTATTAAAGCAGGAGACACTCAAAAACCTAAAGAAAATATTAATAAGCAGTACGATTTTGGGGATCTGTTAAGAAATATCCTGCATCCCGGCAAAAAAGCAGATAGCTTACACAAAGGTTCAGGTATAACAGTTGTGCCGAATATTTCTGCTAACCCGACCATTGGTTTCCAGGCAGGAATTAAAGCTGTTGCCGGAAAAAAATTGGGTAATGATCCCAACACATTATTATCAGTTGGAGCTACTTCGGCTTCTATTACCACCAAAGGGATTGTTTATTTTTATCTTAATCACAACATATTCACACCTGGCAACAAATGGAACTTACAGGGAAACATCGTTGCGTCAAGAAGTATAACCCCCGATGCAGGTTTTGGTATTGGTAAGGGTAAAGATGAGGGAAGCGTTGCAGAACAAATATTAGCGAATCCAAACCATAAGAAATACGCCATTCACTCCCAATATTATAATTTCAGGGAGAAGGTTTATAAGCAAGTGGCGAAGAATCTTTTCCTGGGTGCCGGTATGTCCTTCGAGATCAGGCGAAAAATCGATAACAAAGATACTGCTAATAACGGCACACCTTTTAGTGTATATAATAACCAGCACGGCCTTCCGCAGGACCATTATGCAGCTAATGGCTTTTTATTCAACGTAGAATATACTTCACGTGATAACCCGAACCGTGCTTATAAGGGAATCTATTTTGATGCAGGATTCCGGATTAATCAAACCTGGATAGCTAGTACCAAAAACGCAGTACAGTTTACTACCGATTTCAGAAAGTATTTCAGTTTATCTCAGGAGAATCCTGAAACTGTACTGGCATTATGGAATTGGGGTTCGTATCTGCTAAGCGGAACTATCCCCTACCTTGAATTACCTGGTACGGGCAGGGATGGTACATACAGAAGCGGCAGGGGCTATACAGCACAATATTTTAAAGGCACTCAGTTTAACGATACCGAGGCCGAGCTGCGTTTTCCGATCCTGAAAAATAAGTTTATCAGTGGTGTTGTTTTTGGCAATCTGCAAACAGCTAACGATGAGCAGGGTACAAAAATATTCCAGGTTTTTCAGCCCGGATATGGCGGCGGGCTGCGCGTATTGTTTAATAAAGCTACACGCACCAACCTGGCCCTGGACTATGCGTTCGGTAAATTTGGCAATAGAGGATTCTTCCTTAATTTGAATGAAGCATTTTAAGGCTATATTATTCTTTTAAAGTAGGTAAATAATCATTGTGACGAATTTACACCCCGCTAAAAATTGAAAACCCGCCGTCCACACAGATCATAGAACCAGTAACAAAGGCAGAGGCGTCGCTTAATAACCAGACTAAAGCACCTATTAATTCATCAGGGTGACCAAAACGTTTAAAAGGTGTATTCCTGATCACTGACTCCCCCCTTGGTGTATATCCGCCTTCAGGTTTGGTTAAAAGGTTCCTGTTTTGTTCTGTGAGGAAAAAGCCCGGGGCTATTGCGTTCATTCTTATGGTATCACCGTATCGGTTGGCCAGTTCAACAGCATACCACTGGTTATAGCAATCCATAGCTGCCTTACCCATATTATAGCCAATCACCTTGGTCACCGCCCTTTTCGAGTTCATAGACGAAATATTGACAATACTTCCCTTACCTGTTTTGGCAATTGCTTCGCCAAATATCTGGGTAGGTAACAAGGTGCCCCATAAATTCAAGTTCATTACTTCTTTCATTCCCTCCAGGTTCATTTTAAAAATGTCCTCATTGGGTTGTAATACGCCCTGTGGCATGTTGCCGCCCGCGCCATTTACCAATCCGTCAAGCCGTCCAAACGTGTTCCAGATCAGTTCTTTGGCTGCTACAAGGTCTTTTTCATTTAATACATCAGCTACGAGAGCTATAGCTTTGCCACCGTTTTTATTGATCGCATCGGCTCTTTCATTGGCAACTGTTTTATTGCGGCCCAATATACCCACCGCCCCACCAGCTTCTACGATCCCGTTTACAAACGAATTCCCAAGTATGCCCGTACCACCTGTTACGATAATAACTTTGCCTTTTAACGAATAATTATTTTCCATTTTTTTACCTGATATCTTCTATTGCTATGGCGTCCATATCTGTATAATCCAGATTTTCGCCTGCCATGCCCCATATAAAACTATAGCTGGCTGTTCCACTGCCGGAGTGTATACTCCATGGTGGTGAAACAACCGCTTCGTAATTGTTCATTGTAATATGCCTTGTCTCATCCCCCTGCCCCATGTAATGAAATACCTTTTGCCCGGCAGGAAGATCAAAATAGAAATAGGCTTCCATTCGCCTGTCGTGTGTATGCGGCGGCATAGTATTCCATACGCTCCCCTCCTGCAAAATGGTTAATCCCATTACCAGTTGACAACTTTTGATACCGTCCGCATGAATATACTTGTTAATGGTACGCCTGTTTGCTGTAGATGCATCACCTGCATTAACTTTTGCAGCTTCGGCATGTGTCATCAGGGTGATAGGATAAGTAGCATGTGCCGGGGCGGACAACAAATAAAATACAGCAGGTGCTGTTATATTTTTGCTTTTGAAAATAATGTTTTTAATCCCTTTGCCCGCATACAGGCAGTCCATTTTTTTTAAATCAAAAGTTTTCCCATCAGCCATTACCTCACCATCACCACCTACATTAATGATCCCGATCTCTCTTCGCTCTAAAAAGAATTTGGAACGCAAATTTGGATAACTATCTAATGTAATACTTTTATTCATGGGGCAAGCCGCACCTATGATCATCCGGTCATAATGCGTATAAACGCAATTAATTTTATCTGCTTCAATTAAATTATCGATCAGGAACCTTTCCCGGATCAATTTGGTTTGATATGATCTGAAATCATCGGGATGGACACTATGTAATATTTTCAAAATTAGGCGGATTTATATATCGTTCACAAACCTTGCAAAAGATTGATTATTTACCAAACAAATAATTTAATTTTTCAAAATAAAACATACCGTCTATATTACAGTGTAATTGATTAATTGAATATCTTAGCACTCGAAAACTACGATTAAGAGATTCCTGCCATAAAATGAAAAAAGTTCAGTTGTTTCGAAACTTTCTTTGGTTTCCGATCATAAGTATTACTCTTTTCGATATTACATTTAAAATAGAAGATAAAAATTATCATATTCCGCATAGCCACTATTTAATTTTAGCTGTTTTGGTGGGTTTGTTTTTAATCACTTACCTCTTCGGTAAACGTCCATAAGCAATTTTAGTCTTTTGCAATTTTTAAGCACATAGTTAAAGGTTTTTTGATTTCTCACGAATATTAAAATCCACGGAACAAATCACCCAAAAATTACGTTTAACGAAGCCTGATAATTCTTTGATTTGCATCAGAATAGATATTTCGGGAGATTGTTGGAACTATTATAAAAACCCATCAATCTTTCGTTAAATGAAACAAATTGACTTATCAAGCGACAGACAAGCGGTTTATTTGTACTTTTATAGGAAAATACACTTTTAGTTAAATTTAAGTTTTTGATAGATAGCATAATTGAGTGCAAGCTTTGAATACAACAATAATTAAATAATGAAAAAAGCATTAATTACAGGAATAACTGGTCAGGATGGCGCCTACTTAACAGAGTTTTTGTTAAAAAAAGGCTACGAGGTACATGGCATTAAAAGAAGAAGCTCTTTGTTTAATACAGACCGTATTGACCATTTATACCAGGACCCGCATGAAACAAACATAAAACTTACACTTCATTATGGTGACCTCTCCGACTCAACGAACCTGATCAGGATCATCCAACAGGTGCAGCCGGACGAGATTTATAATTTAGGCGCGATGTCGCATGTAAAAGTGAGTTTTGATACGCCAGAATACACCGCAAATGCAGATGGCATAGGTACTTTACGCCTGTTGGAAGCTATTCGCATATTAGGCCTGGAAAAGAAAACAAAAATATACCAGGCATCTACTTCCGAACTATATGGTTTGGTACAGGCTGTTCCACAATCAGAAACCACGCCATTTTATCCGCGTTCACCTTATGCTGTTGCAAAAATGTATGCGTACTGGATCACAGTAAACTATCGCGAGGCTTATGGTATTTATGCCTGCAATGGTATCCTTTTCAACCATGAAAGTCCTTTGCGCGGTGAGACTTTCGTAACCCGTAAAATAACCAGGGCCGTAGCAAAAATTGCAATGGGTTTACAAAGCTCACTATTCCTGGGTAACCTGGATGCACAACGCGACTGGGGCCATGCAAAAGATTACGTTGAAGCCATGTACCTGATACTGCAGCAAGAAAAGCCGGAGGATTATGTGATAGCTACGGGCGTAACCACAAGAGTACGTGAATTTGTCCGCATGGCATTTAGTGAAGTAGGTATTGAAGTAGCATTTAAAGGAGAAGGCGCTGATGAAAAAGGGTATGTAGTGTCATGCTCAAACCCGGATTATCAATTAGAAACCGGTAAACTGGTAGTAGCTGTCGATCCGAAATATTTCCGCCCTACCGAGGTGGATTTGCTGATCGGTGATCCAACCAAATCAAATACAAAATTAGGCTGGAAACCAAAATATGACCTGGCTATGCTGGTAAGTGAAATGGTGGCTGCAGATGTGGAGCATTTCAGAAAAGAGAAATTGCTTAAGGACTATGGCTATGCTATCAAAAATCAGTTTGAATAATTAAGATAATTCTATCCAACAAAAAAAACCTTTTTAAGCAATTAAAAAGGTTTTTTCATTTAAACGAAGATTGTACAGGTTAGCTGTATAGATTTAAAATCTCAAGATATGCTTTTGTAAACATTTAATGTTTCTTCTGCAATCACTTCCCAATCATAACGTTTCATATCATATTCAAAACGTTTGTGTTCTTCAAGATAAATAGAATCGAAATACCGGGTCAGTTCGGCTTCATCGCCAACTTTAAAATAGCACTCCTGGGGCAAATTAACTTGTGTATTGGCTGCAATGTCACTGGCTAAAATGGGCAAACCATAGCTCATGGCTTCTAACAATGCAATAGGAAGCCCCTCATAAAAGGAGGGTATAATAAATAAAGCTGCATTTGAAAAAAGCTGGTTTAATTTTTCTCCCTTAACAAATCCCGGTAAGATCACACCATTTTGCTTTGCCAATGTTTTCAGGCCTATTGAATATTCTGATTCATGGTCAGCGTCACCGGCAATAATCAGTTTATATTTTTTTGATATGGATGATTTTGCATAGGCACGGATCATATAATCAAAACCTTTTTCGGGTACAAACCGTGCTAATGTAAAAATATATAGGTCTTTCGAAAGACCTATGGATTCTATATAATCAGTGTTAACACTAATAACAGGCTTATTTACACCATTAGGAATTAATACGCAATCCTTTCGGCCATACATATCAGCAAGTTGATCTTTTATCTCCTGCGAAATAACAATAACTTTTTTGGAGAACGTCACTCCCGTCAATTCACCTGTTTTCAGAAAAAATTTAGCCAGGCCATTCCATTTCATTCTTTTGTAATCCGGTCCATGATGCGTCATTACAACCTTCAGGCCCAATAATTTTGCAAACCCCGTAAGTAAATTGGGCCCTATCGCATGTACATGTAGTATATCCGGTCTTTTAACTGCAGCATATATAACTGCTAAAAAGGTATGTACTACAGCTTCAAGCGATTTGCTCCTGGGCGAGTAGATGGTTTTTAAATAAATACCCTTATAAGTATTAATTATTTTTTCCTCAACATATGCGCTTCTGCCAACTACCGTTATACTGTTTGCGCCATTTTCTAACATCCTCGGGTAAAGATGCTCACAGTGTGTTTCAACTCCCCCAGGAATATTTGGTATACCTCGGCTACCGATTACCATTATTTTCATAGAAGAATTAAATAATTACAGTGCAACGTTTAAATTACTGTAGATATCTTTAAGTATGCCATAATGCCTGTCATAACTCACCTGGTGCGAAATAAATTTATGTGCATTTTCACCAAATTCTTTTTTCAGGTTATCATCATTCCACAAACGTACTATCTTTTCTTTCAAATCAACAGGATTAAATGATTCAAACAGTAAACCAGTCTTTCCATCCTGGATCAGTTCAGGTATGCCACCTATCCGGGCTCCTACGATCGCCTTTTTGAAAGACATCGCTTCGATCACAGAGAACGGATAATTCTCATACCATTCAGACGGACACACCGTAAATTGAGCATTGGTGATCAGGTTATAAACTTCAGGCAGGGTCTTGTGCCCAAGTAATTGCACATTGGTTAAGTTATTGGCATGTATAAATGCCTGTATCTCTGCCTGTAGGTTACCGCCGCCTACTATTTTTAGCGGTATATTAGTTCCTTCAATAGCTTTCAAGAGAGTGCTTATCCCTTTAATTTTTTCTAAACGGCCAACATACAGAATATATTTCTCATCGTTTTTCTCCTGCGAAGCAAGCGCTTCATTGTTAAAATTAAAACATAGATTAGTCAGCCTTAGTTTATCCTTGAAAAAATTGAATTCATGAAATTTCTTATACAAAAACTCCGAAGGGCACATAAAATAATCAACATGCTTAAACAGATGCATATATCTGTGTACATAATTCTCCAACCCAGCTAATGAACTTGCCAGGTATGAATCCTTTTTACATTTGTTAATACCGCATTGGATAAATTTACCACCACGGCATTTTTCGCAGATACTGCCGTGCGAAATAAACGAGTTCTCAGGACAGATCAATGTATAGTCATGCAAAGTCCAAACAACAGGCACCTCATGTTTTTTAAGCACCGGCAGTATACTTGGAGTAATGTAATGATTGATGTTATGTAAGTGAGCTATGTCGATCTTGGTATCCGTCAGCAACCGCTCCATATTCTCCTTAGCCTGTTTGGAATAGATGCTTTTTGTTAAAGCCTTTATTCCGCTGATCACTCCTTTATTAGCATTTAATTTCTTGTAGTCTATAAAGTCCACAAAATATTTATCATAGCCATAACTTTCATGGTCTTTATCTGATTTCATGGCGAACGGGATAACGTTATGCCCCTTGCCCTGGTAAAGCTTCCTTACATTATCAACATAAGTCCAATCTCCCCCTACCTGGAACCATACCCAATTGACCATTAGAATATTCAGAGGATTTTGACTTTGTAAATTTTCCATTATATACTTATAAAATTAGCCCGCCATTTACATAATGATGGGTTGGCCATAATACGAAAAAATGCCACGAAGCGTTGCAGCTATTTCAGCGGTGTTAGGGTTCAGTTAAATAAAACTTCTATTAGTTAAGTTGATATTGGAATAATATTAACTTTAATAGGATATGTGTATCTAAAACCTGTTAAAAAAGCTTTTGACTACGTTGCCAACTGTGTTTTTTGGACGACTTGTGTATGTATTATAATAGCTGTTATTATAATTATACCCATACCCATATTTATCCCTTTTTATACCGTTAAAAATGATATTCAATTTAGGTAACCTGTTGTCTGAATTTACTTCTTCGATAAATTTAAATTCTTCTTTCAGGGTGTATCCTTGCCTGATCACATATAAAGATGCATCTACAACCCTTGCTACAATTATTGCATCTGTTACCAAATGTATAGGAGGTGTATCAATAATTATATGATCATATTTTTTACGCAAAACGGCGATCATGTCGTCAAGCAATTGTTTTTCAAGCAACTCAGACGGATTGTTAAGGATTGCGCCGCAACCCAATACGTCAAGACCGGTAATACCTGTTGATCTTATTAGTTTTTCGATATTGGATTGCTCTCCATCCAAATAATCACTAATGCCCGGGTGCTCTTCCGGTAAACCAAACATCAGTGTGGTTTTTGGCTTACGGAGGTCCATTTCAAGGATGATAGTTTTTCTTCCCGCATAGGCTAACGTAACGGCTATATTGGCACTTATAAAACTCTTTCCTTCGCCTGAGGTACTGGAGGTCACCAGCGTCACTTTGCCGGCATCATTCTTAATATTGTCGCTGTTAAGCACCTGGTACAATTTGGCCCTCAATGCCCTGAATTGTTCCCCTATGGCAAAATTGCCCCGTTCTTTTGTAATTACTATCGGCGTAGATGATTCCTGGTATGAAAGCTCGCCGAGAACAGGTATATCCAATGCATCTTCAATCTGCTGACGGTTGGTGATCTTGTCGTCAAAACTATCCCGGGTATAAATGAAACCTACAGGTAACACAAATCCCATAAAAGCAGCTAAGAAGTAAATGATACTTGGTTTTGGCCATTTAGCACTACCGGCGCGGGCATAATCCACAACTTCTGCATCTGACACAGTTGATGAGAACTTAAGTGATAATTGTTCACGCTGCTGTAATAAAAATGAATAAAGGTTCGATTCGACATCATTATCCCGTTTAATGCCGTTATAATTCATTTGCTGTGTAGGTACATTCCTGATTAACTCATCAGATCGCGAACCATACGACTGTAGTTGGTTTTTAGTTAGCAACAGCGCTTCCTTATTGGTACGTACTTTTTCCTTTATTTTTTCCTGCAAATTGTTGATCTCATTGTCAATAGGCTCAAACACAGGATTGTCTTTCGGATTGGTTGCCAGCAAATGCTGTTTATTCAATTGCAGCTCAGATAGTTTATCAAGCATGGTATTCAATCCCTGATCCTGCAATCCTTGTGTAGAAGGCTGCCTTTCGCTATTCTGTGGTGAGCTTATATAATTTTCGATTGCATTGATAATCCTGATCTGGATGTCAATATCATTAAGGTTTTTTGAATTTGTTTGCTGATCCTGAACATAGGACTGAGATTGAGCAGCATTATCTATATAACCCTGGTTCCTTGCATAATTTTCTAACTGTGCTTCATCACTATGCAGATCTTTAGCAATAGAATCGATTCGTTTGGTTACAAACTTTATAGTTGCTTCAGTTTTCTTGTTTTTCTCGTCTATCGTACTTCTTAAATAAGTATTGATCAGCGTGTTAAGTACATCCACGCCTCTGCTTGGCACAGCATCCGAAAATGACAGTTCGACAAATGGCACTTCTTTATTATCCAGCGAGGATTTAATACCTCCGGCATATCCGTCAGCAGCGCTTGACGGATCTTGTACGGCGATCATGATATTAGCGCCAATATTATCATCAATGGCTGCATTATGCTCTAACTTCCATAATCCAAAATTGCTTTGCACATATTGGCCGAACTTAAATTCAGTTTGTTTACCACCCTTGTCTTTTACTACATATGTATTAGGATCCTTTATTGTAACATCTAAATTTATTCCTTTTGTATCGATCTTGGCCGGCATTTTTAAAAATTGAAAACGCACCGGACTTGATTTATAAAGGTCCGTCATCATCATGCCCTTTTTTTGAGAGTAATTAACCCATAAGTTCAATTGGTTAACTACCTGGAGCATGAGTTTTTTTGACTTTATTATCTCTATCTCATTCTCAAAAACGACCGGTTTGCTGATCTGATCTAATCCCTGCAAATTATCCTTTGGCTGACTGTAATCGGGGGTTTTGACATTCTTAAATTCAAGCGTAGCAGCTATCGGGTATACCGGTGGGGTATATTGAAGATAGAAATAGGCTCCGACAAGAAATACTGCTAACGACAGAATAAATATAGGCCAATGAAAAAGATATCTTTTTAAAAGTTTAGAAGATTCGACAGTTTGAGTTTGTGAAACGGGTAAAGTAATAGTTGCAAACTGGTTATTATTAACAGCCATAGAATTAAAAATAATTATTTATTACGGTAAGCAAGGAAGACAGCGATAACTGAAAGTAATGAAATTACCAGGCTGACTTTTTGGAAACCTGCGGTATTATTATTAGAGATTTTAGCCCTATTTGGTGTAACATAGATCACATCATGATTTTTGAGGTAATAGTACGGTGATTCAAATACCTTTTTTGAATTGAGGTCAATAGGGATATATTCGCGTTTTCCGTTAATTTCCCTGATCAGTAAAATATTGTTACGAATAGCAGTTATGTTAAGATCACCTGCAAGGCTTAATGCCTCTGGTATAGTAATCCGTTCATTTTGAATAGTGTATACATCTGGTTTCATCACATCTCCTAAAACCGATATTTTAAAGTTTACTATCCTTATATTGACGATTGGTTTGGTAAAATATTGTGATAGCGCCGTTTGCAACTGGCCTGTTAAATTAGTCGTACTTAACCCGGCAACTTTC
>JBEHXM010000064.1:0-28960 GCA_048498695.1 Bacteroidota bacterium
ATTGTAACTGATCTTCGGGCACATCCTTTAGCGCCTCAAATGTTTTAAATAATGCGGGTGTGCAATCAACCATGGGTTAAAATTAGGAAATTTATAGTAGAGGACGATATTTACCGCAGCCCGATGTAATATTTACTGCTTGCTTAAGCCTATAAGATACCGGGTAAATTCGTCATCGTTATAATTGGCCCGATCTATATGATTAAATACCACATCACCTTTTTTATCAATGACCAGGGTAGTGGGTATAGTGCCCGAGAAAAAAGCCGGCGGTAATGCATTCTGACGACTGTACACCCGGAAACTATAGCCCTTTTTTTGAAGGAATAGTGATGATTTGGCCAGGTTGCCGTCGACATCCACAGTAAGAAATACGATATTGGGGTTGTCTTTAATTTTTAGGTACAAGTCATTAACTGATGGCAGCTCCTCCAGGCAGGGCGGGCACCAGGTGGCCCAAAAATTGATAAAAACCACCTTGCCTTTTTGCTGCTGCAGGTCGAGCATTTTACCATCCGTACCCTGTACCACCATGGCAGGGGCAGGCACTAATTTTTCACCGGGTTTTACAACAGGAATATCCGGTTTGAAAAACCCGATCATCATAAAGCCCATGATCACCCAGCGTTTTACCCTTGCGCTAAAAAGATATGCACCCAAAAAAAGGACGATAATTATGGTTAAAACCGTAGAAAAGGATATTTTTTTGCCTTTCATTAATAAATTAATTGCTCGTGCAAATATACCTGTGTTTTTGGGAATTACAGCCGGGAATTAAAGCGTAATCCTGCTCTGGTGAGGAAAAAATCATTATTCTGACTTAAATAAATTTGCTTAATTGTAACGAGTATGTTACATTTAGGTTCTCATTACGCCTTATACCCCTTATTTTATATTTAAACTATTGATCCGTAAAGCCTGACCTAATCAGGCTTTACTTTTTTGGCGGCTCGGTTATCCCATTTTTAATAAACTTCCACACAGGGATTGCTGATACAGCACCGAGTGTGGTTGCTGTTAAATAGATCCATAAAAATTTGTAATGACCCGAAACAATAGCCGGGCCGAACGATCTTGCCGGATTCATAGACGCCCCGCATACTGGTCCGGCAAACATGGCTTCCAGGCCTACTACAGACCCTATTGCCAACCCGGCAAACAGGCCACGTTCCTTGCTGCCGGTAGCCACATTGATAATAACCAGCATCAGGAAAAAAGTCAGGATGAATTCGAGCACGAACGATTGCCCGGCGCTTCCTGCCGGGATGGTAGTGCCCAGGAATTGATTTGCAGGAAATAACAATTTCAAGGTAAGGCTTGCCAGCACTGCGCCTGTTAGCTGGCTTATTATGAAGGGTAAAAGTTCCGTAACCGGGAATTTACTGGCAATGGTAAATGCTATACTTACAGCCGGGTTCAAATGCGCCCCCGAAATATCACCGAAGGTATAGATCATGCTCATCACCACCAGACCAAAGGTGATGGCAATACCTATGTGGGTAATGCTGCCATGCGTTTGCTGGTCAATAACAATAGCACCTGTACCGGCGAAAACCAATGCATAAGTGCCTAATAGCTCGGCTAAGTATCTCCTCATGCGGATAAATGTTTGCTCACAAAATCCTTGCTATATATTTTTATCATTTCCCGCACCCGCCTGAATTCATCCATTACCTCAGCAGCGGTACCGGTAGCTTTTGCCGGGTCTGGAAAATTCTGGTGAAAACGGTCGGCTTTTGTGGGAAAGTAAGGGCAGTTTTCTTTAGCATTATCGCAAACTGTTATCACATAGTCGAAAGGGATATTAAGATACTCATCCACATTATTTGAAGTGTGTTTGGATATATCGATGTGATCTTCGGCCATTACCTGTATGGCTTTGGGGTTTACGCCGTGCGTTTCAATGCCTGCGCTGTAAACTTTAGCCTTATCGCCTGCAAAATATCTTAAATAGCCCTCGGCTATCTGGCTGCGGCAACTGTTGCCGGTGCATAGTACTAATATGTTTTTCATGTATTTAGTCTCATAAACTTTTCATCATCACGATGGCAGATTGTGGGCACACATAAATAAATTGAGAAGCATGTTGTAATTCGGCAGGGACATCCACCCGGGCGATCTCGCGATAACCTTTCTGTTCAAAATAGCCGGCTGCTGTTTCGGTCAGCAAATAAACCGAGCTTAATCTTTTTGATAAAGCAAGCGCCTCTGTCTGAAGTATTAATTGTGCAGCCAAACCCTGTCCGCGATTCCCTTGCTTTACTGCTAATGAACGTAACAGCCCGGAATCTCCATGAACTTCCAAGCCTGCTACACCAATAACCTCCTTATTTTGTAAGGCAACCACGAAATTTTCTAAAGTGGCAGGCAGGTCTGCCACCGGCAAATGTTCTGCCGTCAGCAGGGCTTCAATGCTTTCCCTGTAATTTATAGCGGTTTTTATTTCCATAATCTCTTAATTAACAGCAACCACTACCGGGTGTGCAGCAAGTTTCGGCTACAGCAGCCACTTCCTTTAGTTGTAACTTTGGGTTTTCAGCAGGTACACAGCATTCTTCGCCCTTGTCATTTGTGCCGCAACTGCCGCCACGACTGATCGCCTTGCATTGTACCGCATCGGGCCGCAGGTCGACTACGAGGTTGTCACCATTTGCAATCATCTCATTCGGGAACATCTGGCGGGTATCAAACTCAGAATTGCCAAACTCAATTTTAACCCTACCGTTTGGGTTTAGCGGCAGCATTTTTTCTACTATTTCCACTATAGATAAGGCTTTCTTTACCTTCATTGGTCGTAATTGCTGTCGGCCCTCAGGTACCCAAAGCTGAATGATGATCTCTGTCCAGGTATTTACCACGCCGCCGCAATCTACCGAAGTAATTGGCGCCTGCTTAATTTCGGTAATATGGTAAGAGGCATCTACCCGTTTACCTTCTGCGTATTGAAATTGCAGGTCGAGGTCAGGATGCTGTAATAAGATATTCTTAAAAGTTTTCCAGTTGATGGCCTCTGCTTTGTTCATGACCTGATTTGTTTTATTGTAATATTGCGATTGATTGGGTTAAATTTTTTTAACAGCACTTACCCGTATCGGTATACGATCCAAAGAATGTATTCATTTCCCGGTGCAATAATTTCCAGGCATTGGGTTCAATGCAATAACAAACACTTACACCCTCGATGGTACCCTGTATAATGCCTGCGTTTTTAAGCTCTTTTAAATGCTGGGATATGGTAGCTTGCGCCAGGCCCAGTTCATCAACCAAACTGCCGCATACACAGGCGTCGGTTTTGATCAGCTGCTGCAAAATGGCAATACGTGCCGGGTGCGCCAATGCCTTAAGCATAGTGGCCAGGCGGTTTTGCTCTGTGGTAAATATCTCAGATTTTGTCAAACCCATATCAATCGCAATATTGCGATTAATAATTGAGACCGCAAAATTTATTTCATTTTCTTAACAACTGTTTAATAATTATGATAAATAATATTTGCTTTAAATGCAACAAAAATATATTTATGTAAGTATACGGGTATGACTTATTTATTAAAATGTTTTATAGCAAATGCTATTTAAATTTCGGATTTTTGCATTGTAAATGAACAATTTAGATAAGCAGCTGCTGAAGAGAAAATATACTATCTTAAAATGTATTTTATCGATAAAAAATAATTTTTAGAATTATATAATTATCACAATAGTTAAATAATATCTCCCTGTTTTGAAAGCGAAGTTAGATCAAACGATTGCCGGCCTAAAATTATTACGGAAAAGGACAGCGCTTGTTTTACTGCTGCTAATGGCGATGGCATCAGTGACTATTATTGTTGTTAATTTTTACTCCATCAGGATATTATCGGGCACCAGGGCATATATCAGCGGAGAGTCGCAATACTCAAAAGGGCAGAAGGATGCCGCCGCCCACCTGATCAACTATATTTATCTTGGGAACGATGCTGACTTTGTGGCTTTCCAGAAAGCGATAAACGTACCCAAAGGCGATCATACAGCGAGAGTTGTTTTACTATCCGGTAAGGAGGATTACCAGATAGCCCGTGAGAGCCTTTTGCAAGGTGGGAACCACCCGGAGGATATTGACGACCTTATCTGGCTTTTTGACAAGTTTCAGCATTTTGAAATGTTTGGTAAAGCCATCAGGATATGGGCAGATGCTGATGTTATGGTGAACGAACTGGATAAGCTGGGACAGCAGGCACATCAAAAAATATCGACAGGTAATATTTCGGCAAATGATAAAAAAGCGTTGATACTGTCTATCAGCAATGTATCGGAGAAGATGACCGTGGAGGGGAAAGAATTTGCAGGTACACTGGGGGATATCAGCCGTAAAATAAATCTTTATGTTTTTATCGCCAATGTACTGATCACTTTGGTTATCGTGTTTAGTTCATTGTCTTCGGCAGCTATTATGATCCGCAACCTGGCTAATTCCAAAAAGAAGATCATTGAGCAGAATGAAAACCTGCAGGTGATCAATGCCGGGCTGGATAAGTTTGTTTTTAACGTTACGCATGACCTACGTTCGCCATTAGCCTCGCTATCGGGCCTGATAGACCTGATAGATGACGAAACTGACCCCGAACAGATAAGGGCATATACCCTGATGATGAAGGAGAGCCTTGAGAAACAGGACCGTTTTATTAATGAGATGCTGACCTTTATCAGGAGCAAGCATACGGGTGTAAATAAATCTGAATGCAGCCTCACCACCATAGTTGACAATGTGATATCGCAAAACAACTATCATACCGGCGGTAAAGAAGTAAAGTTTTATAAAGAACTGGAAGTAACCGAAATACAAAGCGACGCCCTAAAATTGCAGGTGATATTGAATAACCTGGTATCTAACTCCATTAAATACAGCGACACGCGAAAACCCGAGCGCTGGGTAAAGGTGCGGTCGTACCGGTCAGACATGGCGGCAGTGATAGAGGTAGAAGATAACGGGATGGGTATACGTCAGAAAGACCAGGAGCGTATTTTTGATAAGTTTTATATGTCTGGTGACAATAAGCGGAGTTCGGGTATTGGGCTTTACCTTGTAAAAGACGCAGTAACCCAACTAAACGGCCAGATTGAAGTACGGTCGGAGCCAGGGGTTAGCAGTAAATTTTTGGTGAGCATACCTTTTTCATGACCTTTTCATAGCTTTACTAAACACTGCTGAGTAAAGTATAATGAAGAATCAGTTTAGTCCTGCTGCAAGAATATGCTTAATCCTGTTGGCTATTGCCGGCTGGTTCGCACTAATTGGCCAGTTTTACCTGATCATCATCAACAGGCAGGAATCCGTTACCGAGACCATTGTACGTTATTTTACCTTTTTTACCATACTTACCAACCTGCTCATTGCCGTGGCGAGTATAGTGCTTTTACTGGCGCCTGCATCAAACTGGGGGAAATTCTTTTCAAAAGCCACTACTTTGACTGCCATTACGGTGAATATCATTATAGTGGGTGCTACGTATAATATCATTCTTCGGGCTTTGTGGAATCCGCAGGGAATGCAGCGCTTAGTTGACGAATTGCTTCATCTGGTCATCCCGATACTTTTCATTGTATTCTGGCTGGTATTTGTAACTAAAGGCAGGTTAAAATGGGGCAATGCCTTTTTATGGACTGTTTACCCGGTAGCTTACCTAATAGTTATTTTAATTCGCGGCGCTTTCTCCGGTTATTACCCTTACCCATTTGTTGATGTGGTTAAACTGGGTTATCCCCATGTTTTATTGAACTCGTTCACGGTAGCAATAGCATTCATGCTGGTTGCGCTGGTACTTATCGGTATTGATAAACTGATGGGTAAAAGCTCAGCCTGAAAAAACTGAGTTTTATAGTCCAGTCTACTGTCTTGATGTTTTCGATAACAGCATAGCGGCAATGATATTTTTTATCACCAGCAGTGCGGTAATCAGATAAATATTAAATACCCTGCCAATATCATATACAATAGTGGTATGGAATTTATTATCGTAGAAGATAACAATGGATAATGCGATAGGCCATATCAGGTAGTCGGCAATGATCGAGATGATCAATTGTTTCGCGGTTTTGCGGTGGTAAAGGTCAAGGAAAAAGCGGTTTGCAACGTAACAGAACAGCGAAAATAACAATAATAGCAGGTAAAGCTCTTTAGTGAAATTAGGATTCCCTTCGTAATTTACTTTAGCTGTTGAACGCAAGTAATAATACAGCCAAAAATAAATAGTGGTGTATATCATCACCCAATAAAAAAGTGCGACACCTATGAGTTGCAGCAGGTAATTTAAAACTGTTGTAAAAGCGCTATTACGGCGGGTATTTTCCATGTCAATAATTTAGGCTTATAATCAGACTACCAAACTATAAAATATTTATGAAATATAACAATACGAATATTTTATCCGGTTTGGCTGAATATAAGCCGCCTATAAATTGACAGGTTAAATAATATCAGGAGGATTTACAGGTGTGCCTATTAACCCTCCTGATATTATCTTTAAAATAGCTTGCTGAATTCTTTTCTTCTCCTGTCGGCAATAGCTTTTGCAGCCATCATGGTTTTTGCCTGTATTGGGTGATGGCTGGTATTTGCCGTTTTGAAGGGTTCGCCTTTATTGGGGTTTACGGTTAGTTTATCAACCTGGCTGCGCAGGCTTTGCCCGTTACTTTGCATGCCCTGTAATGGCCTTATCGCAATTGAATTGCCGAAATATGTTGCCTGGTACCAGGTGTTAGTGAGCGGGTCGACCCAGCTTAAGTAACCATTTACTTTAACCTCGCGGGGGGACGTAATAGCCCCCGTGTAACTATACCTTACGCGGCTGCTGGCTGCCGGGTGAAAATAATCGGGTGTGTAAAAGTCACTAACCAGTACGCCATTAATAGAATAAGCAAAAGATGCATCTTCGCAAGGGTCACATACCTCAACCAGGTAATTTACGCGCCCCGGATTTTGAGGATCGATGCTGTTTCCGGCCGCCATCTTGTTGCCCCAGGGGTCAACCAGCATTTCCATTGCCTCGTGGCTGCAGGTGAGCTGCCATGTTTCATCTGCTTCAACAAACGATATGGGTTGATTATGACTGTCTGTATGATATCCCAGTGCTCCCGGCTGATCTAATTTGTCACATATCACAATGGGCCAGTAGCCCACCGGTACGCTATCCAGGTCATCGAAGTAATCTACGGTTGCCTGTATGCCCCAGATAGGGCCAAGGTCGCGGGTAGCCTGCTTTTGTATAGCCGACGCTGTTGTGGCAACATCAGCTGCCTTAGTCTGTTTGCTTGTACTCACTAAGGCCAGGTTGTGTGTTAACATATGTTTTAGGGTTTAAATTATTATGCTGAAATAAAGTTAAGCCATCGTATCAGCCATCATCACCGTAAAAACACCTGAACGAAGAAGTAAAAACACGGTATTTAATGATTAGACCACACAGAAAAAATCATCAACCTTTTTTATTTTTATGGCATTGAAACCCGCAGCTTAGTTGCGGGTTAAATTTTGCCCAGCACATGATATTTAAACCCAAACAGTTTCTCGCGGCATTCATACTGCCTTTTATATTGTATTCTTGCAAAACATTAAAACCATTAGCCCCGGCCAGTACGGCGGTAGAGATACCCAGGATTGTTCAGCCTGTTTCCAATATCGAGGTGCCGGTTACTGTCGATCTAAAAAGCTATTTTACACAAGCCGAGCATTCTGTGCCCAATAAATATTCGGATAACCAGCAGCCTTGCGAGGGTTTGAGGTATAATTATACATTTACCCGTACGCCCTTCATCATTACCGGCAGCAATAACGTAGTGAACCTGAAATTTACCGGGAGCTATGGCTTTACGGCATCGTATTGTGCCAAATGTACTACGCTGTTAGGGTCGGGTGCGCAATGCGTGGTGCCGGTGGTTTCGGCACAGTGCGGCGTGGGCGAACCGCTGCGGAGGATGGAGATATCCTATAGGTCGACCATCAACGTAATGCCCGACTATCACCTTCGCTCCAAAACTATTTTATATCCTGCACCTAAACCTATAGACCGCTGCAACGTATTTATGGGCAATATAGACGTAACCGATAGGCTGATACAATACATCACCGATCCGTTGAATGACCTGGGCAAACAGGTGGATACCCGCATTGCTGCTTACAATATCAGGCCGATGGTAGAGGAATTGTGGAAGAACCTGTCAAGTGAAACCAAGGCGGGCGATGCGGGGTATGTTTCTATCAACCCGATAGCGGTACGACTGAGCAGTTTTAATTTGGAAGGGTCGATGCTTAATTTTTCGGTGGGCTTGTCTGCAAGGCCAGTGGTAACTATGGTAAGCAATCCACAGCCATTAAAGCCGCTGCCCAACCTTAGTACCTATACGCCAGCCAACGGTTTTAAGGTTTATCTCGACTTGCTGGAGAATTATGATCACCTGAGCAATATCGTTAACCAACAGGTGGCAGGGCAGAACATCAAAGTGGCCGGGAACGAGTTTATTGTTGACCATACCAAAGTGTGGGGCATAGGCAAACAGATATCTATGCAGATTGATTTTAAAGGATCAAGCACGGGAACTATCTATTTGGTGGGCACGCCAACTTATGACCCGGCTACGCATGTATTATCCTTCCCCGATCTGAGCTTCGACCTGCAAACTAAAGCCTGGATGCTGAAAGCTGCAAAATGGATGTTTAACGGTAAGATAACGGACATGATACGTCAGCGGGCTACCTATAATTTTACCCAGTTTATGGCCGACAGTAAAGTCCGTATCCAAAAAGAAATGAGCCGCGATATGGGTAATGATATCCGGTCGGAAGTAACAATAAAGGATCTGGATATCCAGGCGATTTACCCAACGAATGAAAAGCTGATAGTAAGGACTTTATCAGATGGGCAGATAAGGGTGAAGGTAGTGATGTGAAAGTCGCCGCGGAAAAGGTGAAAGTATTTAACATTTATTAACAGCCCCAGCTATACAAATGGGGCTTTTTTACTCGTTAATATGCTTTCAATAATCCATATTATAGATCTAAACATTATGAAAATCCAAACACCCAAACTTTTCTGTACCATTTTAACAGCACTTATTTTATTTGCGGGCATTAAGGTTCATGCGCAATCTGCAACATCTAACAATCTCCGCTTCGGGATTGGTGTAGATGGCCTGTTGCCCGTCGGAAATTCTACCAGCACTTTAAATTTTGGATTGGGTATTACCCCAAGGCTACAATATAGCTTGTCAGACAAAGTGGCCCTGACTTTTACAAGCGGTATTTATCACTTTTTTCCAAAAACGATTACTTATCCCACCTCGGGAGCTTTTGCAGGCTTTACCACTAAATACGAATCTGATATAATTCCTGTAAAAGCAGGGCTCAAGTTTTTTGTAAATTCAAATTTCTACGTGGCGGGCGAAGTTGGTGCAGCGTTTGAAGTGGCAAATGGCGGCGGACCTGTTCATTTCCTGGCTTCACCGGGCATAGGCTATGCCACAAAAAAATGGGATATCGGTGCCCGTTACGAAAACTTTAGCGGCAATGGCTACAGCGATGGTGTAGTAGGTTTGCGTGTAGCTTATGGCTTTGGATTATAAGTTGCTATAAAATTTCAGATAGTTGATGGCTGTTATGGTTTTGTCAACCTTAACAGCCTTAACACTTTTAGTTTATTATACTGCTGCAAAAGCAGGGGACAAACGTTATAAATAATGTTAGCCGTCAGGATAAGTGTAGCTACCACAAATTGCTGCTGATAAAGCACCTGAATAAAGGTGATGCCGAAGAATATAAAGCACGCCAGGTGATAACGTTCGTACATAGCGATGGTATTTAAATAGTTTTGTGCCTGCGCGCGATTTTTGACCACCTTATATTGCGGATCATTCTTATTGATGACCCTGTTAGCATAAGTGCCGTTCTGCACCAGCTTTTGGATCAGCTTGACGCCGCATTTTTCATAAAACTTTTTATCAGTGCTCAACTGTAGCCGGCTGAACATACTGGCAGGTAAAAAGGCAAACATCAGGCTAAACAATATCAAGCCATACAGCAAAACGGAATAGTTATACGCCCAATAATAAATAACCGGCACAAAGCAGAGAATGGTCCAGAAAAAATTGATGATTTGATTGATGACCTGGTTTTTCAATGACTGCTGCTTATGCAGCTAATTTAATGAAAAGGCGGTTGGTTTTGGTATTTGTAACGCAATCGTAAAAATTACGTAAAACTATCATATACAGTGGATTTGGTTTAAAACTATTCAGGAACCGCTGTGTTAACCATAAACGAAATTGTTAATCATATTATGGACCGTACAAATAATACCCCAGGCTTCACCAAAAACGATCATATCAACATCAGCGAATACTACGAAGCTGAATATTGGTCGAAGAAGTTTGGCGTGACCGTTGAACAGCTCAAATCGGCTATCAGGGCGGTTGGAAATTCTGTCAGCGCTGTAGAAAAGAGATTAGGGAAGCACCTGGTTTGACTTACCCCCAGCCCCTCTCTCCGCTGCGCGCAAAGAGGGAGTAAAAAAGGGAAATTACTTAACTTTCTTTCAGCTTGCGGAGAGAGGGTCGATACGCATAGCGGAGTCGGGGTAAGTCCATTTTGATTTCTGCAAAACAAATATTAGATTGCGTCAAACCGACACATTTCATTTTTCTTATTTCCTATGATGAAAAAGCAAACTAAAATTGCCATCGGCGTTCTGGCCCTGGCTGCGTCATTTACTTTTTATTCCTTTATCGTTAATAAAGCCACTCTGCCGCCTGCTGTGCATACCGAAGCCGGTATGGTTTCGGGTGTGAAGAACAACACCGGTGATGTGACCGCCTTCAAAGGCATCCCATTTGCAGCGCCGCCGGTTGGCAATCTGCGCTGGAAAGCCCCGCAGCCTGCCGCACATTGGGACGGTATAAAAAAATGTGACGCTTTTAGTGCGAGTCCCATGCAGGATAAACCGGTACCGTTTATGGTGTATACATCTGAATTTTTAATACCCGAAGCTCCCATCAGCGAGGATTGCCTTTATCTGAATGTGTGGACCAACGCCAAAGCCCCGACAGATAAAAAAGCTGTTTTTGTATGGATATATGGCGGCGGTTTTGGCAGCGGCGGTACCGCATGTCCTATTTATGACGGGGAAGCGATGGCTAAAAAAGGGATCATATTTGTATCGGCTAATTACAGGGTAGGGGTATTCGGCTTTCTGGCACATCCCGAACTGACCAAAGAAGCAAACGGAAAAGCATCGGGCAACTACGGTCTGCTTGACCAGGTAGCGGCCCTGAAATGGGTAAAGAAAAATATAGCAGCCTTTGGCGGCGACCCAAATAATGTCACTATCGCCGGTCAATCGGCGGGCTCAATGAGCGTGAACTGCCTGGTGGCCTCACCGTTGGCTAAAGGCTTATTCAACCACGCCATCGCCGAAAGCGGATCATTCATGATCAAAAATCCGGTGCTGGCTTCGGGCACGCTGAAATCAGCAGAGGAGCAGGGGGTAAAGCTGGCTGAAAAAGCAGGCGCAAAATCATTAGCCGAAATGAGGGCCATGCCTGCTGATGAAGTATTAAATAAATTCAAGGGAAGATACTCACCAATAGTAGACGGTTATGTATTGCCGCAATCAGTACCAGATATATTCGCAGCCAACAAGCAAAACCACGTACCGGTCATTATCGGCTGGAACGAGGATGAGTTTGGCGGGGCGCCCATCAGCAAAGAGGATTTTAAAAAGAAAGCCGAAAAAGATTACGGCTCCGATGCAGCAACATTCCTGAAATATTTCCCGGCAGAAACAGATGAGCAGGCCCAAAAGTCGCAGATCTACCTCACACGCGACCAGGTATTTGCAACATCAGGCTATAAATGGGCCAATCTGCAAAGCAAACTACCTAACTCAGCAGTGTATGTTTACAATTTTAACCGCAAGGTACCCGCTACCGGCGACATGGTGAAGTATGGCGCTTTCCACACGGCAGAGGTATCTTATGTGATGGATAATCTGAAATTTCTTAACAACCGGCCGTTTGAGCCTGCCGATCATGCATTGGCCAAACTCATGTCTGGATATTGGGTTAACTTTATTAAAACTGGTAATCCTAATGGCAACGGATTGCCTGAATGGCCGAAACATAACACCACACAGAACCTTGCTAAAGTATTTGATGCAAAATCGACTACAGAGAAGCTACCGGGTAAAGGAGGGTTAGACTTTTTATTATCAAAAGCGGCTAAATAGAAGCTTATCTAGTGTAAAGAATATTCTGTTTATTTGAAGAAAAAACCGTATATTTAAACAGTAAATCATTATAGTTAATTTAAATAAATTTTATTCATTTGCATGATAAATAAAAATGCTTAAACCTAACTATAATCAATAATTGTATTGAAAATCACTTCTGAGAATTATAAACTTCCTTTCGTAACTGCAATTGCTGGTCATGAAGAACTGTCTAATAGTGCGAATAAACCAATAATTATTACGGGTTTAGATATTGAAACTGGACGAAAAGATAGCTACGTAGTCAAATTAAATGCATCGGAGCGTATGCACAAGGAAGCTCGTTTAAGAGAAATTTTAGCTGCCTTTATCGCACTGGAAATGGAATTACACGTTGTTGAGCCTGCGGTGGTAGAAATTAATCAAGATTTCGTAAATAGTCAATTAGGTAAAGACTATTATCTCAAAGTTTCAAGAAGTTTAGGCTATAATATTGGCTCTAAATATATTGATAAATTCATTATCTTAGATAACTATATCTCTTTGAATCCGTATCAGGAAATTGACGCTCAAAACATTTTTGCTTTTGATTTATTAATTCAAAATAATGATAGAACCTATGAAAAGCCAAATATGATTACAAATGGTAACAAACTAACTATTTTGGATCATGAATTAGCTTTTGGCTTTCATTTAGTACTTCCTCTTTTTAGAAATAATGAACCATGGCTTTTTACAGATGCAGATATGGTTTGGGTTAATAAACATTGCTTGTTAAAACGACTTAAGGGTAAGAATTATGATTTAGATTCCTTTTCTGGGAAAATGAATAATTTAAATAATATTTTTTGGATAAAAGTCGAAACACTAATACCTCCTGAGTGGTTTGATAAAGAAATATTTGATACTATTAAAATGCACATAAATTCTATAATCGAACATAAGGTTGAATTTATAACAAACATAAAAATGTTACTTTCATGAAAAGCTTCCAATATCAAATCCTAAGATTTCTTCCAGACAGGATTAGTGAAGAATTCTTGAATCTAGGAGTTGTTGTATTTGATAAGCAAACAAAACAACTATCTGTAGAAATTATTGAGAAAACAGGGAGATTATCACAAGTATTTCCAGAATCTAATACTAGATACATATTAAAAGCTGTAAGACATATTGATACTCGGCTGAAAGTAATTGCAAATCAATTATCGAATGAATTTGAATTTGAAAATAATAATGAAATTTCTGTAATTACAAAAATGGCTCTGCCTAAAGATGATAGTGCTTTGTTTTTTACGGAATCACAAAGTATCTTGGATATCGATATCCACTGTGTTTCAACTTATTTGTTTGATCGTTTAGTAGGTGTTAATCAGTCGGATTCAGAAAAAGAGTTCCGGAATGACAAAGAAGTATGGAGTAAGGTATACAAACAATATTTTGATGATTTAAACATTTCAAAACACTTAACCCCTGCAAAAATTAGCACAAAGTTTGACCATGTTGAATTTGAACATACTTGGAGAAATGGGCACCTTAATTTTTTTGAACCAGTTAATTTTGATTTGGAAAAATTGGAATCAATACGAAATAAAGTTTTTAGATGGTCGGGGCAAATAGACGAATTAAAAACAGCAAGTGAACATTCTCATTTATATTTATTGTCTATCTTACCAAAGAATGATATAAAGGTTAGCCATTTTATAAATGACTTCTTAGCATCGAAATCATCTAAAGAGGTTAAAGTTGAAATTGTCACGCTTGAAAATGTTGACAATATTACAAAAGGATTAAAAACGGAATTTGAATCACATAAGAGCAATAATTCATTTTAATTGTAGAGTAAATGCCGCTAAAAAAATAACGGCAGGGGCACTATGAACACACAATTACCTTTCATCCCCTGCCGCTCATTCTAAATGATCAGCGGTTATTAATTATGACCACTGCCATCATTTCCGTTATCATCATTACCATCGTGACCTTTGCCGCTATTATTATCATCACTGCCATCATGATGATGCCCGTGAAATTCAGCTTCGCAGCAATTGGTAAAGTTGTTTAATATTTTATTGTAGATGGTGGTATTTGAGGTATTGCTGATCACCAGGACGCCATTGGTCAGTTTGGCGGCTTCCAGGTCGGCTGCGGTTACATTGGCTTCCAGTTTCTTTAAATGCACATGTATCAGCGCTGCAAAATCAGTTGTGCTGGTTACATGTACGTCTTCTACCTCCGATTTGATCGTTGCGTTATCGTTCAGGTCAAACTCGATAGGGATCACAGTGCCACCGCTGGTGGTGAAACTTCCTTTTAGTTGTAAAGGATTTGCCGTAGTATCGGCAGATTTCTGAAAAAGTGCCCTGATCTCGATCTCGCGGTATGTTCCGGTATCTATAGTAACGCCGGCAATTGACGGGTTTGCAGCAAAAAGATCAATATTGGTTAATTTCCTTGAAGTGACTTCGATCTCAACGCCATTCCGTTTGGCTTCAAATTTAAACTGGCTGATGTTGGCTGTGCCAGAGGTAAAGGTCAATCCGGGTATTCCGGTGAAGGTTGAATTGGTGGCCAGTTTGCTGCCCGAAGTTGTGGCGGACAAGTTGGTGGAGGCATTGTCAGCCTGCATCTGGAATGTCAGCTGTGAGTTTTGGGATGCTGGCGAATTGCCCGATTTTTTACATGCCGCTAATGACAGTACGGTTAACGCGACTAAGGCAATGGTGCCGGTTCTAAATGTCTTCATGTTTGATAAATTTTGGTCGTTTATAGTTTTTAGTTTGTGAATAAATTCCTTCATACGTAACAAGTATTTTACAATAGTTACGCCAAACGATATTTGATGGTTGCCTTTGGTAAAATAATTTTCTTTGAAATAAAGTTTAAACGATTGAATCTGAACGCAATTATTTTGTTATTTAACAAAACATAATGCACATACCAGGCTTATTAGTTAAAATTGTACCCAAATCGTATATGGCTCGTCAGTACCCCTCATTTGTTAAAATATTTACGCTTTTTGTATTTGTAACAGCATTGGCCCTGTGCCAGAATGGCAATGCCCAGCGGGTTAAAAAGAAGCATCATAAAAAAGCGGCTACCACTGTTACAAAGGCTCCCTCATTTAGATTCCGGACAATTATAATCGATCCCGGCCATGGCGGAAAGGACCCCGGCGCACATGGCAAATATTCCAAAGAGAAAAACGTGACACTTGCTATTGCTAAAAGACTGCGCAGCGCTTTGAACGACCGTATGCCATCCCTTAATGTGATCATGACCCGCACAACGGATGAGTTTATTGAGCTGCATCGGCGGGATGATATTGCCAGCGAGCATAAAGGAAACCTGTTCATCTCCATCCACTGCAATTCTTCACCGCAAAAGGTAAGTACTGAGCATGGCGTGCTTTTATTGGTGTATGGCTATCATCGTGCGGGCGAACAGCTGGAAGCCCTGAGGGAAAACTCCTCGATATTTATTGAAAAAGATTATAAGACCAAGTATAATGGCTACGGCCAAAATAGTGCCATCAATACGATTGTGTTGAGTAATTTCCAGCAGAAATACCGCAAGGAATGTATCCGCTTTGCCGACCTGGTGAACCATGAATTTAAAAAGGTGGATGGCCGACGCAGTCTTGGTGTAAGGGAGCAGGGCGTGCTGGTGCTGCAGCAAAGCGCCATGCCGGCAGTATTGATAGAAACCGGCTACATCAATAATCCTAAAGACGAAGCCTATCTCAATTCAACTGAAGGGCAGGCGGAGATTGTGCAGTCTATTATCAGGGCTATCAAAAAATATAGGGAGAGCTTTGAATAGATATAGTGAGGCGGATAAATTTAAATTCGGATTAAACCTTTTTATTCAGGCCCCGTCTATAAAACCATACCTGGATATTTAACCAATTTATCAAAACTAACCTTATGAAAATTACCTCAAACCCTTTGCGCTTTTCAAAGTGCTTTTTGCTGATTATTTGTTTGTTTACTGTATTTTCCTCCTGTAAAAAGGGAGACCCCCTTAAACCCAATGCTGAACTGACTGTTACCAATGCTGATTATCAATGGGGGGATCTGGCTATTAATAAAAAAGCCGAATATGATGTACTCAGATACAATGCTTCGGGCAAGATAGATAGCGTATCTACTTATGATGCTGACAAGAAGCTGATCAGGAGCGTAACGCTTACCTATAACGGAAATAAAATAACACTGAACAGCGATCTGAAAGATCAATATGAACTGGATAATGCCGGAAGGGTAATATATCACAGTACAACAGGGGTGCAAAACGGCAATAACATAGTTTCAATAAAACGCTTTACCTATGATGCTAATGGGTATTTAAATAAGGTAACTATGTCTTCAAATCTTAATAATTACGTAGGTCCTGTATTTTCCGTGATCAACTACGAGGTCAAAAATGGCAACTATGTAAGATTTGCCTTATCGAATGTGGACAGCGGTACTGTAACCAGGCAATATGATTTTTCTTACAATATCAGTAAAACAGTGAATAGCCCCTGTTCATTTTTTGCCCCGATCTTTGCTAATGATACCTATTCAAATATTGATAAGTACCTTAATTATGGCAGGGCTTCGCAAAATCTACTTACAGGGGTTGGCTATTACATTACTAACCTTGATAAAACAGTCACAAAAGGCTCATTTAATGTGGTTACAAAACTGAATGCCGATAATTATATAAGCGAACTCGATCTGGTGGGGAATAACCTTACCTCATTTCCTTCAGATAATATATCCCCGCTGCCACGAAGCATTAAACTCGCGTTTAAATAGCAGAACTTTATTAAAAGAAAACCCGGTTTGAATATTTAATTCAACCGGGTTTTTTTAATATTCGGATGAACCGCGCGGGGAAGCTATTTCAGAAAAGATTCCACAATAGCAGTTACTTCACCAACGGCCGGTATCTTGAAAAAGTCGATATGTTTGCATTCCACTATCCTGACGTTGATATTGCCGGTAACATATTCAGACCATAGTTTTTTGAAGATCGAATTCCTGTAAACCTGTGCCAATTTGTATTCCGAGGGATCGGCATCCGGGCTGGTTTCATAGATCAATACCATATCCCCTTTATATTTCTGTGGAGTTTCATAAACTTCGTGCATCGCAAATATTCTGGTTTGCGCATCATTTTCCACCTGTATTTCCGATATATCCTGTTTGCCCTTGACAACCATCTTGAGAAAATAAGGCAGCCGGTGAACTATGTATTTACGCCTAAGGGCCGGACTAATGCTCCTGAAGATCCTGATCTCGTCCAGTATCCTGCGGTTTGACAACCAGCTTTTTTTGGATGGGGAGGCAGGGAAATGACTGATCACGCCTAACAATTCCACCTCGTTTTTTGCCTGCTGCAATTGTATGGCTACCTCCAGTATGGTACGTGCACCAAGACTGTAGCCTATTAAACCATAAGGCCCGTTTGGGTGCAGTTTTTTAATCTGCGTGATCAGGTATTTGACATAATCCTGTACGGTTTGATAGGTGAAGTTTTCTGTGTCCTCGGCATAAAGTATGCCGTATAAGGGGTTTTTGCCTTTAAAGTGATTGACGAATTCATCAAATATAGTAGGGTAGCTGCTCCACGGCGGAAATATAAATACAGGTGTGCCTTCACCCTCCTTTAACAGCATTACCGGACTGATGTCCTGCGTAGTGTTTGTCTCAATTTTGTCTGCCAGTTGCCTTATAGTAGGTAGCTGGTACAAACTTGATAAGCTCAATTTGACCCCCGTTTCTTTGTTCACCTGGTTAATGGCCTTTGGCGCCATTAAAGAAGTGCCTCCCAGTTCAAAGAAATTATCATCAATGCCTACCAGATCAATATTTAAAATATTTTGCCAAATGTCAGCTATCGTTTTCTGTACAGCAGTTTCGGCAACTGCAATGGTTTCCTGTTTTTGATGATATCGTTCGGTTGGCAATGGCAGCGCCTTTTTATTTACCTTACCATTACTGGTTAAGGGTATGGCATCCAGTTGCACGTAATAGCCCGGTATCATGTATACAGGCAAATGACCTTTCAAATGTTCCCTTAGTTCTTCAGGTTCAGCATTACCCGTCGTGTAAGCTATCAATTCCTTATCACCGCTGTTAACCGCATTTGCAACCACTACCGAGTCTTTTACCTTCGGATGTTTTTGCAGCACGGCGGCTATCTCGCCTAATTCTATTCTGAAACCCCTTATCTTCACCTGGTCGTCAACCCTGCCAAGGCATTGCAGGTTGCCGTCTGGTAACCAGCGACCTATATCGCCAGTGTTATACATCCTGCCGCCCGGCATAAACGGATCGGGAACAAACTTCTCGGCTGTCAGCTCAACACGGTTTAAATATCCCCTGGTAACACCGGTGCCGCCGATATACAGTTCGCCGGGAATGCCGGCAGGCAATAATTGGCCGTGAGCATTAAGGATGTAGATATATTCTTCTATCAGTGGTTTGCCTATGTTCAGTTTGGTACTATCATGTATGGATGAGCAGCTGCTCCAGATGGTCGCTTCAGTAGGCCCGTATACGTTATATATGATTACACCCGGCAGTTCAGCCCGCAGGTCGTGATACATTTTTTCGGGCATGGGCTCACCGCCTATCATTAATATATCCAGGGATGACAAAGGTTCAAAACCTGAACCGGCCAATGCCAGCTGATTCAGTCGCGATGGGGTAACCTGTAAAATATTAATATTATGCTCGTGCAACTGAGTGACAATGTTTGTAGGGTCGATCTCGTCCATCACAAACACGCATACGCCAACGCTTATCGAGCATAATAACTCCAGCACCGAAATATCAAAGGTATAAGTAGTAAGCGCACCCAAACGCATGCCCGGTTTAAAACCAAATGTATCTGTAAGGTTATACGTGAACTGGGCTAAATTGCCATGCTCTACCATTACTCCTTTGGGTTTACCGGTTGACCCTGATGTATAGATCACATAGGCAAGATCGGCAGCAGTATTCCGGTTGGAAAGATTCTCCTTACTGTAATTGTGTTGTTGTTTAATGAATTTTTCCAGTTCACCCTGATCGATCACTACTTTACAGCGGCTATCGTCAAGCATGTAGGAGATGCGTTCTTCGGGGTAAGCAGGATCAATAGGCACATAAGCCGCACCCGATTTAAGGACACCTAATATGGCGATCACCATCCATTCGCTACGGCTGAGCAGGAGGCCTACCAGGTCGTCAGCTTTTATATTTTGGGTAGCTTTAAGATAGTGCGCTAATTGATTGCTTTTTTCATTAAGCTCGCTGTAGCTTATTTCAGTTTCTCCAAACACCAGCGCTGTTTTACCAGGGTTTTGTGCTGCCTGCTCTTCAAAAAGATCAATTACGGTTTTATTTTTCGGGTAGGTTACCGATGTGTTATTAAACTCATGCAGTAATTTATGCTCTTCAAATTTGGTCAGGATCGGGAACGAACCAATGCTCTTTTTAGGGTTGGTAACAATAACATTCAGCAGCAACTTATAATGATCTATAATTCGGAAAATAGTATCCTGCGTATACAGACCGGTATTATATTCAACCACGCCATGCAGACCCGATGCCTTTTCTTTAAGGATAAATACCAGGTCTGATTTAGAAGTATAAGCACTAACATCAGGCATTTCCTCTCCGTTTTGCAGGATGAACATCACCTGGTATAAGGGGTTGATATGCAGGTCCGCATCGTTGGCCAGGATATTAATTATCTTTTCAAAGGGTAATTTCCTGTGCTTGTAAGCTTCCTGTATTGTCGAATTTACACGGTGTAATAGCTCTTCAAAATAAATGTTACCATTCAGTTCGGTACGCAGCGGTAAAGCGTTTAAAAAATATTCGGTGTCTTTATTGTTCAACACCGCATTGCCCACGCAAATATCCTCCTGGTTGCTGTACCGGTATAAAAGCACTTTATAAGCTGTTATCAGCGTTACAAACATTGATACCTCGTGCTGATCGCTAAATTCGGAGAGCTGTTTATTCAGCTCTTCGTCAATAAAAAAGCCAATACTTGCCTTATTTGTACCTGCAATCTCAGGTCTTTGGAAATCGGTAAATAAATTCAGGGGCTCAACACCCTTTAGCCTGTTTGTCCAATAAGCGGTCAGGTCGTCCTCTAAAACAAGATCCAACGTTCCAGGGTCAACAGGGTTGGTTTTAAAGGCATAAGTTGTATTCGTTTCGTTGGCAACCCTTTTAGTGTTTTTCATATAATAGGATCAGGCTGAAAAAATATCCGGATCGCTACGGAACCGGTTACATAAAAATTTAATAAGAGGTATCCGTCCGGTATACGGAAAACGGGAAAAGAGGTTAGGTAATCAGGTGATTATTATTAAATAATTGAAGCAGGGAATGTATATTTACATATTAAGCTCAAACCATCAATTATGAAGACATTTAATAACCTGTCGCGGCGCGATTTTATACGTACGGGTGCAATAAGTGCCGCTGCGCTAACACTGACTAATCCATTCGATCTTTTTGCGGCCAAAGCCGGTAAAAAACTCGGCGTGGCATTGGTGGGTTTAGGCAGTTACAGTACCGAACACCTGGCACCGGCATTACAGCAAACCAAAAACTGCTACCTGGCGGGCATTGTAACCGGTCACCCGGCAAAGGCTAAAGCATGGCAGCAAAAATATAATATCCCGGTAAAGAATACCTATAGCTACGAAACCTTCGACCAGATAAAGGATAACCCGGATATTGACTTTGTTTACATAGTGCTGCCGGTATCTATGCATAAGGAGTATACCATAAGAGGCGCGCAAGCGGGTAAGCATGTGCTTTGCGAAAAACCAATGGCCATCAATGCAAAGGAGTGTGAGGAGATGATAGCGGCGTGTAAAAAAGCGAACAAATTACTTTCAATAGGTTACCGCCTGCATTACGAGCC
Source organism: Bacteroidota bacterium (assembly GCA_048498695.1). GTDB lineage: Bacteria > Bacteroidota > Bacteroidia > Sphingobacteriales > Sphingobacteriaceae > Mucilaginibacter. The sequence goes on from JBEHXM010000064.1 coordinate 21,153, forward strand.
TCATAATTTAGAGATTATGCGGCTGGGTCAGCAACATGTTTATGGAAAAATAAAATCATTGGACACAGGTAATGCCTTTGTATGGGGCGGCGACCCAAATGCATGGCGGCTAAAAAAAGCAATGGCAGGCGGTGGCGGACTGATGGATATGGGCATTTACTCTATACAGGGAACGCGCTACACTTTAGGACAGGAGCCGATAGCAGTAAAAGCAAGGCAGGAAAAAACCAAACCCGAACTGTTTAAGGAAGTGGACGAAACCGTTTTTTGGGAGCTGGAGTTCCCCGGAGGTTTTACCGCAACCGGAAAATCAAGTTATAACAATAATTGGGGTTACCTGCGCGTAGAAGCAGAGCATGGTAAGTTTGGACTGGAACCTGCTTATGGATACCCGCCGATTGAAGGGTATACCTCAGCCGGACCAATGAACTACCCGCAGACGGTACCCCAGGCCGACCACATGGACGATTTTACTGAATGCATCTGGAACAATAAACAGTCGCGCGTGCCTGGAGAGGAAGGGTTGAAAGATATGAAAGTGGTGGATGCTATCTACAGGAGTTTGGCGTCCGGAAAAAAAGAAAGGATAGTTTAATGGCTGATAAGAGGCAAAAGTGGCCGGAGCTGGCATTTGAGAATTGGAAAGATACACTGGCCACAGTACACCTATGGACGCAGATAGTGGGCAAGATACGCCTGAAGCAAATGCCCTGGCTCAACCACTCATGGCATGTTACGCTGTATGTGAGCGCTAATGGGCTAACCACCGGCAGCATCCCTTATGAAAACGGCGTGTTCCAGGTCGATTTTGACTTTATACATCATGTACTGCATATCAGCACCAGTGAGGGCGGTGTAGCAAGGGTAGAACTTTACCCGCGAAGTGTGGCCAATTTTTATAGAGAACTGTTTGATAAACTGGAAAGTGTAGAGGTAGATGCCTATATCTATGCCGCACCCAACGAGGTAGACCCGGCTATCCCTTTTGCTGAAGACGAAACACATTGTGCTTATGATGCTGAACGGATGCATGATTTTTACCTGGGGCTGGTGAATATCCATAATGTGTTTACCAAATTCAGAGCGAGGTTTACGGGTAAATGCAGCCCGGTGCATTTTTTCTGGGGAGCGTTTGATATGGCGGTTACCAGGTTTTCGGGCAGGCCGGCGCCTTTGCATCCGGGTGGGGCGCCCAATATGCCGAATGCAGTAATGCAGGAGGCCTATTCGCACGAGGTTAGTTCCTGCGGTTTCTGGCCGGGGAGTGAACAGTTTCCGCACCCGGTATTTTATTCCTATTGTTATCCTACGCCACCCGAGTTTAGCCAGCAATCCGTCAGACCGAACGAAGCCTTTTTTAGCGGTGAGATGGGCGAATTTATGCTGTTATATGAAGTGGTACAGCGGTCTGATGATCCCGGGGATACATTAACTCAATTCCTGCAATCGACCTATGAAGCAGCTGCCAATACGGGGCATTGGGACAGGAGGGCTTTAGAATGTGATTTTTCGAGGTTTGAGAGGTAAGATCAGCCAAAAATGAGAAGGAGAACAGGTTACATCATCAGTATTATATTTTTGATGCTGATGTTTTACAACAGTACTATGGCGCAAAAACATCAAATGGTCAGGCTGGCAAAGATCAAGGTTGATCCGGCACAATTAGATAATTATAATGCCGCTCTTAAAGAACAAATGACTACCGCAGTGCGTGTAGAACCCGGCGTACTGACCTATTACGCAGTTGCCGACAAAGCCGATCCTTCACACATTACCATCCTGGAAATATATGCCGATACTGCTGCATATAAAGCACATATAGAAACACCTCATTTTAAAAAGTACAAAGCTACGGTGCAAAACATGGTTAAGTCGCTCGAACTGGTGGACGTGAACCTTATTGGTGCCGCGGGGAAGCCGGATAGGTGATCCCTTTCATCATTTCTTTGATTTTAGCCCTTTAAACAATACATTTGGAGCAATGAAGCTAATTGCCTCCATATTGATCTTGTATTTCGGTCTGCTGATGTTGCAGCCATTTACCAGTATGGATATGGTAATGGCCAAACCTGTGAAGCACTGCACCGGCTATATGTGCTGTAAAGAAAATAGCAAACATCAAAAAGAGAAGCCCTGCAGTAATCCAATGACCTGCAACCGCGATTTTTGCAACCCGTTTGTGCCCTGCGGAGTTTCTATAGCTCAGCATACATTGCTGCTCAACTTTAGCAATCCTGTACTGGAGCTTTCCAAAAAGAAGAAACCAACAATTAATGAAGATATCTCATCTGATTATTTAGCCGATTGTTGGCGCCCGCCCAGGCTGTTATCCTGAACAACAGATCACTCTCTTAAACGATCAGGATAACTTTTATTAAACATTTAAAATCATTTAGAATGAAAAAAATAAGCTTAGGCGTAATGGCTCTTTTATTGACCTGCGCTACGGTATTTGCAGATGGCCCTGTTACTAAAACACCTGCTAAAAAGGTAAAACAGGAATGCACTGAAACAAAATGTGTAAAGGATGGCAAGGTAGTTGACTGCCCGGATAAAGCATCATGCCCGGACAAGGCGAATTGCCACGAAATGGCATGTTGCAGCGACAAGTGTTGCTCATAGCATTGAAGTCCTGTTAAAATGAAAGCCTCCCGGTTATTTACCGGGAGACTTTTTTTATATGTTATCAGATTATTTTGATGCGGCCTTCATGGCTTCCTTGGTTACTCCGCAAGTCAACATCTTTTTGCCGTAATAAGGATTTTTGATGGTGGCTGATTCGCTGATCCACGATTTCTTTTCCATCGGGCAGTACTGCTTGTACACGGCTACATCATTTACCGGGAAGGCTTTTAAAATGGCATACATATTTCCTGATAAGCTGCCGAAATGCTCCCGCTCGTGTGCAATTTCAGTCGACTCGCTGATATGCTCCCCGTCAAAGCGTAGCTTTTCGACATATTTGGTCCACTCTGCTTTTTGTTTGGCATCCATTTGATCTACAGGTACTTCCTTTAACGCTGCGGTGAACTTTTTTGCTTCGTCATTTGCGGCTTTACTATTGTCGGTGGCCAGTGCATTCTTGATGCCGAGATAGCCTTTTAACACATTGTTTATTGCTGTATTGATATCTGCCGGGGCCGCGCTTACTTTGTTTACGGCTATAAAAAGAATAATAGCGAATATATATTTTATGGTTTTCATGTGATGCTTTGTTTTTATAAAAATAATCAATTTCTGCGGATCACCCTTTGCTCAAATGTTGGCGAAAGGATGATAGACGTATTTGTTTCGCCAATTGCCTGCAGCTGGCCTATAATAGCTTCCAGTCTTTTGGTGGTTGGGGTGGCCACTTTCATGATAACACAGTTATTGCCTGTAATATTGTAGCACTCGGTAATTTCAGGTATTTCGCCTATCTTTTTTGCTGCTGTGGCATGTGGAATATTTGATTTGAGGGTAATAAAGGCATTAACAGTGAGCCCAACTTTGTCGTTGTCGATCATGGCACGATAGCCGGTAATGATATCTTCGTCTTCCATCCGTTTGATGCGCTCGGTTACGGCAGGGGCACTCAACCCAACACGCCGCCCGATCTCGGTTACCGAAAGGCGTGCATCCAGTTGTAATTCTTCCAGTATGTGGGCATTTAGTTCATCGAGCGGTTTATAATTTAAATTTTTGTTCATATAAAAACTTGAAAAATAAAGTTAGGCAATTAAATAACTTTTTATTTAAGGCGGCCTGGCGTTGCTTCGTTTTAGCTTTGAATTGTAAATCTAAGCAAATGAGAAAAATTTTAACACTAATAGCCATTATATGCGGAGCTATTGCCAGCCGGGCGCAAAACAATACCACGGTTCCCCAGATCTTCCAGGAAGGGGTGATCAGCAGGGGGGATTATGAATCGCACCCTACATTTTCGCCCGGCGGTGATACGCTTTACTTTATCAAATGCAGCTATGATCTGAAGCTATCTGCTATTTATGTTTCCTACAAACACGACGGGCAATGGTCGGAACCGCAGGTAGCATCATTCTCAGGAAAATACATGGATGCCGACCCTTTTGTTACCCCTGATGGCAAAACCTTATATTTTATGTCGAACCGGCCATTGAAAGACGGCAACCCCGTACAGGATTATACCGATATATGGAAAGTGACTATCAGCAAAGATGGTTTGAGTAAGCCCGTTCACCTGGATGCGCCGGTTAACAGTGCTAAAGATGAATATTATCCAACAGTAGCAGATAACGGCGATATTTATTTTGGCTCGACCAGGGATGGCGGCAAGGGCGGGAGTGATATTTACAGATGCCAGTATAAAGATGGCAAATACCTCCCCGCCGAAAACTTAGGCGATGCTATTAATAGTGAATTCCATGAGTATGAGGCTTACATCGCGCCCGATCAATCTTATATCATTTATAATTCATCCCGGCCCAATGGCTTAAAGAACCTCGACTTTTATATCAGCTACAATCAAAACGGTACCTGGACAAAAGCTAAAAAACTGCCCGCACCAATCAGTTCCGATTCGATCGACTGGTCGCCCAAGGTAACACCAGATGGTAAATATTTTTACTTCTCGAGCACCAGGAGCAAAGATCAGGCTATCCCGGCCAAAGCTGAAAATGCGGAGCAGTTTAACCGCAGGCTGCAAAGCGCCAACAATGGGTTATCGGATATTTATATAGTTGATTTTAAAGTGATCAGGGATTTGAAATAAGAGTTTAGGCCAACCAAATAAATCTGCTATTTTTGCCGCCATGCAAACAAATGGCAACTCACTGAAAGATAGATTCGACAGCATTATTTTTGATCTCGATGGTACCCTTTGGGACTCGACAGGCAACGTGGCCCTTGCCTGGGAACAAGCACGTCAGCAGGTGGATTATGTGGAGGAAGCTATTACCGTGGAGCGTGTAAAATCAATAACCGGCATGGCGTATGATGTGATATTCGAGGTGCTGCTGCCTGACATGGATGTTGCCAAACGGGATTATTTTAAAGCGATCTGCGCGAAAAGTGAAGTGGATATATTGCACGCCAAAGGAGGCGATATGTATCCCGGTTTGGATGAAACTATTAAATCCCTGGCCGGCAAATACAAACTGTACATCGTAAGCAATTGCCAAAGCGGTTATATCGAAACATTTTTAAGTCACTGCCCGGTAGCCGGTTATTTCCTGGGCCATCAATGCTATGGCACCAAAGGCCAGCCCAAGGCAGAGAACATCAAAGATATTGTGAACGATCATCAGCTTAAGTCGCCGGTTTATATTGGTGACACAATGGGCGACTATACTTCGGCAACCAAAGCCGGTGTGCCATTTATTTTTGCCGATTATGGTTTTGGCAAAGTAGAGGAGGGACAGGTAGCTACGATCAGCAGTTTGGGTGAGTTGGCTGAGTTGTTGTAGGCATGTCCTGCGCTTTTACCCACTCTGTCATCGCTGCGCTCGACATCTCTCCCTTAATTAAGGGAGAGAGTTTGTTAGTTGCCTGACTGAAAGAAAAGAGATCAGCTATTTTCTTTCAGAGATAACGGGGCATTCCCTGATATAAAGATCTTTTTCCAGTACATCCATCATAAAATTGGCTACGTTTTGACGGCTGATGGTTAGGGATGGTTTGCGGGAGTTAAATAAAGTCACTTTCACTTTGCGTTCCCGGTCCGAGTCGGTAAGGCCAACGGGGCGTACAATTGTCCATTTGGTGCCCGATTTTTGCAGCAATTCTTCCTGTCGCTCGTGGTCACGATAGGCATATTTGATATTACTGTTATCAACCAGCCATCTGAACCAGAAAGGAATATCTTTCCGCGTTTCGGCCACGCCCCAGGCGGTGGTCACTATAATACGGTTGATGTTTTGCTCTTTGGCAGTAGTTAGCACATTTTGCATGGATGATGACAGAAAATCCTTCGAGGTGCGCAGCTTTGACCAGGGGAAATCGGATATGCGCGAAATATTCAGGGTGCTCAGTATCGCTTCGCAGCCGCGCATGGCATTTGCGAGCGTGTATGTATTCAGCGGGGTACCCTCGTGTACGTCAACCAGTTCGGCGTTACTTTTTAAACTGCTCTTATGGCCAACCACCACACTTACCTGGTGCCCGCGCTTTAAAGCTTCTTTCACTAAGAGCCTGCCTGTTCTGCCTGTAGCACCTAAGATGAGGATATGCATAAAAAATTATCAGCTTAAAACCTTTGCTACAGTCTTCACTTCTTTATCAAAGTTTTCCATCATCAACACAGCGGCGCCGATCAGTTCGGCATCAAAACCGAGGTTTGATATCAGTAATTGTGTGCTTTCGGCCAGGCGAGGTATACAGTATTTGTGTAGTGCCTGTTGTATGGGGGCCAATAATATTTTGCCTGCCCGTGCACCACGCCCGCTCAGTACGATAGTTTGCGGGTTCATGATATGGATCAGGATAGCTAATGCTTTGCCTATTTTATAAGCAGCATCTGATAATAGCTCAATGGCAAACTGGTCGCCTTTACCGGCGCTATCGAGTATCTCATCCCCAAGCGCTTTGGTTGGCGCTTCGCCTGTGTTTTTTAAGCTGGTTACACGCCCGCTTTTTATGCCTTCTATAGCTTTTTCAGATACTACAAGCATGGAAGCAACTGTTTCGAGGCAACCGCGCTTTCCGCAATTACAAAGGGCATCGTCATCAGAGAGGGGAATATGGCTCAGCTCACCGGCAAAACCGTTATGTCCCCTGAATAGTTCGCCATTAACGATCATACCCAAACCGATACCCCAGCCAAGGTTGATCACCATCACATTCTGCTGGGCTTTGGCAATGCCAAACTTTTGCTCGGCAAGTGCAATCAGGCTGGAGTCGTTATCGATATATACCGGCAGACCGGTTTTTTCGCGCAGGTAGTGTGCCAGGCTTTTGCCGCCGGCATTCAGGTAGGTATAATTGATGCTTTGTACTACGTTGACAAATCCCGGCATGCCTATACCTATACCTGCGATCTTTTCCCTTGGAATATCTGTATTGGCAATGTATTTATTAATGCTCTTCACCAATATATCCAGCGCCTGGCTGTTATGATGCAGTTTCAGATCGAGTGTTAATGATTCTGCTACCGGGTGATTAAAAAGATCGAGCAGTTGGATGCGGGTTGAAAGCTGGTCCATGGCCACGGCCAGTATGTACATGGCATCGGGCTTAATCGAATACAGTAACGGGCGACGCCCGCCGCTTGACGGAGCATAACCTTGTTCAACTACAAAGCCGTCACTCATCAATTCATTAACAGCTTTCGTTATTGAGGGGATACTTTTATCAAAAAGCTCACTTAGCTCGGCACAGGAAAGTGCTTTGTCAAAATAAAGCTGCTTAACGATCAGGTTCTTTAACTGCGCGCTTTTTACAGTCTTTGGTTTAATTTCCATTCAATAATCCGGGTTGATCAGCATTAAAAAGCCCGAGAACTTTTTAAAATATTTCTAAAAGTAATTAATTATAAAATAAGGTGCAAGTGAATAACTGTCAAATGTGCAATAAATAATTAAGTGTATATATGACACTGGCTTTATGACGAGCGTTGCATTGAAAATGAAAATATCTGCTACTTCTCTACCTCAAACTCCTTTTTCAACTTAATATCTTCTGACGAGTTACCGATCATCACCTGGAACTTGCCTGGTTCAACCGCCCAGTTCATGTTTTTATCCAGTATGGCCAGGTCATCAGGGTGCAGGGTAAACTCCACCGTTTTCTTTTCACCGGGATTAAGGTTTACACGCTCAAACCTCCCATGTTCGCCAAGGTCGAGGTCAACGGCC
>JBEHXM010000065.1:0-28141 GCA_048498695.1 Bacteroidota bacterium
TCAATTTCAAATTCGGGTTTAGTTTTAAAAACTCGCGCCTGCCGCTTTTTTACCTGCTGGCCATTGTCATAGCGATCCTTAACTGGGTTATTGGCATGAATTACCTTAACCTTAATTATAACCTTGTTTTGCTCACCGGCATAGGCTTTTGGGTGCTCTGCATCATGGCGATGCACCAGGTTAAGCTATTTATAGAGAATAATGATACCGAAACCATACACCGCACCATTGTTGCATTTTTTATCATCAATGCGATATTGTCATTAGGCAACCTCGCATTGATCATGATCGAAACAGGCGCTGTTAATCCCTATACTTTCCAGGGAGAGCATCAAAAGTATTTTTTAGGTACCGGGGATTATATCAGAGGGATCACCTTTGATACCTCGACAACCAATGCGGTCTTAAATGCTTTGGGGGTCATTTACCTCTTAACCAGGAAAAACATTCCCATGCTTTTTGTTTGCATGACCATTATGCTGCTTACAGGCAGTAACTGCATCAATGTGATCTTACTCGCCTGCTTTACTTTTCTGTTCATTTTTAAAAGCACACGCGATCAAAAAAGCCTGATCGCCATTTGCATTGCGTTACTGGTAGTATTTATGGGCCGGGTATCGCCACAAAATGATACTTATGTGGTCGAAAATTTTAAAAGGGATTTTCACCTGAACAAGCCGCATCAGGCCGCACCAACCCGGCCTCATTTATACCTGCCGATCACATTAATGCCCGACAGCCTGCTTACCACCGATGAAAAAAGATGGAAAACAGCACAGCGATATATCGACAGTATGTATGTGGTCAATCACCCGGAACTGCTGAATACTTCTAAAAAAGCAACATTGCCGGTAAAAAAGGTAAGCGATGGGATTGCCAGGACAGAAAGCGGAAGGATGTTTATCCCAAACGCCAATATCAATACGGCGCCTTACCAGCATGTGATAGATACGTCTGCTTATCAAAAGCAACTGTTGGCATTTATAGAAGAGCATAAAGCCAGTCTGCCTTTATCCGCAAATGGTGTTGGTAAACTCAGTTTTTTGCCAGGTAAGATCATCGGCTGGATGCAAACTTTCCATTTTTTGCAGCAGCATCCGCTTAAAATATTTACAGGTAACGGGATGGGCAATTTTTCGTCCAAGCTGGCCTTCAGGGTAAGCGGACTTGGTTCTGCAGGAGGGTATCCGCAGAGATACACTTATTTAGATCCTGATTTCCTGTCGAACCACCTGGATGTTTACCTGAATTTTTTCAGCAAAAAAACAGACCTGCACTCATTGAGTAACAATCCCGATTCGGTATACGATCAATTGTTCGCCGAATATGGATTGCTGGGCTTTATAGCCTTTGTGGCTTATTATATCGGTTATTTTATGAAACATTATAAACGACTTACTTACGGACTGCCAATGCTGATGATGATACTGGCTGTCTTCTTTATCGGGTATTGGTTTGAACAATTATCCATCCTAATTTTTTTCGAACTGTTGTTGCTGCTCAATATCAAGGAGAACTCAACCCTAACCATATTGAAACATGCATAACAGTCGACAGAAAATAACCGTGCTGATGCCTGCTTATAATGCAGGTAAATATATCCGCGAGGCGATCACCTCTGTGCTGGAGCAAACCCACCGTGAATTTGAACTGATGGTGGTGAATGATGGCTCAACAGACGATACCGTAAGTGTTGTATTATCTTTTGACGACCCGAGAATATCCATTGTAAACAAAGAACATGAGGGCATAGCCGAGGCGCTGAATACCGGATTACAACTGGCAGATTCTTACTACATCGCGCGGTTTGATGCCGATGACGTTTGTATGCCTGACCGCCTGGAAAAGCAATTCAATTTCCTGGAAGATCATCCTGATTATGTGCTGGTAGGCAGCGATGCGAAATATATTATTGAGAACGGCGATTTCCTGTTCAATTTTAAATGCATCGCCCACTCTAATGACGAGATCCAAAACAATATGTATGTGTATTGCCCCTTTATTCATTCGTCGGTAATGTATAAAAAGGACGATGTAATCAGGGCTGGTGGGTATAATTCAAACGCTCATCATTTTGAGGATTACCTGCTTTGGACCAGCCTGTCAAAAATGGGCAAAATGCAGAACCTGCGCGAGTCTTTATTAAAGGTGCGTTTCAACCCCGCATCGGTAACCATTGACGAACGCTGGCGTGGTGAAAGGTTTCGCCAGTTGAAAAGGCAAGCCACAACACGCGGAGATATTACTGAAGAAGAAAGTAAAGAATTATTGGCCATCATTGAAAGTCAGGACGTGCGGCAGGTAAAGGAGGGTGCCTACCATGCCTTATGCGGCAAAAAGTTTTTGGCCGACAATTATCAGCCGGCAAAGGCGCGTGGCCATGTGCGCAAGGCCATCAGCATTAAACCATTACGGCTGGATAATTACCTGCTGTATGCCGTCAGCTATATGCCAGAGACCTTTATTGCATGGCTGCATAAAAGAAGCCCTAATCGGTTATAAACATTTTAATATGAACCAGGAGTCAAGAACCAGGAACCAAGAAATGCCGACCAGCTTGCATTATTCAAATGCTAATGGAACTGGCTTATCATTTTATTTTTCAATAAGACCGTCTTGCTTTTTCCTGGCTCTTGGTTCTTGACTCTTGATTCTCATACAATATGAAAGTAGCATTTATAACACGATCAACATTATTTGAAGTACCGGGCGGCGATACGGTGCAGGTGGTACAAACTGCCCGTCACCTGGAGGCGCTTGGTGTTGACGTACATATAAAACTTTCAAAGGATGAGATCGACTATAAGGAATACGACCTGCTTCATTTTTTTAACCTGACGCGACCTGCGGATATCCTATACCACAGCAAAAAAGCCGGAAAGCCATTTGTGATATCCACCATATTGTGCAATTACACCGAGTATGATAAACATCATCGGAAAGGCGTGGGCGTCATTTTCGGCTTTTTGCCGGCTAACAGTATCGAGTATCTAAAAACCATCGCCCGCTGGGTGTTGGGTAAAGACCACCTGGCCAGTAAGGAATACCTGTGGAAAGGGCAGCGCCGCAGCATTATAGAGATATTAAAAAAAGCAAATATGGTATTGCCAAACTCCGATTCGGAATACCATCGCATTATAAAGGCTTACCCCTGCAAACTGAACCATTTGGTGGTACCTAACGGGGTCGATCAGCATTTGTTTAAGCGCAATTTTTCTGTTAAAAAAGATGATAACCTGGTTTTGAATGTAGCGAGAATTGAAGGCATAAAAAATCAATTGAACCTGATTAAAGCGCTTAATAATACCCGGTTCAATTTATTACTTATCGGTTCTCATGCGCCCAATCAAAAGGCCTATTATGATGAGTGCCGCAGCATAGCAGCACCCAACATCACGTTCATCAATCATATACCGCAAGAAGAGCTGTCGGGCTATTACGAAAAAGCGAAAGTACACATACTCCCCAGCTGGTTTGAAACCACCGGGTTAAGCTCGATAGAGGGCGGGGCGATGGGCTGCAATATCGTAATTACTGATAAGGGGGACACTAAAGAATATTTTGGCAAGCACGCCTTTTACTGCGATCCGGGCAATCCCGAAAGCATACTGGCGGCGGTTGAACAAGCCAGCAACAACGAATACAACGAAGATCTGTACGATAAAATATCAAAAAGGTACACCTGGGAACAGGCTGCTGCCGAAACCTTAAAAGCATACGACCAAACTTTTAACCTATGAAAAATTTAAGAATAGCCATATTAGGAACAAGGGGTATCCCCAACTATTACGGTGGATTTGAACACATCTCGGAGTACGTCTCGGCTGGCCTTGTAAAAAAAGGGCATTCAGTAACCGTATATAACTCACATAATCACCCTTACACTGCCGATACCTGGAATGGCGTTAAGATACAGCATTGCTATGACCCGGAATACCTGGTGGGCACCGCCGGCCAGTTTATCTATGACTTTAACTGCCTGATGGATGCACGTCGTCAAAAATTTGATGTGGTTTTGCTGATGGGCTATACCAGCTGCTCGATATGGGGGAATCTGTACCCTAAAAAAAGCACCATCATCACTAACATGGATGGGCTGGAATGGAAAAGATCAAAGTACTCAAAGAAGGTGCAGCAATTTTTAAAATATGCCGAAAAGCTTGCTGTAAAACACAGCCAGTATTATATCTCTGACTCCAGGGTGATTAAGGAATATCTGGAGAGTAAATACGACATCTATAGCCAATATATCCCTTACGGTGCTGATGTTTTCAGCGAGGAAGAAAGAGAACAGCTGGATGCAGCCGCGGCTTTAAAGGAAGACTATTTTTTACTGATGGCCCGTATGGAGCCGGAAAATAACATTGAAACGATACTGGAAGGGTTCAACAATAGCAATTCGCACCGGAGTTTTAAGGTTTTGGGAGACACCGGCAACCGTTTCGGGCAGTTCATCAGGCACCGCTTTAAAAATGATGAACGCATCCAGTTCAAAGGATCAATTTTTGATACTGCAAAGGTGCGGGCATTGCAAAATAATTCGTACCTGTATTTTCATGGGCACAGCGTGGGCGGCACCAACCCATCATTGCTTGAGGCCATGGCCAGCGAGGCGCTGATAGCGGCACACAATAATCCTTTTAACAAATCGGTGCTGCATTCTGATGCTTTCTATTTTTCAAATTCCAATGATGTACAGCATTTGGTTGAAACCGTACAGCGAAAGGAACAGGAGCAAAAAATGGTACAAAACAACCTGGATAAAATTGCTTACCAGTTTAATTGGGAAAAGATCATTGACGAGTATGAGGCATTTATTTTAGAATGCTACGAAGGGCTGAGCCATGAGAGAATTGTTGCTTATTAAGGATACATTGGCTAACAAGATCAGCTATTTTCATTTAATGCTGTTCCTGCTCAGCCTGCCGTTCGACCGTTTTTATAATCACCTTATCCTGATAAGCTTTACTGTACATACGATTATCCATTTTAATAAAAATGCGATAAAACCCTTTTTTACCTGGCGAATGCTGGCGCTGCAATCAGTATTTTTTGTAACACTGATAAGTACCATTTATAGTTCAAACTATCACCAGGCATTTACGGAATGGGAATTGGCTATACCCATACTCCTGTTTCCGTTGTTATTTTGTGTTAATCAGCTCGACCTGAAAAAATACCGGCCGCAATTACTTACGGCATTTGCTTTGGGATGTACGGCTACTATCCTGTATCTGTATATCAATGCCTTTGCCACTATTATATATTACGGGATACCATTTTCAGGCATTTTGTTACCGGCATTCACCAATCATAATTTCGCGCAGCCTATAGATATACATGCTACATTTTTCTCACTTCAAATAGCCCTGTCATTGATCTATCTTTTATCAAAGCTGATAAAGGAGAAGCTAACCGTTAAAGAACAAATATTTTATACGCTTTGCTGCGTGGTACTTGGTGCAGGCATTATTCAATTAAGCTCAAAATCTATACTAATAACCTTATTCCTGGTTGTTAATATCGCATTCCCTTATTTCCTGATCCGGGTTGAAAGGCGCAGGCGTTACATTATGGTATCCGTTTTTATATCCTGCCTGGCGGTTATTGGTATTTTCAATTCGCGCGCTTTTAAAGATCGCTACTGGGGGCAATTAAAAGAGGATCTCTCTCCCTCTTTCGCAGGGCAATCTGTACAACCTCGGCTGGAAAGGTGGAAAATTGCCGGGGAACTGATCAGTAAATCGCCATTGATAGGCTATGGCGCCGGGAGCGAGGTGGAGCTCTTGGGGGATAAGTTTTTTGAGCGCAAATTTTATAGCTCCTATCTGCATCACCTCAATTCTCACAACCAGTATCTGAGTTTCCTGCTCAAATCAGGGATATGGGGGCTGGCTGTTTACGGGGCAACACTGACATACGGATTTAAAAATGCCGTACGTAAAAAAGATATGCTGTTTTTTAGTTTTATGCTGATGATAGCCATCGTTTCGCTATCAGAAAATGTGCTGGATATGGATAAGGGGGTAATGTTCTATAGTTTTTTCTTTAGCTTTTTTGCTTTTGCAGCAGAGCGGAAGAGAATGTCAATATCACGATAAAAGACCATAAATATTTAGGAAAGGTGGCAACCAAATTTGCGGTTGTAACGTCATCCTATTATAAGAGATAGATTCGTTTTAATTATCAGATAATACATTGTCAGAAATCAAAAAAAATATCTTAGCTACCCTTGCTTATTTTGACCTGTTCAACTACCCATTGACCACTGACGAAATACTTCTCTATCTCCCGGTTAAATGTGACCCCGGGACGTTTGAGAATGCTTTGATGTGCCTCGTTATCGACAGGCTGGTGTATCACTTTGATAAATTCTACACTTTAAAAAACGACTATTTTTTAATTGAGCGCAGGGTAAAAGGCAACGCTAAAGCCGCCGAAATGATCAGTATCGCCAAAAAAGTAAGCGACCTGCTTATCCGTTTCCCTTATGTAAGAGGCATTGCTATTTCAGGCTCACTTTCAAAAAATTTTGCCGACGAAAATTCTGATATCGACCTGTTTATCATCACTGCAAAAAACAAGCTCTGGCTGGCACGCACTATGATGCATTGCTTTAAAAAGCTGACCTTTTTGGTGAAACGCGAGCATTATTTTTGCATGAACTATTATATTGATGAGCGCGACCTGCAAATACACGAAAAGAACATTTATACTGCCATTGAAATAGCTACGCTGATACCCTTGCATGGCGATACCGTTTTTGAACAGTTTTACAATGCCAATGCCTGGAGCCGCGATTACCTGCCCAATAAATGCCTGCGCCTGACTACGGCAAAAGCTTTAAAAAAGTCGGCAGTTAAAACTTTTGTTGAAATGCTATTCAATAACCGGCTGGGGAATTCCATTGATAACCTGATGATGAAGATCACGGCAAACCGCTGGCTGAAAAAGAAGCAGATGAAAAAGCTGAATACCCGGGGCATTGTACTATGCCTGGATTGCGGTAAACACTACGCCAAGCCCGATCCGCGCAACTTCCAGGATAAACTGATAGTGAAATATCAGAACAAGGTATCGCAGCTATTGGATCATTGGGAAAGTAGTGTGGCGCATTGAGATTTAAATGAGCCAAAGTAGCAGTGGCAGGTGAAAGTGGCAGTTATTAGTTTTTAAGGAAGTGCCACTGCTACTGCCACTTCTACTACAGCTTCTTCCTTAACGAAATAATATAATAATCTCCTATCGCCCTCCATGGCCAGCGGGTTTTGAGCTGATCTTCTTTACGTTTCAGAAAGCTGTATGCTGACGGGTGCTTCTCAGCAAAATCTTCGATATAGGATGGCGGGACAAGCGTACATAATCCTTCGATATCTAAAACATCAAATGATCCTTTAAGCCTGTCAGTGATGTAAGACGGGTTGTAATACCAGCATTTAAAATAATGCCCTTCCAGGTGTGCTTTTCTGCCTTTAGAACTGAAGAAACGCCTGAAAGCTGTGCGGAACTTCCCTTTGAAAAGTAACAGGGTTTCCCATAAACAAAATTTGGGCAGGATAACCATCGTCACCATTCCGCCGGGATTAAGTAAGGAAGAGAAGGAATCGAGCACTTTATCTAATTCATCTGTGCAGTTCAGTCCTGCGAAATTGGAGAAAATAAGATCGTAAGGGCCTTTATTCTTTAACCAGCGAAGATTGGTATAAGAGCATAATTCGTTTGTCACCTTAGCACCAAGCCTGTGCTTCTGAACTTTAAACTCCAACTGCTGCTGCATACCCGGTGATATATCGGTAGCATGTACCTTATGTCCCCTGGCAGCAAAAAAAACGGCATCTTCACCCGTACCGCTGTTAAGCTCTAATATGGATGCTTTAGGATCAAGGTATTTCAGTACATGATCGCGTACCCTTTCGCGCTTATAATTAATGATGGTGTTGGTACTGTACAGATCATCAAATATGGCCGACTGCCCTGTAAAGGCCGAGGCGGCATCTGCTTCATTTATAGTTTCTGTTAGTACTTCCATTACAATGCTTTTTCCAATCGTCTCAATTTCATTTTTTCTATCAATGCCGCAGGTGTATAATAAAATACAGACAATGCTTTTTTCAGCTTCTGCGCGTTGGTATTAAAAGGCTTTTGAATTAATTCTATCATGCTGCTTTTTGCCAGGTGCTGGTGATAGTTACGGTGCACATAGCGGTGCAACTGTTTATAATAGGATGGCGGAAAGGTGTTGCTGAACATCAGCGCCATTTCATCAGAATCTGTCCAATTGGTTTTACTTTTCAGATCGGCCTTTACTTTATCATAAAATATAGTTCCGGGCAATGGGTAGGATACGGATATACCGATCTCAAAAGGCAGTAATTGATTGATCATTTTGATGGTCAGTTCAATATCTTCCTTCACCTCTCCTAAATAGCCAAACTGTATAAAAAAGGACGGTTTGATGCCATATTTTTTCATCAGGTGGGTCGACTGGTGTATCTGTTCAACTGTGGTGCCCTTGTCCATGGCATCCAGTATTTTCTGTGAACCGCTTTCAGCACCTATCCAGGCGTTTTCGCAGCCCGATGCCGCCAGGGCTTTTACCAAGTCATCTTCAATTAATAGATCGGCCCTTGATTGTATCTTGAAGCGGATCTTTAGCTTTTCCCGTTGCATTAAGCGGGAGAACTCCTCTACCCAACCCGGTTTCAACCCAAAAATATCATCGCAAAACCAAAGGTGGTCTATCCCGAACCATTCTTTCAGCAACTTAATTTCCTGCACTACATTTTGCGGGCTGCGTGAATTATAGCGGTTGCCATAAATAGGTTTTGCACACCAGTTGCACTTAAACGGGCAGCCGCGGGTAGTACTCATATTTAAGGAGAAATAGCCTGTATTTTTTAACCAGCTATCTTTGTATTGCTGTATATCCACTAAGTCCCAGGCAGGCAAGGGCAAAACATCGAGGTCCTTCATCACAGGGCGACCTAATGTTTTGATGAATTTACCATCCTTTACATACGCCAGGCCCTGGATGGCGGAATAATCTGTAACGCCATCCCTGATCGCACCCGCCAGTTCCAATAAAGTTTGCTCACCTTCACCAATGATCACAAAATCTGCCCCCTCCGCCAGGTATTTTTCGTAACGGTCGGTTGAGTCTGAACTGCAAACGATCACCTTACAGCCTTTTGCCTTAGCCTGTTTGCACATGCTAAAAGCCGCCTCACGCATATTGGTGAGGCACATTTTGGTGAGGTAATTAAAGCCATCATCATAAACCACAAAAAAATCAGGCTGATGTTTCTCCAGTTGTTCCTGTACCTCATCAGGGTCAGACACAAACATGGTATCAAAAAGAGATACCCGGTAACCGTTTTTACGCATCAGCGAGGCAGCATACAACGTACCCAGCGGCGGATAAGGCTGACCCAATGCCCATTGCTTGGGATCGAACCTTAAAAAATAGGAATGGGTGAACAGGATGTTATTCATATCAGACCAGTTTTGCCAATGGTGGTAAATTCAATGAGCATACGCATTTTACGCAAATACTATCGGTGCTCATATCTAATGTTTTTCTGAAGTTAATGGCTTCAGCGCTGTTCAATATATTGGCAAGGGATGAGTCCCTGATATTACCAATGGTATCATGGAAAAAGCATGGACGTACACTGCCGTCCGCCTCGATCACTGTGGACACCCAGGGGGCATTACACTTTTTATAAGGAAATGGATTTAACCCATAAAAGGCCGCATAATAATTATAAATATCCCTGATCTTTCCGGGGGATTCAGCTATGAAACCGCTATCAAAATCATCATGGTGAAGGTCAATTACCAGGTT
The DNA here is from genome assembly GCA_048498695.1 of Bacteroidota bacterium. Taxonomy (GTDB): domain Bacteria; phylum Bacteroidota; class Bacteroidia; order Sphingobacteriales; family Sphingobacteriaceae; genus Mucilaginibacter. The sequence continues at coordinate 9,845 of JBEHXM010000065.1, forward strand.
GATGATTGTCTTCAATTCGGGAAGCTCATGCTCTGATAATAAGATTTCGTGCTGTTTGGGTTCCTCCCAGGCCATCTGGCGGTTAAAAGCACGACTGCTTACATCGGCCGGTAAAAAGCTCACCTGGTCAATACCCATTTGCTTTGCCTCGTTAATGATAGATATCCAGTTCCAGAAATTAAGCCGGTGTATCACTGTTCGTGCTGTGATCCTGTAATCCGAATTGACAGATTTGATGTACTCCACACCCTCCTTTAGCTTATTAAATGCACCCGGAATATTACGGATAGCATCATGCAGCGGCTGGTCGCCGTCAATAGATACAATGATATCACTCACCCATTTCAATAATTGTTCCGCATGATTTTTTATGGTAAGACCGGTGGTGAGCAACGACACTTTTATACCTGCTCCATTTAATATCTCGCACAACCTAAAAAAGTTCTTATTCAGCAGCGCCTCCCCTCCTGACATGACCACCTGTTTGGTGCCAAATTGTTTTAGTGAATCAAGCAGGCCGCTGATATCCTGTTCGGTCAGCTGTTTCAGGTTTTTATTGTCCTTCCAGATATCGCACATCACACACCGGCAATTGCAGGCGCTATGTGGCATCAATATCACTATGGGCAATGCTGATATGCGGTGCGTTTGTAAAGTACGGTACCGCTGATAGGTATGATTTAAAGATTGCAGCCCGATCATAATTACTTTCTTATCATCACCCAATAAAAGGGATCTTTCTTAAACAGGCGGTTAAACAGGTTGGCGGGATTAAATAATATCTCGTACTTGAAACCCCAGAATTCGCTGATAGAATGGTGAAAATAATGTGCAGCCATTTCGGGAATACCCAAAGCAGCATAATATTTACAACTGCGCTCATCCGCCTTCTCAGCTTCCTCAGGGTTATAAAAAGGCGTGTCGATAATGTGAACCTCGCCGGCATAGCGTAAAACAGATAGCGCCTGTTTCAAAACATTCACCACCGAAGGGAAATATTGCAGCGAAGCCGCAAAAACGATCACATCAAATTTGTCATTTTCAAAGGTGTTGTCGTTAAAGCTATCGTAAACAAATTCGAGGTTTTCCTTTTTAAAAACGCGGTTAGCCTGCTCTATTTCTACCTGGTTAATGTCGAGGCCGGTGACTTTGGTATTGGGGATATTTGACAGCTTTGCCGATAGCCAGCCGTTACCGCATCCTACTTCTAATATCTTCAGGTATTTGCGTTTGCCCTTAAGGTAATTGATCAGCCTGTCGCTTGACCGTTTCCTGATCTTCCATTCATCGTAATAAATATGATCGATGTCGGGCAAAAGCTGCAACTGTTCGTCGGTATATAACCTTTTCTCCTGTTGCCTTACCGCAATATAAAGATCCTCAAAATCCGGCTTCAGAGTTTGATAATGCTTTTTTGCAATATTTTTCACAACAGGGTTCAATTGATTTTGGTTAAAATCCTTGTATCTCAGGCTGACGGTATTTCCATAGCCTTTGCAGCAGCTTTATTTCGTACGGATGGCTATACAGATTAATTTTATAGCGCAGCCCGGCTACCAGCTTTATCGATCTGCGCTTCAATTCGCTCAATCTTATGTCGGTAACCGTTGGGTATACGCCATTCAGAACAGTCTCAAAATCTCTTATCTTATCTATCATTTCCGGGGTGAGCCATGGTGTAAGGGGATTTTTGCGCATGTCAAAATTTTCCCATGCGGGACTGATCCAGTCCTCAAGTGTTTGTGGGTATTTAAACCCTGATTCCAGCACCTGTTTGTATAAGGTGGAACCTTCTGTTGGTACCGGGCTGTAAGTATATAATACAATCTCGGTGCGCGGGTTTACTTCTTTGACCTTCTTTATAAAATCGATCTCAAAATCGATCTGTGCCTGTACCTGTTTGGCGGTTGGCGCAGGTGTACCCAGCACAAAAGAATATTCAGGTATGATATCAAACTTTTTTAAACGCTCCGCAAAGCGGATGATCTGGTCGCCGGTTTGGGTTCCGCCCTTGTCCAGTTGTTCCAGTATCAGGTTGTTGCCGCTTTCGGCGCCAAAGAAAATAATCTTGCAGCCACCTTCCCGAATGGCCGCCAGTGATGCATCACTGAACTTATCCATCGTATCGATACGCGCCATACCCCACCACGACATTTTTTCGGGTTTGATCAGTTTGGAAAATTCCACCGTACGCTTTTCGGATACAAAAAAATTATTATCATGAAATTCGATGGCATCAGCACCCCAGCGGTCTTTGATGTATTTCACATCCTTGTAAACGGTTTGCGCTGATTTGGCCTTCCAGCGTGCTTCATATATCGGCACTACTGCGCAAAATGAGCAGGTAAAGGGACAGCCGATACTGGAATGATATGCCAGTGTCTTTTCGCCCAAATACGTGCGGCCCAGGTATTTTTCCATCGGGTAAAATTTGCCCAGGCTATCGTAGGGCAATGGCGGCAGGGTCTCCTGGTCGATCAGGTCTTCTTTACCATTTTTAATAATATCGCCGTTGGCCCTGTAGATGATATTTTTGATAAACTCGTAAGGTGTATTATTCTCCAGTGCATCGATCAGCAGCGGAAAAGCATGATCGCCGGGGCCGTTAATAATAAAATCAACATAGCCTGATTCCAGTACGGCTTTCGGCTGGGTAGAGGGGAAATAACCTCCCCAGATCATATAGGTATCCGGGTATTTTTCTTTAATGGCTTTTGATACCGGGATGGCCTGCCTCAATTGCGGACCGGGCATAACCGTAAATCCGAAATATTTAAAATCACCGGTTTCGAGATAGCTTTCTATTTTTTTTAAGGGATCGGCATCACAATTACCATCCACTATTACCCATTCGTATTTTCCTTCGACCGAGGCAGCAATATTTAATATGGAATTGGGGACCCGGTGTTTTGCAACAGCACTTTTTGGATTGAATAATAATATCTTACTCATATGTAAATGTCAGCATTAGGTATAGACAGCATTCAGAACATCACCAGATAAATAGCGATGGATCAGTGACCCACCGCTATTACATCAACTCAACTATTTATTAATTAGCCTGACATAAGTACGCGCCGAAATTTGATGAGGTTGCCTATGATATCAAATAAAAGTTGCTAATGGCAACCATTGTTACGGGGTGCCCGTAACTGAATTTAAAAGCTTATACATAGTGATCCCAACGGTTAAAAATTATATTAAACAGCACTTTTTCAGGCAGCCGGTAATTGAGAAGAATTCGGCGGAGGCATACGATCTGTGGTCGGATGATTATGATCTGCAGCCCGGCAACCTGATGCTTGACCTGGACGAGGTATTATTCCCCGGCTTGCTGGCCGGCGCAGCTGTTACCAATAAAAAGGTAGCAGACATTGGCTGCGGTACCGGGCGTCATTGGGCTAAGATCTTATACCTTGAGCCTTCTTCTTTAACGGGCTTTGATGTATCGCAGGGAATGCTCAATAAACTTCAGGAAAAATTTCCGGGGGCGCTTACCCATAGGATAACAGACGATCTGCTTTCGACTGTAAAAGACGCCTCATTTGATACCATTATATCAACCCTTACAGTGGCCCATATAGAAAACCTGGAGCAGGTTTTACAGGCCTGGTGCAGGATACTAAGACCCGGTGCAGATATTATCATCACCGATTTTCATCCTGCGTTGCTGGCATTTGGCGGAAAAAGGACTTTCAGGCATAATAATGTGCAGTTATCCGTCAAAAACTTTGTGTATCCGGTAGACAGCATAAAAGAGCTATTGGCGGGAAACGGTTTCAAGCTGATCGCTGAGGAAGAAATAAAAATAGATGAAACCGTGAAGCACTATTATACACAGCAAAATGCGTTGAAGGTATACGAGCAATTCAAAGGTTTCCCGGTGATCTATGGTATTCACTTAAGGCGCGGCAATGGTCCTGAATAACGTAAGGATAGCCTTAACAGGCGAACAGGTAAATATTGACATACAAAATGGCAAGATCGCAAAGGTATTGCCGGGGACATTGCATGAAAATGCAGGAAGCATTGATTTTAACGGGGCCGTCATTTTTCCGGGGCTGATCAACTCACACGACCATTTGGATTTTAACTTATTCCCTGCTTTGGGCGATGGCACTTATTTAAATTATACGGAATGGGGACGCGCTATTCATAAAAATCATAAGGAGCAGATCAGCAACGTATTAAAGGTACCTATAGCCCTGCGCGAAGAATGGGGTATATATAAAAACCTGCTTTGTGGTGTTACCACAGTGGTCAATCATGGTAAAAAGGTAAAAACACAGACGGACCTGCTCACTATTTATGAAGATTGCCAGAGCATACACTCTGTGCAGTTTGAAAGAAAGTGGCGGTTTGCCCTCAATCATCCGCTCAAAAAAAAACTACCGGTGGCTATCCATAGCGGTGAGGGAACAGATACTTCCGCCTTTAAAGAGATCGATCAGTTAAGCCGCTGGAATTTGTTAAAAAGGCCGGTGGTGGCTATACATGGTGTGGCGATGACCGAAAGCCAGGTCAATGCATTTAAGGCGTTGGTATGGTGCCCTGAGTCAAACTACTTCCTGTTGGGCAAAACGGCCCCGGTAAAACGCTTAAAAAAATATATCCCTATCCTGTTCGGTACAGACTCCACCCTAACCGGCGACTGGAATATCTGGAACCATATCCGCCTGGCAAGAAAAACCCGGTTTATGACCGATCATGAACTGTATTACAGCTTAAATATCAATCCCGCAAGTACCTGGAAACTGAACAGTGGCAGAATTGCACCGGGAAATAGCGCCGACCTGGTTATCGTCAGACCGAAGCTCGCTCCAACCGATAAGAATGCTTTTTTCGGCATTGGTCCGCAGGATATATTGATGGTGCTGCACCGGGGGAATATCAGTTTATGTGATGAAACGATCTATCCGCAATTGAAAAATATCAATCCTGACGAATACAGTAAGGTTTATATAGATAGCGCCTGTAAATTTGTAAAGGGTAACTTGCCGAATTTGATACAAAAAATAAAGCAATATTACCCGGGTGCAAATTTTCCGGTAAATTAGCGCCCGTATTAGCCGTCATAATGACCTTATCTAAAAAGATCCGTTCAAAATTAAACCAGAAAACCAGGTACCTTAGCAGGGACATTGGCCATTTACTGGGTTTTGACGAAAAATTTTACAGGGAGGCCAGAGGCAGCAGGATCATGATCTACCACGGCATCTGCCTGAAGGACCATACACGGTTCAATCCTATCTTTTTGAAGCTAAAAACGTTTGAACAGCACCTGAAATTCTATAAAGAGTACTTCAACGTGATCACGCTCGACGATTTTTATCACGAACGTTTTAGTAGGGATAAATATAATATTTGCATCACCTTTGATGACGGATACGCAAATAATCACAAGTATGTGTTATCTTTATTACACAAATATCAACTACCTGCTACTTTTTTTGTTACAGCAATAAGGGAGGCGGGGTATGATATTTTGTGGAATGATTTTTTAGGTATAATAAGTAAATACGGGCCGGAAAAGCTCCGGTTCAGGAATGAAAATTATTACAAAGGCCCTTATGATAAATATATATCTGAAAAAACCGGCGAACGTTTGGTGGACATACTTCGTTCAAAGGATTTTGATATTAAAGCAGACATGATGAAGGAATTGTATCCATTGGTCCCCTACATGGAGAATAAAAATATTGATACAGACTACTGGCTACAAATGACCAAAGAACAAATCGGGGAATTATCATCATCGCCGTTTGCAACTATTGGTTCGCATGGCTACTATCACAATGACCTGGCGCGCATCGGTATCAATGATGCTGCGGCTGAAATGCAGCGCTCCAAACAATACCTTGAAAACATAACCGGCAAACCGGTAAACAGCCTGGCCTTCCCCTACGGTACTTATACACCTGATGTAGTTAAATCTGCAAAAAATGCAGGTTACAGCCAGTTATTATGCATGGATTTTCATTATCAAACCGATCACGCTGATCCGGCAATGAAAGAACGCTTTACAGTTAACCCTTTTATCAGCACTGTTAACCAGATGCACGCAACCATAACCCGGAAATATGAGTGAAATCATACAAAAGGCAGGGTATCATATTGAACGGCTGAGCAAGGGAAATCTTGAGTCGCTTGGTAAGCTATATAATGCGGTGTATGGGCGTTCGCATGAAAGCGGTTATTACACTAAAAAATATGATACCGCCTATACCGGGGTTGAATATATCGGCTACATCGCCTTTAATGAAAATAAAAATCCGATAGCTTATTATGGAGTGATCCCGTGTTTTATCAGGCATGGAGATACTTTATACCTTGCGGGACAGTCTGCCGATACCATGACCCACCCTAAATACCAGTTTAAGGGTTTGTTTGTTCAATTAGCCAATCTCACCTTCGACCTGTGCCATGAAGAAGGTGTCAGCCTGGTGTTCGGATTTCCAAATCAGAATTCGCTGCATGGGTTTTTGGTTAGGCTAAAATGGTCAATGACGGAAACGTTGGATTATTATTCCATACCGACCGGTATGCCTTCGTTAGAAGGAATGTCTAAAAGGGTGCCCTACCTCAGGAAAGCGTATGAAAAATATCAGCAATACATATTAAAAGATTACCTGGTGCCACGTAAAGGCATTGATAATTCGGTATTTAAAGATGGTTTTTCGGGAGTGAACAGGAATGCGCTTTACCTTAATCATAAGTCGTATCATGATACACATGTAATTAAGATAGGTGATGCTACCTTGTGGATTAAGATCAAAAACGGGCTGATCATTGGGGATATCAATTGCAGGGAAGAGGAATTTGATAATATGATGGCTGAGTTAAAAAAACTTGCCCTCAAACTTGGGCTCAACCATATCCAGTTCCATACCAGTCACCAAACCAAATTATCCGCTTTATTTTCGTCAAGGTTTGATGCAGTGCCTTCTTTTTATGTTTTATTTAAGGACCTGGGCGCTCGTATCCCTCTTGATAAAATTAAATTCACCTATGCGGATGTGGATACTTTCTGAGCGTAAAGCCTAAAACTCCCGCCATGAAATTTGTCTTTGCCAGCTATATATTTACTAAAGAATATAAAAGTCCGGAGGCATGGATCGACCGCATAAAAGCCTACACTGGCATCCAGGAAGCCCTGGCCAAAAATAACGAGGTGATCAGCATTGAGCAGATAGATTATGAAGGGGAATATTTAAAGGACGGTGTCCATTATCATTTCAAGCGGTTTATAAAGCCCGGTTCGTTGTTCCCCGGCAAACTGCATGATTTTATCAAAAGCCAAAAGCCGGATGTTGTAGTGATCCAAAGCCTGCATTTCCCATTGCAGGTTATCCAGTTGCGGCTAAAACTGGGGCGGAAAATAAAGATCATTATCCAGAACCATGCTGAAAAACCATTTTCCGGGTTAAAAAAATATGTGCAAAAATTGGCCGACCGTTTTACGGATGCCTACCTTTTTGCCTCACAGGACATGGGGGCAGAATGGGTAGAAAAAGGCAACCTGGCATCAATCAAAAAGATACATGAGGTAATGGAAGTGTCGTCGGTATTTTCACCTATGGATAAGGCTGGGGCCAAACAAAAAACCGGGGTTGCAAGCGGCCTTATTTTTTTATGGGTTGGCCGGTTGAATGACAATAAAGATCCATTAACTGTTGTAAAAGCATTTTTGCAATTTGCAAAGAAGCAGCCATCGGTACGCCTGTACATGATCTATCATACTGAGGAATTGCTGGCAGAACTACAGCAATTATTGGACGGGTCACAACAAAAAGACAAAGTAATTTTAGTAGGGCGCGTACCGAATTTGGAATTGCAATACTGGTACAACAGTGCAGATATTGTCCTCTCCGGCTCACATTATGAGGGCAGCGGAACGGCGGTATGTGAGGCTATGTCCTGCGGTTGTATGCCAATTGTAACTGATATTTTTTCGTTCAGGATGATCACTGATAATGGCAGGTGCGGTTTGTTATTCGAAGCCGGGAACGGGCCTGCTTTGCTGGCTGCGTTAATGCAAACGCAGCAGATAGATATAGAAGAAAAGAAAAAAACCTCGCTTAAATATTTTAAGACGAACCTTTCTTTTGAGGCTATTGCGGGCAGGATTCAGGAAATTGCTGAATCGTTATAATCAAACAGTTTCATCATCGCTTTACAGGCACCGGCCACCAGGTATGGTGTAACAGGAGTATGGTCAAGAGCCGGATTTTGTAAAAGTGCCTTTACTATATTCAGCATGTCACCCTGCGCATGTGCAACATGCCAGTTTTTGATCTCAGCATCCATTGGCCTCACAAAGCTGACCACCTGTGCCCCGGCATGCAACGCTTCCAGGCACACCACGCCAAAGCCTTCGTAAGAAGATGGGTGTACAAATATTTTCGTCCGTTGCATTAACTCCAAAACCTGTTCGTGCGGCAATTCACCAACCAATTCCACAATATTTTCGAGGTGGTGCTCGCTGATCATATTTTCCAGTAATTGCTGTTCAGGACCATTACCGCATATAACCGCCTTTATTCCGGGAAAGGAATTGCGAAGATTCTTTACTAAATTGATCAGTTTTGAAAATTGCTTTAGCGGAATAAGCGATCCTGCACCCAGGATATCGATATTTCTCACATGTGAAGGTGTATTAAACATTTCGGGATCAATACCAACTGGTATAATATGAGCCGGCGATGTACCGTAATTTTTGTTAAACTCCCCTGCTATAAAATCCGACAACGCAATCAGTGACCGGCTTTCGGGCTTTATCAATCTAAAATACTTATTACCTGGCCTGGCATCCTGGCCCAGCAGCCAGCAAAAATGCGGCAGGTTATGTTTTTTGGCAAAAGCATTTCCGATAAAAGCACAATCGCCCATCCAAAAACTCAGTAGTCCTAATAATTGGTTTTGCTTATTTAACCGCGTCAGTGTTGCCCTGATGCTTACCCAATTACGCAGCCGGAACAGCTTGGCACGGTTTCGCCCTCCAAACGGTATCACCGTAATATTATTCCATTGATATGGGAGAGAAAAAAACGGGTATTCAAAGGCCAGTACAATGATATTAAGACCGGGGAAAATCAGCTTTAAATTTTTTACAAAAACCTGCTGCGGAGGTATACAGGTGCTATCCGCCTCGTTTGCCGGGAAACCAGGGCTCAGAATAATTAACGTTTTTGCCCCGCTATTCATCCATTGAAACGATTTTATTGCAGAAATTCAAACCCGCTTTGTTGTGGGTGATGAAAATGATCATTTTGCCTTTAGCAGCCAGTAATTGTAACCGGCCCAGGATTTCATTTTCTGATGCCTGGTCCATTTCGCCGAAAGGTTCATCCAGTATCAGCAGGTCAAAATCATGATACAGTGCCCTGGCCAGCATCACCCTTTGCCGCTGCCCGCCACTCAGGTTTTTACCATTTTCGGTAATAACCAGGTCCTGGCCTTCAGTATATTGGTCTAAAAGACCATTTAGTCCGCAAAAGGCAATAATTTCATTCAATCTTCCATCATCATAATTCCCATCTTCCAAAACAATATTATTTACTACGGTATCGTGAATAAAAAACGGTTGCTGCTTAATGTAGGATATCCTGTTGCGATAATTTTTCCGTTCTGCGGCAGTTTTTATTTTATCATTGATGCAGATGATACCGTCCTCCTGCTCAATAAAACCAAGCAGGATATGCATCAATGTAGTTTTACCGCGACCTGAATTTGCTGATATGCCGATAAAATCTCCCGGCACCATATCAAAGCTAAGGCCGTCTAAAATCTTGCGGTCGTTGTATTTAAAGCATATCTTTTCAAAACTGATGGAATGGATGGTGCCTATCGGCCCTTTAATATTTGTTCCTTCGGGATAATCGGGAAGCATATCCTTCAGGTTAAATTCGTAGGTTTTCATCTGCCCGGCACTGTTGAGAATATTGACCAGGCCAGGGATAATTTTATAGGCTGCTGCCATGAATACGCCAATGGTGAGCAGGTCGACCGCAGGTGTGTTAGCCGACCACTTATTGATCACGATCAGGATAAAAAAGCCGAGAATGGCGAAGATCTCGATCAACCGTGAAGGCAGTGACTGCAAAGTTTGCTGGGTGCAGATATATTGATTCAGTTGTTTTTGCTGGCGGTAAAATCGTCCGGCAAAAAAATCATCCTTGTCATAAATATTACTTTCAATGTAGCCTGTTAATGCTTCCTTTAGGTTTTTCAGCGTATCGGCATTGGTTTTCTTAATGTGCTGGCGGACCTGTTTCAGTTTCTTTTTGAGCAGCCAGGCCAGTATTGCCACAGCCGGCATCAGCAGGATGAGCAAAAGCAAAAACAAGCTGGCATGATAAAAAAGGATGGCACAAATGCTGAACAGTACCAGCAAACTTTGTGAAATGATCTGCTGAAAATTGGCCAGTATATAGTTGGCAAATTCCAAAGGCTGATGACTGATCTTCCGGATATGAACAGAAGAATCGACATTTACAAATTGGATATAATCATCTTTCAGGTATTGGCGGATATTTCGTTCGGATAAACGGGATGCGACACTGTAAATGAAACTGAACCTTGCTGATGCCACCTGGAAGGCGATCCAATTTTTTATACCGAAAAGTATTAAAAAAACAGCTATAAGTGCTACTGAATTTTTATTGGCCAACGACCGGGGCAGCCAAGATAGGTAAGCAGGGCTGGAATCTTTAATATAGAAATTGATCACAAGGATAGTAAAGCCCAGGAAAGCGATATCCAGCGCACTGATGAGCACGTCAAAAAATATAAGCGAGAATAGTTTCACCCGCTCCTTTTTGTCCAGTATATCTAAAATACCTGATAAAAATCGCACCAATATAAATTAAGAATAATAGCAAACAACCACGAAAGGATTACGTGGATAAAATGGCGATGGTTGCCAACGGGTTAGCAATAAAACTAAATCATTTATTGATCGTGCGGATCACTTTTGCAGGGTTGCCTACAGCCAGCGAATCATCGGGGATGTCTTTGGTGACTACTGCTCCTGCCCCTATCACACAACGGTTACCGATGGCAACACCCGGACAAATAATAGCGCCTCCACCTATCCAGCAATCATCGCCAATGGTTACCGGTTTTGCATTTTCCTTACTTCGCCGCAATACGGCATCCAGCGGATGGGTGGCAGTGTATATCTGTACAGCCGGAGCGCAAAAAACATTATTACCCAGCGTAACCTGCATTACATCCAATACCACGCAGTTGACGTTGAAATATACATTTTCGCCGCAGCTGATGTTATAGCCGTAGTCACAATGAAAAGGAGGTTCTATATAAAGGCTTTTAGGGGCATTGGGGATAAGCCGGGCCAGGATAGCTTTGGCATTGTCGTTCATCAGGTATTCTGTCACATTCAGCTTATGCAGCAGCTTTTTGCAGTTAGCACGCTCAGTTACCAATGTTTCATCGTTGGCAAGGTAATATTCGCCCGCAAGCATCTTTTCCTTTTCAGTTTTCATAGTCATTTGTTTAATACGGCGACGGGCTGGTGGCTGTCCACCCGCCATCAACCACCAAGCTCTGCCCGGTGATATGTCTTGAGAATGGCGAAACGAAGAATAATGCGGCATTGGCAATATCTTCTACCGATGCAGGCTTACCCATGGGTGTAATGCGCGACCAGGTTTGCTCATAATTTTCGTCCTGCAGGGTGCGCTCGGTAGTAGTAGCGCCGGGGGCAATTGTGTTGATAGAAATGTTCAGAGGAGACAGTTCGAGCACCAGGCTTTTAGCCAGCATTTCGAGGCCGGCTTTGGTCATGCCGTAAGCTGCCAGGTTTTTATGCGCCTGGTGACCGGTTACAGACGACATCAATAAAATGCTGCCGCTACCTCCCTGCTTTTTCATTTGGATAGCTGCTTTTTGTGCCAGGAAGAAACTGCCGGAGAGATTAAGATTGATGATACTTTGCAGCGCTTCGGGCTGGTAATCTAAAAACTCCCCGTAGGTAGTAATGCCTGCATTGGCTATGGCGATGGTTACGAAACCGAACTTCTTCACCGCTTCGTCCACCATTTTTTGGATAAAGCCTACATCTGCTGCATCACCCGGTAAGGCATGGCATTTACCGCCAAGCATGGTAATTACTGTCGCGGCGCGATTAGCCAGTTGCTCGTCAATATCATTCAACAGCACCGAAGCACCCGCGAGTGATAATTGCCGGGCGATCTCGAAACCTATACCCTGCCCCGCCCCCGTAATGATGGCTACCTGGTTGGTGAATCTGTTGTCTTCCATAGTCATAAATATTGTTATCGCAGGGCGCAGGGCGGTTGGCGGTGTTTAGTGCTGTGCAATGGCCCGCAATGACATAGTTGTTTCTTTAATGCGAATCCTTATGTATCTCGCTACCGCTGCCGCCTTTTAAAAAATCCAGATCAGCGCCTAAATGGGCCTGCTCCACATGTTGCTGGTAAAGATAAACATAGCCGCGCGTAGCCATGTCTGCATTTAAAACAAATTGTTTTTTCCGCTCAGCGATCTCCTCATCTGTAAGCCGAACATTCAGCGTTCCATTTTTTGCATCCAGTTCGATCATATCTCCATCCTGTATCACGGCAAAGGTGCCGCCCATACAAGCCTCTGGCGATACATGCAGCACTACCGTACCAAAGCCTGTCCCGCTCATGCGGCCATCCGAGATACGTACCATGTCGGTTACTCCCTTTTCAAGCAGCTTTTTGGGGATGGACATATTGCCTACCTCCGGCATACCGGGATAGCCCTTCGGACCAACATTTTTGAGCACCATAACGCTGTTTTCATCTACATCCAGATCAGGATCATCCACGCGCGATTTATAATCATCAATATTTTCAAAAACTACCGCTTTGCCGGTATGCTGCATTAAAGCCGGGGTTGCAGCGGATGGTTTCATCACTGCCCCATTCTCGCATAAATTGCCCTTCAAAACGGTAATACCCGCCAATTCATTAAACGGAGCATCAACAGCAGCAATTACTTCGCGGTTATAACAGGTGCTGTTTTGGTAATGATTGGAGATGGGCTTGCCGGTAACGGATAATGCATTTCTGTTTAAAACTGCATCCAGTTCTTTCATTACAGCAGGTATACCGCCTGCATAATACAGATCCTCCATAAAATATTTGCCCGATGGCTGCAGGTTAGCCAATAAAGGGATGGCTTTGGCGCTGGTATCAAAATCGTCAATATTTAGTTCGACGCCAATGCGTCCGGCTATGGCCAGCAGGTGAATAATAAAGTTGGTTGAGCCACCTATGGCTGCATTGGTGATAATGGCATTTTCAAAAGCCTGCGGTGTAAGTACATCAGATAATTTGAGGTCTTCGCGAACCATATCTACGATCCGCATACCGGATAGATGCGCCAGAACCTTCCTGCGGGAGTCAGCAGCCGGGATCGCGGCATTATCCGGCAAGGTAAGGCCTAATGCTTCGGCCATTACTGCCATGGTGGATGCGGTACCCATTACCGCGCAATGGCCCCTGCTGCGCGACATGCAGGCCTCGGCAACGTTCATTTCTTCTTCCGACATACGGCCTGAGCGCTGGGCCTCTGAAAAGCGCCAAACATCAGAAGTAGCGATATCATGCCCCTGGTATTTGCCGGTAAGCATGGCCCCGCCCGAAACTACGATGGTTGGAATATCCACGCTACAGGCACCCATAATGAGTGCCGGGGTGGTTTTATCGCAACCGCAAAGCAGTACCACGCCATCTAATGGATTGGCCCGGATAGACTCCTCCACATCCATACTCACCAGGTTACGGTACAACATGGCCGTTGGCTTGATGAGTGTTTCGCCTAATGACATTACCGGGAACTCCACCGGGAAGCCGCCCGCTTCATAAATACCGTGCTTTACTGATTCAGCCAGTTCACGAAAATGCGCATTGCAGGGTGTCAGTTCCGACCAGGTGTTGCATATCCCGATAACAGGCTTACCCTTAAACTCATGCGCCGGGATACCCTGGTTCTTCATCCACGAGCGGTAGATAAAACCGTCCTTGCCTGTTCTTCCAAACCATTCGCTGCTGCGGAGCTTTTTGCTATTCATTATTGTTTTTTATAATAAGTAAAGTTAAGAGATTACTCAGTCCTTGCTAATCCGTTTTGTCATTTCGACGAGCAGGGGCTGGCATCCGGGTTGGGCGCGAAGAGAATCTTATACAAGATGCAAATCGGAAAACGCATGGCGTATAAGTTCTCTCACTATCGCCTGCCTGCCGCAGGCAGGTTCGAGATGACATGGCTTTATATTGTCAATCTGTTAGTTTAGCTTATCGCCCTGTCCAGATGCGTGTACCCACCATCCACATGAATCAACTGCCCGGTGGTATGACTTGACTTTTCAGACAATAAAAACGTTACCATATTGGCTATTTCATCAGCGGTGGTCATGCGTTGCTCCAATGGGATTTTTGATACAATACCAGCCAATTTTTCGTCTGGGTTGGTCTGCGTTTTCAGCCAGTTCTCGTATAACGGCGTCCAGCATTCGGCCACGATAACTGCATTTACACGGATACCGTATGGCAATAATTCCACCGCCCATTCCCTTGTCAAGGCGTTACGCCCGCCATTGGCAGCCGCATAGGCCGAAGTATTCCCCTGTCCTGTTTCGGCCACCTTGGAACTGATGTTAACTATCGCGCCTTTACTTTTTTTTAACTCGGGTAAGGCATAATGTACCAACAGGTAGTAATGCACGAGGTTTTTATGCAGCGAGGCGATGAATTGCTCATAGCTTCCTTTCTCCAAACCTACACCGTCGTTAACGCCTGCGTTGTTCACCACGCCATCTATGCGTCCGTACTTTTCAATAACCGCTTTAACTGACTTTTCACATTGGGCAGGGTCGGTAAGTTCGGCTACAAAATGCGTAGTGCCGGTTTCCACTTCTTTCAAATTATCCTGGTCGTTACGGCCAATAATAACAGGGACAGCACCCTCGGCAGTCAAGGCCTTTACAATCCCCGCGCCTATACCCCTGGCACCACCGCTTACTATAATTATTTTGTCTTTGAGTTGTAGGTCCATAATTTTTTTATCGTAAAACACACCCCTGCCCCTCTCGAGAGGGGAATCTGCCGCACTTATTCCCGGGTATTCAAATTATAAAAATCAATCGCATTGCCGCCAAAAAACTGTTCCTGTTCCTGCTGCGAAAAACGCGATGTATATATCTGTAATATTTCCAGAGCACGGTTATACCCACCGGCTAATAAACAAACCGGCCAGTCTGAGCCGTACATTACCCTGTTGGTGCTGAAAGCATTAAAAACCGCATCGATATAAGGCATAAAATCATCTGTACGCCAGTTGTACCAATCTGCTTCGGTCAGCATGCCGGATACTTTGCAATATACATTCTGATACTGTGACAGAGCTTCGATATCCCTTTTCCAGGTATCTATCCTTTTGTCTTTTATATAAGGCTTTGCCAGGTGATCGACCACAAACTTTTGATCGGGAAATTCTTCAACCAACTTCACAGCGTATTTGAGATGATTAGGATAGATCAATATATCGTAGGTAAAATTGTACTTATTCAATAAAGATATCCCCCGTTTAAAACCTT
This sequence comes from Bacteroidota bacterium, assembly GCA_048498695.1. GTDB lineage: Bacteria > Bacteroidota > Bacteroidia > Sphingobacteriales > Sphingobacteriaceae > Mucilaginibacter. The sequence continues at coordinate 25,452 of JBEHXM010000065.1, forward strand.
CGCGAAGCATCAATTGCTCGTCCGGGTCTGATTGCAGAACATGGCGAAAACCCTTTATCAAAGGGTATTTTTCATGGTAATGTTTCAGCCTGTCCTCAACATTGATGGATTGAAGATTAACCCAGCCGACTATGCCTTTTATAAAATCATTTTCTTCTGCCAGTTTCAGCATAAACCGGTTATCATCTTCGGTGTGGCAGGTTTGCACCAGCACTGTACCGTCAATGCCGTTACGTTCTAATACAGGCTGCAGATCAGCAGGCATAAAATCTCGCCTGATAACGGACATTTCTGAAGTTATCCAACTATCCCTTACCGGGTCATATTGCCAGTAGTGCTGATGTGCATCAATTTTTAGCATAAGCTACCAGGTTTTGCTTTGCGCTTCCCAAACCATCGATCCCCAATTCAATTACATCCCCTTCCTTCAAATATAAATTCGGCTTCATACCCAAGCCCACTCCCGCGGGTGTGCCTGTTGAAATAATATCACCCGGCAGTAAAGTCATAAACTTGCTGGTATAAGCGATCAGGAACGGAATGTTAAAAATAAAGTTGGAGGTGTTGCCGTCCTGCATGGTTTTACCATTCAGTTTGAGCCATAGGCGCAGCTTGTGCGGGTCGGCTATCTCATCCGGCGTGGCCATAAACGGGCCGATTGGCGCAAAAGTATCGCAGCCTTTTCCCTTGTCCCAGGTACCGCTACGCTCTAACTGGAACTCCCGTTCTGACACATCATTATGCAATACATAGCCTGCTACATAATCCATCGCTTCTGATTCATCCACATAGCTTGCCTTTTTACCGATCACCACAGCTAGCTCCACTTCCCAATCCGTTTTAACGGAATCTTTGGGGATCATAATATCATCATCAGGCCCTACAATCGCTGTGGTCGATTTCATGAAGATCACCGGCTCTGTTGGAGGTGTTGCATTGGTTTCCCTGGCATGATCAATATAGTTCAAACCGATACATACAATTTTTGACGGGCGACCAACCGGGCAGCCAAGGCGTGTGCCTTCTTTTACTTCGGGCAGTGTCTTATTTTTTACAAAATCAGACAGCCGTTTTAAGCCGTCAGTTTCAAAAAACTGCTCGTTATAATCTTCGCCAAAAGCGGAGGTATCGTATCGTTTATCATTAATTTGAATACCGGTTTTTTCTTTACCGGCCTCACCATAGCGTATTAATTTCATAGGTAGATGTATTATATCAAGTTGTCATTCTGAGCGATAGCGAAGAATCTTCTAAAAGTGACACGTCGCCTGCATACATGGCGAAGAAGATGTTTCACTATCGTTCAACATGACAATTTTATTATTTATTTAGTTCGTACTCAGTTTTATAACCGTATCGTAAGGGTCTGTTTCGACACCTTTCAGGTAGATAAAAACACCCTCGGGCTGCTGTTTAAATTTAAGCGAATTTCCGTTAGCTAGTAATGAAACTTTTGCAATTTTTTGTTTAAGCGACGGGATAAAGATATAATCCTGGCCCGGTGCTGAAAGGATGTGGGCATACAGGGTTTTTTCTTTTGAAGTAACCACACCCCATTGCTGTGGCTCGGCTACGTTGCCGCGTGTACCATAAATACTTTCGCCATTTTTTTTCATCCACTCGCCCACTTTGGTTAGCGTATCCACAAATTCAGGCTGGATCTTTCCGTTTGGCATCGGGCCGATATTAAGCAGGAAATTAGCATTCCTTCCTGCTGCATTCACCAGGTAATGGATGATCTGCTTTACCGATTTATACTCCCTGTCGTTGATATTAAAGCCCCAGCTGTTATTAATGGTTTCGCAGGTTTCCAAAGGCAAAGCGCCAATTTTTGATTCGCCGCTAAATCCGGTCGTATTTCCGCCGGGCAGGTCTTTTTCAAACATCTGGAAATCCTCCCCGAGGAACGGGGCTAAATGGTGGTTATTCCCGATCAGGATAGACGAATTCAGCTTGTGGATCAGCGGATAGATCTCGTCAAAATGCCAGTTCACGCTCCGGCGCTCCCATTGGCCGTCGAACCAAATCCCCTTTACCGCAGGGTAATTGGTAATCAGCTCTGTCAATTGGGTTTTCATGAAATTGATGTAGCTGTCCCAATCGCCTTTCTCAGGCTTCCCATTTACAATAGGGCTGCCAAAAGCATAATCCGGGCGGCCCCAATCCAGCAGCGAATAATAAAAATGCAGTTCGATACCTTCCTTTTTACATTCCTCAGCCAGTTCCATCAGAGGATCTTTATGGTATGGCGTAGCATCAACAATATTATAAGAGCTTGCTTTTGTTTTGAACATGCTAAACCCGTCGTGGTGACGTGCGGTAATGGTAATATATTTCATCCCCGCGGCTTTTGCCAGGGCTACCCATTGCTTGGCGTTAAACTCTTCGGGGCGGAAAAATGCCGCCAGTCTTTTATAGTTATCGTAAGGAATTTTACGGTCGTGCATCACCCACTCGCCTGCACCCAGCTCACTGTAAATACCCCAATGGATAAACATACCGAACTTCATGTCCTGAAATTCCTTGCGAGATTCAAGGTTTTCCTTAGTGGGTGTATAGGATTTTAATAAGCCTAACTGGTTGTCCTGCGCATTTGCAAAGGTGAGGCCCATGCAGCATAAACAAATGAGTAACAGTTTCCTTTTCATATCGATAAATAATTGGTTGACAATATTTTATTCAGAGACGCA
>JBEHXM010000066.1:0-27873 GCA_048498695.1 Bacteroidota bacterium
TAATAAAAGCAGCTTACCGCTTTGACGAAACTAAGGGTTTTAAATTTATTTCCTATGCGGTATGGTGGATACGGCAGGGCATATTGCAGGCCATTGCCGAAAAATCCCGTATCATAAGGCTTCCGCTTAACCAGATCGGTTCAATTTCAGGCATCAATAAAACTTATTCCAGGCTTGAACAGGAATTTGAACGTGAACCATCTGTTGAAGAAGTGGCAGAATCTATGGAAAAAACCGTAGATAGAATTGCCGATGTAATGAGCATCTCCAGGCGAACAGCGTCACTTGATGCACCCTTTGGCAACGAAAGCGAGAATTCCTTATTGGATACCATCGCTTCCGGAGTAGGAACAACCGACGACGCATTGTTAAAAGAATCTGTTTCAGTGACTATCAAAAAGGTTTTAAGCACCTTGCCCGAGCGCGAAAGATCTGTCCTCAGGCAGATAAAAGACAAAGCCTTGCACAACTTAAGGCAGCAAACACGCCGTTACGAATTATTAAAATCAATGAATAGCTAAATAAGCTTGATAATGAGCGCTACAATTGATGTTTATCGCAAGAAGGCCTGCATTATTGAATACAAAGACCTTAAGAATTTGGCAAGCTAAACCAAAATATACTGCCTGCGCCTAACGTACTTTTAGCCCCGATCTGTCCGCCATGCCGTTTTATTATTTCAGAACAGATGAATAAGCCTAAACCCAGTCCGGAATATTTACTGCTGTTACTATCCACCTGGTAATATCGTTCAAATAGATGTGGAATTTTGTCCGGTGAGATGCCTGGGCCATTATCACAAACCTCAACAAGTACAGAATCAGAATCTTTTTTTACATTAACCACTATCTGATCGCTGCCGGGGGCGTACTTAATAGCGTTGCTGATAAAATTGTTTACAACCTGTTCTATTCTGATCTCGTCGGCTAAAACCATTGAATTTTGATCGCCGGAAGTTATGATTTTACTCTTGTTATCGATACGTATTTCGTAAACCCAATTTTTCACCAATTCGGCCATATCAACTACCTTTTTATTTAAATGTACCTGGCCGTCGTTCATTTGGCTTGCATTTAAAAGGTCTTGAACTAAAGCATGTACCTTATTTATGTTCCGGTTCGCTTTTTCGATCAGCCCTGGGATCATTTTGTTCTCCGGGGTCGTCTTCAGCCGATCCAGCAATTGCATTACTGCCTTTAAACTGGTGATCGGTGTTTTAAGTTCATGACTGGCAATATTAATAAATTCATCTTTTTTCTTTAAGGCGTTAACATGATCGTTGATATTTGCGCATGAACCAAACCAATTGGTGAGGTTGCCATCATTATCCCGGAATTTGGCTGCTTTGAGTAAATGCCATTCATATTTCCCCGCGATATTGATAAGCCGTACGTCCATTTGCAAGTCGTTACCATTGGCGAGGCATTGGTACCATCTTTTCAACAGTTCCCGCTGATCTTTAGGATGCACTTTGGCAAGTATAAAAGCTGTGCGTGTTTCGATTCCATCGCAATCAAAATATTGGCAAAAACGAGCGTTTACATAATCTATCCGACCGCCTTCTGTGGCTGTCCAGATAATTTCAGGTACAAGATCGGCCATGAATTGTAATCGCTTTCTTTCACTTTCTGCAGTTTTTCGTGCTTGAATGATATCCTGCTCGTACTGCTTTCGCTCGGTGTTGTCCGTTAAGACATTATTAAAAGCCAAAAGTTGCCCTCCGCTGCCAATAAAAGCGGATGCATTCATTAAAACGGTCATCAGCGTACCATCCTTGCGTAAGATATCATAACTGAATTCCTTTACCGATTTATTGACCACCGCCAGAGGCTTATAAAACATTTCAAAATGCAATTGACCGCCCTTAGGTAATAATGAGGTAAACATTTTACCAAGAAGCTCTCGTTCATCAAACCCAAGCCACGATAACAACGTCCGGTTTATCTTAATAATGGTTCCGTTTGGTGATATGGATAGATAACCACAAGGTGCATTTTGGTATAATTCTTCTGCATCAATGAGTGACGCGAGAAATTCATGTTGCTCACCGGCCGATAATTCCATCCTTTCAGTTTAACTTTAAATATTTTTTGATCGCAGCGACAGTTTCCTCGGGTTCGCTGATATGAGGACAGTGCCCAGTAGCCTTTAACTTCACCAATTGGTTTCCGGGAGTATATTCATTAACATACCGGCCAACGGTATCCGGCGCAATAATATCATCAGAACATTGTAAAGTCAGACTGTCAACTTTACAAAGAGATAGATCGGTACGGTTATCGGCAAAAAAAGTAACACGGGCAAATTCCCTGGCAATTTCGGGGTCGGTTGAGCAAAAACTGTTTGTTAAAAATTCACCAAGCTCAGGCCGGTTGGAATTACCCATAATTGCCGGCGCCATGGCAGCAGACCAGCCAAGATAATTACTGTCCATAAACTCGAACAAGCTTTCCAGGTCATGCTGCTCAAAACCGCCGATATAATTTTCTGTATTCAAATAACGAGGAGAAGGACCAATAAAAATAAGCCGGGAGAAATATTCAGGGTGTTTATTAGCGGCAAGCAAACCAATCATGGCGCTTACAGAATGCCCTACAAAAATGGCCTTTGTAATTTTTAAGGCATTACAGATCTCGATCAGATCCTGGGTATAACCATTAATTTGATTATACTTTTCTTTTTTGTACTGAGTGATATCCGATTGACCTGAGCCAGTGTAATCAAATAAAACGACTTTATAATCATCGATAAAATCGTTTACCACAAATTGCCATGCATTCTGATCGCATCCGAACCCGTGCGCAAAAAGTATAACCTGCTGACCGTTACCTATTACTTTTACATTATTTCTCTTCAAAACCGGGTTGGACAACATTGATTATATCGCTAATATCTCTAAAGGTAAATATTTTCGTGGGGATAGTTTGTAATATACAATATTGTTAAGTTGTATATTACAAACTATCCCTAATTGTATTATCACCTAAATAACCTGGTGCCATGATTATTGATAATCATGGCACCTTTATTGTAACAGTAACGCTGTCGTCATGGTTTCAGGTCAAGTCGATTTAAAACACAAATCGATGATAGCAGGAAACGAGAGAATATTGGTCATAGACGATGATCGTGACATACGCGATATTATCCGATTGGTTTTAGAACTGGAGGGTTTTAAGGTCGATGAGTTGGATAGTGGACACTTTGTGGATGAAACAATACTTTCTTTTAAACCGCAATTAATTTTACTGGATGTAATGCTTGGTGACATGGATGGTCGCCAGATTTGCCGAGATCTTAAAAAAACAATCCAAAACACAGGATATTCCTATTATTATAATATCTGCCACTCACGGCTCAAAGCATCTTTTAGGAGCGCTTTGTGGTGCAGACGATTATATAAGCAAGCCATTTGATATAGATAATCTGATTTCTCGTGTAAATTTCAACTTATTAAATTAAATTGATGATCTTTACTATCGTTAATCACAGCATATCCAACAGTTCCCGTCAGATAAACGCGCATGGAGATTTTATACTGTGCGTGCGAAATAAAATCAGCCATCTTTTCTGCTTACGATAGTTTGATGACCGATCGTGATTATCTGATGATGTCTCTCTAAGCGCCTAAAGTAAATGTCAATGTGCTGGGCGTTAATTTTTTCACCAGCTAAAATAAATGCAAATATGGTTTACCGAACAGGATTATTATTACAAAAAGATAGCATAGAGCGCTACATCCAGGTAGAGACGATACTGGCATTTTATAAACAGCAGTTCTTCAATACCGGCAAGCATCTACTATTTGAAGATGAAACATTTGTAGGCAATGCAACCTTGACAAATGACCGGTATACTTTAAACGGTTTCGATAAATTTGACCAGGTAGAGAAAGATTATATCATAGCCTTCCTGAAAGTCCTTGTCGTACCGCAGCAGCAGGCCCTTACTTCGGCGTTCGGTTTCGGATTACAATTTAACGGTGAATTAATTTATTGTGAAGTAATTTTAAACGCGGGATTATATGAGATATGGTTCAACAGTATTAACATCGCTGTACTTTCTCAAAACGCTAAGTGTATTTGGCTGCAGGTGTCGGGTAAAGCGCTGCCTATATCCATCCTCCGGGATATTAAAAACCGGATTGAAAGTTATTACAATCAGTTCTGACAGTATTACATTTATTTCCTTTTATTCATTTCTTTATATACCGATTTTAATTATTTTTTATATGACCCACAGCTCCTATAATCTAACTGATCCAAAGCATTTCAATGCAGCTGACTATCCTCTTGTTTTAGGCGAACTGAAATTAATGAGCCAGGCCCTTCTTAATATTTCAGGTACGCACAAAGCTGATATATTTATTTCCTTTTTAAAGGATCACTGCATAAAGTCCGCCTGGGTTGCCGATAATCCATCTGTTGTCCGGCTGGCTCTTTCGGGAGGTCTCTCAACCAGCCATATTGAAAGGCTTTTCACCTCATCCCGGCAGAATACGGTTTTCCTACAGGAGTTTGAAGATTATTTTAAAAGCGCCCTGGCTGAACACGCTTGATCCCTAAAAAATCTCTCCTGGCATTCTTTTGTGCATCAGGTATATGGCGGTGCCGAGTAGGTTTTACCTTTGCCTGATAATTATATGATGCAACCGCCAACAAATACCGGGCGGGGGCGTTATAATATTAGTTCTTCTATAAAAAGTAACTGCCTTTAGTTTAATCAGCTCAATTTTGATTCAAAAACGCATTTAAATCCATTTTGCGTTTACGTTCAGGCAGTTCAGGCCGATAGTACCATAAAACCTCTCCCCACGCTTCTTATCGATCAGTCAGCAAATTAATGTTTCTCAAATTTATTTTCTATTATGATCATTCTGATTTTCTTTTTAGCGCATTGGTTTATGTCGCTGTTCTTCCAAACATTTTTCCAGCATCGGTATGCTTCGCACCTGATGTTTACTACGAATAAATTCTGGGAACGTGTGTTTTATCTATTCGCCTACCTTTTTGAAGGCGCATCGTTTTTAAACCCACAGGCCTACGCCCTGATGCACCGGGAACATCACGCGTATAGCGATACGGAAAAAGACCCGCATTCGCCGCACTTCTTCGCAGACATTTTTCAAATGATGAAAGCTACCGTTCATACTTACAGGGATTATGAGAAACGCAACAAAAACCAGGAAACACTGTTTCCGGGACACTATCCCGAATGGCCGGTGATTGACTGGATGGGTTCGTCAATCTTGTCCAGGTTATTGTTTGGTGCAGCTTATACCACGTTTTATATCTTTTTCGCCGCACATTGGTGGATGTTCTTATTGCTGCCAATCCACTTTATGATGGGGCCTATCCACGGCGCTATTGTCAACTGGTGCGGGCATAAATACGGCTACCGCAATTTTGACAATAAGGACAAATCAAAAAATACGACGCCGTTCGACTTCCTGATGCTCAGTGAATTATTCCAGAATAATCACCACAAACACCCTAATAGTCCAAACTTTGGCAAACGTTGGTTCGAGATCGACCCGGTTTATCCGGTAATGAAGCTAATGCACTGGATGCGAATCATCAAATTAAGAAAGGCATATTAAAAACATTGTATCATGAGCAAAAATAAGAAAAACCTACCCAATCCGGTTGGAAAAAAAGTACCGTCTGACTACCAGGCCAGCAAAACAGCAGCATTAAAAACTGAGATTATCCCTACCATTAGAAAAAACAAATAGAATGACGATAAAAAATGGCGGCCAGCCTGACAGGCATTATTGCTGGTCGAAAATTGAATGGCAACAGAGATGAAAGTATGTCTTTTAGCGGTTATTGTAGGCGTATGCAGTTTTTTTGCGCCGAAAACACAGGCTCAGGATGCGTCTAATATGATCCCCAAACAACGCGCGATCAAAGATACCGCACGGCAAACCGATCTGATCGATATCGCAAAGGATATCTTCCATATCAGCCCGGGAAAACCACGCGCACAGTACGAAAAGAAAATATACTTCTCTATTTTACCTGTACCCGGAGCAGTACCCGGAGGTACAGGAAGAGCGCTGATAACGAGCACCACTGCCGGAACTTACCTTGGTCCGCAAAAGACTACTAACCTTTCCAGCGCAACCTTTGCACCGTACTGGAATCTGAAAGATCGTTTTGGGCTGCCTTTGCGCTCCAGTATCTGGTTAAAGGACAACTCGTGGAATATACAGGGAGATATCCGCCTACTGGTTTACCCACAATATACCTGGGGGCTGGGCAGCGGTCATTCGTATAGCGATAAGACACTGGTAGACGATAACTACATTCGCTTTTATCAAAGCGCGCTAAAGCAAATTAAGCCCTATTTTTTTGCAGGCGGCGGCTATAGTATAGATTACCGCAGTAATATAAAAAGTGACGATCCAACTGTTAATCTCAAACAGTTTACCGGTTATAATTATGGCACTGGCAGCAGTTCGGTTTCTTCCGGAATTAATATCAATTTACTTTATGATACCCGCAACAATTCTATCAACCCGCTTCCGGGTTCATATTTTAATATTGTGTATCGTATTAATCCCGTATTTCTGGGCAGTAATAATAGCTGGCATTCATTATACGTTGATTACCGGAAATATGTGCCGCTTAATGGTAAAAACAGAAATCAGCAAAACACACTGGCATTTTGGTCATATTTCTGGACGGTGTTTAACAGCAATGCGCCCTATCTCGACCTGCCGAGCATCGGCTGGGACCCATATAACCGGTCTGGCGAAGGCATCGATCAGAATCGTTACCGAGGAAAGTCATTATTTTATTTCGAAAGCGAATACCGCAGGGACATCACCCCTAACGGATTGCTGGGTTTTGTCGTTTTTACTGATATCAACTCCGTGAGCGGCTCCGGAACCTTGTTTACTTCCTGGCACCCTGCTGCGGGCACTGGTTTAAGGATCAAATTTAATAAAGGCTCTAATACAAATATAGGCATAGATTACGGGTTTAGTAAAGGCTATAGTGCCGTTATATTAAATCTGGGCGAGGCTTTTTAAACCTGAATAATAAATACAGATCGCTCGCAATTGAGCACCGGGATGTTACCTAAATATTAATATTATGAAAAAGTATAAAAAGATTACCGTTGTTGTAGCATAATTCTTACGGCCATACTTGGAGGGATATTTTATTACCGTTATTACTTCGTTTTTGGCGACGGCGTTAAAGCGGGTACAATGAATTACTTTGCTCATAAGGAATACTTGTTCAAAACCTTTGACGGCCGGCTAATACAGTCGGGTATACGTACGCCGGTACAAGGTAGTATCCAGTCGAACGAATTTATGTTTTCGGTTACAGATCCTAATGTTGCCGCTCAATTGAACGCTTATGCGGGTGCCTACGTGGAACTTCATTATAAGGAGTATTTGCATACCCTGCCACGACGCGGCATAAGCCAGTTTGTTGAGGATAGTGTAGTTTCCGTTCAAAAAGCCACTCTCTCGCAGCCATAGTGGCAAATCGGTATTTATAATTACATAAGATATTGAATATCTGTAGATTTATATGTGAGTTCTGTGACAAACCACACGCTAATAAACATTAGATTTACTTATTCTCCAAACGATGCCAGACAATCGGTCATTCAGCACGTTACACCTCTACTAAAACAAAATCATAAAATTATTAAGGTATTAAGCTTATAATACTAATACCTGTCATTTGCCAGCCATAAACAACAGAACTGTTGGCCAACCAATAAATATCACAGGCGTTTTGAGCTACTCTGAACAAGAAACAGCAGTGCCATAACATCCGGATATGATGCGCGCTGCTATTTACACACAATTTCCTGTAAACCAGCATCAATAAATATACACGTCTGCTAATTTTAAATTAAATGTCAGTAATATCATCTTTCTCTCAGCAACAGCAGTTTCACCTCTTTGTCGATATCCGGGGTGCCGACCATCATATGGCCGTATTACCAGGCGGAAATGGTCGGTTTCTTGTCATCGACAAGGGAAAAATACTTGGCGAGATTCGCTTCGATGAGCAATTTAATTGCACTTCTAATCAGACTAATCTGAGTAACATCGGCATGGAGCAGCTTAACGCCGGGATAAAAAATCATTGCTGGTACAGACATCTTTAAAAGCAGTCACTACAATTCCTATAGATTTACCTAACCCGGAAGGCACAGTGATAGCAATACTTTGTCAGCCGGCTGGTATTTCGTAACGATACTTCTTAGCCCATTTCTGTTTCTGAGCGGATCATCCTTAACATCAAACCATGAAAAATAATCACTTTTTTAAATATTACTGTGTTTACAAAAACGACACGACCGTTACAGAAGTTTCTGTAAATGACTTTAAACCGGTACTACACAGGCTTTTTAAAAGAGGGCTGCCAGTTACCGGGTTTATGGATGGTCTTGGTCAAATGCCCAGTTTTCAATACTCCCTACCACCAGACGATGATATGTTTTATGGATATACGGACAAAGTTACCGCTATGGAAAAGGCCAAATATGGGGCGCTTAATTATATTAATAATATGATCAAAGAAGTAGAACAAGGCATCAAAAAACTGGTTCAGTATCGGAACGACCATTATGAAGACCTGAATGTTAACCTGCTGGATGCAAATATCCGCAAGCTGAAAAAAGAAATGTTCATTAAATAAATAAAAACGAATTCATGAAAGGTAAGAATGTAAGCAAGGACGCGAAGAAAGCGCCCAGTCTGAATGCTAAAAAAGAGGCTTCAGCCTATCAAACGGGTAAAACCAGTATGTCTAAAATTGAACTTTCACCTGTTACTAAAAAAAAGAAATAATGATTAATACGAAAACAATTATACGACAATTCAGGATATCTGAAATCTGTCTGAGCTATTTAATCTGTTAAAAGATGTATTTTCTCGGGTGATATTGAATAGTAAAAATGACCACGGAAAATTTATCTATGTACGGGTTGTAATCCCTTGTGCCTATAATCCCAGGCGGATGCTATAATAAAAACTCTCCTGAAACAAATAATAATTGCCTGAAACATTTGCCATTGCCCCGGCATCCGTTTTTAATGCACTCCTTTAACGGTGGACCATCTACTTTTAACTCCAATTCGATATGAAAATTGCTTATATTTCTACCTATACGCCCCGTGAGTGCGGGATAGCTACATTTAATAAAAACCTGATGCAAGCCATAGGCGTAAATTTAAAAAAAGGTAACTTGGTAGAAACGGGTTTTGTTATAGCCCTAAACGATTCGGAGGATTTGCAGCAATATGACTACTCGGAAGAAGTAAAGTTTGTTATCAGGCAAAACTACCAGGAAGATTATCTCAAAACGGTTAATTACATTAATACCAGTCCTGTTGATGTTTGCGTACTGGAACATGAATTCGGGATATTTGGCGGTGATAGTGGTAATTACATTCTCCCCTTGATCAACGGGCTTAATAAACCGGTGATCACCATACTGCATACCGTACTAAGGGAACCATCTTTTATGCAGAAGGCAATCATACAAGAGATCGCTAATCAATCCACAAATGTTGTAGTTATGAGCAGGTGTGCCGTTGATTTTCTGGTAAAAATTTATAATATTCCCGATGCAAAGATCAAGTTAATTGAACATGGGGTTCCTGATCTGGAAGCGCCCACCGAAAATCCGGTAAAAAAGATTGCGGCTTTCCGCGATAAACGCGTATTGCTTACCTTCGGGTTACTCAGCAGGAACAAGGGACTGGAAACGGTTATACAGGCTTTGCCTGCTATAATTGCGGAGTATCCCGATGTGATGTATGTAATACTGGGAAATACTCATCCCGGTGTTCTGAAAAACTTAGGAGAGGAGTATCGCGAGTTCCTTAAACTACTTGCTATTCAGCTTAAGGTAGAAAACCACCTGACCTTTATTAATCATTTCGTCTCAGAAGAAGAATTGATATACTACCTGACTGCTGCAACTATCTACGTAACACCCTATCTGAATGAAGCCCAGATCACCAGCGGCACGCTGTCTTATGCGGTAGGAGCCGGCGCTGCTATCGTTTCTACCCCTTACTGGCATGCCTGCGAGTTATTGGAAAATAACCGTGGCCGATTATTTAACTTCAAAGACGCCGGTGGGCTATCCCTTATCGTGAAGGAATTACTGGAAAACAATACCGAGCGTGATCAATTGAAAAACAATGCCTACCAATATGGACTTAATTTGCGATGGCCCAAAATAGGCGCGGAATATATCATTCTCTTTCAGGACGCTATACACAATAAACATAATTTTGAGGAACAAAAGCTCCATCAGCTTGTCGACCCGGAAATTATGCCCATGTTCAGCCTTGCCCATGTTAAAAGATTAACAGATGATACGGGAATTGTACAGCATGCAAAATTTGGTATTCCAAACCTAAAGGAAGGCTATTGCCTGGATGATAATTCAAGAGCACTTATTATGGCTTTGATGGCCTATGGTCAGAACAAAAGCCAGGAGGCGCTTAACTTGCTACCCGTTTACCTGAGCTATATTCACTATATGCAGTTGGACAATGGCAACTTCAGGAATTTTCTGAGCTTTAACCGGAGTTATCTGGACGAGGTAGGCTCAGAGGATTCTTTCGGACGCACAGTGTGGGCGCTCGGCTATATGATCAGCAGCGCACCCAATACCTCCTATCAGGAATTTGCAGAAGAACTCTTTTTTCGCTCCGTCCCTCATTTTCAAAACCTGAAGCACTTACGCGGAGTATTAAACACTATAATAGGAATTGCATATTTCCTTCAGGTACATACTGCGGATGAGCGTATGTTAACCCAGCTCAATGAATTAACGGAGATCGTCGTTGCGGCTTATCGTGAACACCAAAGGGACGATTGGCACTGGTTTGAAGAAAAATTAACCTATGATAATGCTATTTTTCCGCTTGCGCTGTTTCATTCTTGTGGAATAACAGGCAACAAAATGGTGAAGCAGATTGCACTGGAGTCTTTAGAATTTCTGAATGAACTCACTTTAAAAAACGGTTATTTAAGTCCGGTTGGCAATAACGGCTGGCATCAAAAGAATAGCGAAATGCCGGTTTTCGATCAGCAGGCGATTGAAACGATGGGCATGGTTCTGATGTATATTCAGGCATATCGTGTAGACCATCAACCTGAATCTATCCGGAAAATGTTTTTATGCTATTTATGGTTTCTTGGAGAAAATACACTTCGCGTTCCGCTTTATGATCATGAAACAAAGGGTTGTTGTGATGGCCTCGGCGCTGCCGGCGTAAACCGTAACCAGGGGGCTGAAAGTACACTTGCATATCTGATCGCGCATTTAAGTGTGCTAAATGCATTTGAATTGGAATATCAATACAACTTGTTGGGTGAACCTTTGATCTCTGGTAATGCAAATATGAGCATTAGCGCGTGATCTGCTGATTTTGCGACCGCTTCTTTCGTTTTTTCCTTTGCTCGGCCTCGCTTTCTGAAACGATATTCGCCCCTCCTGTGTAGACTGGTTCCATTAGTATTTCCAGGAAACCTGCTGCCGTTTTACCGGCGGTTGCCAGCATATCGCCTGTAGTTTGGAACAAACCCTCCGCAACTCCCTGGGCAAGCTCGTTAGCGATGGCTTTGCTCTGATAATTTTGCGAAGCACCCTCGGTAAGCAAGCCCATTTGTTCCCGTTGCGGCAGTTCACCATTCTTTTGGACATTAGCATAAGCCATTGTATCTTTGAGCTGCCTGTCAAACGAAAACAGGCTATCAAACAGCGTTTCCCCACTCTGCTTGAATGCCAAGCGGTCAAACTGCCCCATTTTTTTAGAGTGCTCAGCATTACTGCCTCGCGAAGTGTTCATCGGGCTAAGTTTGATGCTGTTGGTTGCATCCTTGCGGCTCACAACCACCTGTACATGCATCTGTTCGCCATCCTTTCGATCTCCTCGTCTTTTAAGCCCTTGCTTGACTTCTGGATCTTTATGACCGTAATAGCGGTAGTTTTCCAGCTTGGCGAACCATACCAGGTCTTCATGACTGTTGATGCCTTCGCGTTTAAAATTTTGAGCGTAGGCATCCATTACACGGACGGCAAACCCTTTCATTTGTTCCCTGGCACCAGCCTCGCCATATTGCTCCTTTAGGAAAGCGATCTCCTTTTGACTGGGGCTGATATTGATCAAGAAAAACTTGGCGTCGTTGTTACCCAGTTTTCGGACATTGCTGTCGATCTTCCGCATGACTTCGTAAGGTTCAACCTTGATTTGCTGGCCATTTAACCAGTACTCCGGCTCTTGTTTTTGATCCAGCCTGTTCTCCTTTTCCAAGTAATGCACCAGCCCCGCGCTACTGCCTTTGTTGGCGGCTTCTTTATTGTCGGTTATATTGATAAACATATATTCCTCCTAAAGCAGGCTGACCTGCGCTTTGGTAACAGAGATCAATTCCTCTTTTTCCTTCCCGGAAGTCATCAGGCCGAAAGCATCTCTTGATTTAATGTAACTGTCCAGGATATGCAGAAACTGCATTTTTAACTGTTCCTTACTTTTAAAACTTTTTTGAATGGTCTCCATTATCAAAGCAATGGCGCTTAGTTTCTGATCATGCACGTTTTGCTTGTTAAGCACATCCACATTGTGTTTCAAAACTTCGCTGTTAAAGCGGTCAATGATCTTGATCTGTGAAGTGACCATCCTATCCATTTCCGTTTTAATGGGAATGAGCAGCATGTCTTCCTGTTTTCGGATAAAGCCGATGTAATCCTTATGATTCTTCATCAGCGCGTTTTTTAACAGTTCATCATTCAGGTCAAGCGGGTCTTTCTTGCTCTTGTAGAAATAATCGACCATCTGCATAAAAACCTGGCGCTTTGTGCGGCCCAGTTTAAGGGCGATCTTTACTAATTTTTCGTCGACAGGTAGCGGGTACCTAACCGATCTGATATTAATATCTTCCATCATAATCCTTTGTTTTCACCAGCATGGCTATTTATACAGCTATGCCTTTATTTGTTTATATGGGATACTGCCAAGTATCCTTTTTTCTTTTCTTTTGCCAGCGAAAACGCCCTTAAGTATCCCCGGAGGATACGCCAAACCCTTTTTGCAGTGCAAAAAGCAAGCAAAGTAGGGCTCTGCCCAACTTCCGCTTGCTCCTTTTCTTTTGCAAGAAAAGGACAGTTGTTTCCGCCATGTCGAAACCATTTAACCATGACAGGCCTTTGACCTGTCATGGGGCTTGTATATAAGTTTCATTAATTTTAGCCCGGCCAGTAAACGAGGCTTCCAAGCCTCGGATGATAAGACGGCTGGTAACGGATGTATCCGAACTCATCCAGTTCCCGGATGCATTTATGATAGGTCGCAATCGATGCAATCCTGCTGTACGCCATAAGTGTTTTCCGGTTAACGGAAAATGGATTCTGAAAGCCGCTGCGCTGCCAGCAGACGAACAGGCCCGTGAACAGGCTTACATGTGAAGCGATTATCCGGCTGTCTGCGCTCATGCGTCTAACCCATTTGCTGTATTCAGCCGCTTCCTTTTGAACGCTTGTGTTGGTCATTGCTGACCTCCTTCCAATAGCCTGGTGATGTCTTCCAACTTGTAGTACAGCATACCGCCGATCTTCGTGTAACGTAGCGTTCCGTTGATCCGCAGGTTTTGCAGGGTACCCGGTGAGATGTTTAATAGTTTGCGTACCTCTGCACTTTTGAGCCATTGTTTACTTTCGCCTTGTTCGGGTTTAAGCAGCCCTTTGATTTCTCCTAATAAATTTTCAATCTTCCTTAAATCATCTTTGGTGATAAATTCGATGTTCATCTTTCCCTCCTAAATCTTAATTTTTTTGTTGCATGGTTTCGAGCACTTCGCTCATTTTGAAATAGACCCGCTTATGCAGGCGTAAAAAGGGCAGTCCCTTTTTCATCCATTCGGTCAGTGTCATCAGCGACACGCCTAATTCCGCGGCCAGTTCCTGTTTGGACAATAGCCGTTCCCGGCTGCCACTGTCAGTGCTACCGCCTGTTTTAAAATGTTCCTGTAATTCTGCCTTCACTGCATCCCGGATACAGCGGCTAAGGGCTTCATTGTTAATAATTTCCATAGCCTTTGTTTTGGGACAAAAGAATGCTATGGAACGGGCTTTTTGTTACCACGGCGTTTGCGTGGTAAATTTGGGGTAGTTTGAATAATACAAAAGAGAATATCTAACAGATTCAATACCAGTTTGATGCTGTAGTACGGCGTTTGCACATTCTGCCATCAGGCGATAGTGTTATTTCCGTTTCTTTACCGGCGTTATGGTGTAAAGTTGGTGCTTTCCGGGTATTTCATTCTCCCGCTTTTTCGGGTCTTTCGGGTCAATGCCACGTAAATAATACCGCAAGCGGTCTATTTTAATTTCTTTAGTCTGACCTTTGTTTTGAGGGTCGTCCTCCCGGAAGTATTTGCTAATCATCTTCGCCCAGGCGATCTGCGCGGGAGTGATTAGCAGCTCTTTACCGTCCGGGGTTTTCAACTCCTGCATCTGAAGGCAGAGGTCGAGGATAGCCAGCGCCTGGCCATCCCTGATAATGATATAATCATTTGTGTCCCATAGGCTATTTTCTTTTCTTTCAGCTTCTAAACTCGCTATTTGCTGCCTAAGCGTTTGTATCTCAAACTCCTGTTGCGCGATCACGGCATCGTTGGATTTGTGGACATTCCAGCGATCTAAACGGATAAGGACTTCTGTGAACTTTTTTAGCCTTGCAATCTGCCGCTCGTTTTGAACATGATCTTTATCATAAATGTTCTTCCCCAGTAATACGTTTAGCTGCCTTTCGATCACGCCCCATAAATACTTAAAGAAAATTTCTTCATGACCATCGGCCCGGCTTGTTAAATAATGAGTTAGGTGACGGCGGTAAAATTCTTCGATCTTATCTTCAGGTATAGCGAATATTCGCTTAAAAAGGTGTTTTAAAAAATGTGTCCGCTTCCAGGTTAGCGGGTTGCCGATGTCGAGGGTATCCATTGCAAAATCAAACGGGTCGCGGGGCTTAAAATATTCTTTCATAGGTGTAATGATCTGGTTACCAAAGTTACGGACAACGGTGTGTTTTTTCGCAAAGCACTTTAACAGGGTGTTAATGTTTATCGACCGATATTTCTTTAGATAATTAGCATTACAGACCACTGTATTATTTTAGCGACGTGGATATAGATGCCACCTTACGATTATTGGCATAATATGACAGCCGTTGCGGGTTTGAAGATCATCATTCGTCCATCCGTAAGGAGTTTGAAAGGACTTGCAAGCGATTTCGGACAAGATCAACCGCGTGTTGTAGCTGTCATGCAGGGAAGGTCGCACAACGCTGGCTACTTATCATTTGTTGCCAATCTTCATTTGATATTTGTTGTCTATTAGCCTGAAAAGCCGTATCTTTATGTCATAAGATTTGCGATTAAACTATAGCAAGAAAGTGGTGCGTAATTCGGTGCGTAAACCGTCATCTCACCCGTAAGACATTGGTTATCAAACTCATTTAGAGGTGTTACAAATCCCTCCCTCTCCGCAAGAAAAGTTGAGTGGCACTTCAAGCTACTCAACTTTTTCATTTACAGAACATAGATGCCACCCGCTTTTCACTTTTATCTTTATCTAAAACTATTCAAAACCGGTACTTCTTATTACCTTTGCCGCGAATGTTCAAACGCTTTACCGCCATATTGCTACTTGTAGTGCTGATCAGCTCCAACTGTTCGCTCTTCTTCGTATATGCCGGATTTGAGATGAACCATAAATATATCGCTGAAAACCTTTGTATTAACCGGGACAAACCCTGGCTGCATTGTAACGGAAAATGTTACTTCATGCGAAAGATCAAACAGGCAGAAGAAAACCAAAAGAAACAGGAAGCCCAAAATAACCTGGGTCGCCTGGAGGTTTTCTTTTTTCAGGAGCCATATCAAATGACTTTTATAGAACCGCTTACTTTAGAAGCGCATAAAAGTACGTTCCCTCATTATACTCATCGGTATAGCAATGCTTATATCGAAACTATTTTCAGACCGCCTAAACAGGCTGTTTAATATCCTTGCCCATTCCGGGCATTTTTAATCATTATTTCTTTTGCCTGAAACAAACCGACCGGATTTATCCGTGTCGCTTTGTCGCTATATTTCTTATGGAAAAATCTATATTTCTGATTTGCATTTTATTTTTTGCAGGTAATCTTTACGGTCAAACTATCCACGGTAAAGTATTCGATGCCGTGACCAAAGAGCCTGTACCGGCTGCTACGATTTCTGACACGACTGGTATCGTAGTAACATCGGGCCTGGATGGTAGCTTTAAAATTAACACCTCGGCCAAAACTTTTAAAATTACGTCAATTGGTTACCAGACCCGTTTAGCAGAAGTAAATGGCACCATGATAGCCATCGCTTTGCAACCAGCCACCAGCCAGTTGAACCAGGTAGTGGTAAGCGCTAACCGCACTGCGGAAAAACGCAGCGAAGCACCTATAGCTATTGCTACTGTTTCCAGTCAAACCATACAAGACACAAAGGCCCAAAGACTCGACCAATTAGTGAATAAGGTCAGTGGTGTAAATATGGTGAACCTCGGCAACGAACAGCACGAAATGAGCATCCGCCAGCCGATGAATACTAATAATTTGTTCTTATATCTAGAAGATGGCCTGCCTTTGCGAACCTCAGCGGTATTTAATCATAATGCCCTGCTGGAAATGAACATGAGCGCAGCGAAGAATATCGAAATCATTAAAGGCCCGTCATCGGCCTTGTATGGCGCAGAAGCCATCGGCGGGGTGATCAACCTGATCACCCAGGCACCACCGGCTTATTCTTCGGGCTATATCAGCGGTCAAACCAGTAACCAGGGATACAAGCGCGTGGACGGCCAGGTTGGTACAACTTCAGGGAAACTGGGCTTTATTGTCAGTGGCTACTATGCCAACCAAACCAACGGCCCGATCCAATACAGCGATTTTCATAAAACAGCTGTAACCGCAAGATTAGACTATCATATTGATAGTGCCACCCTATGGACAAACAGCGTATCCTATATCAATTATTTCAGCGATATGTACGGCAGTTTGGACAGTACACACTTTGCCAGCAAAAACTATTCGGCGCAGTCCTTTTTCACTTATCGTAAGGTGACCGCTTTACGTGCACACTCTACGCTCACCCACAAATGGAGCGCGAATGGTACAACCAGCGTTACGTTTCTGTACCGCGATAACTCGGTCGCCCAAAACCCTTCATACTCAATTGCTACTTACCGAACCGGCGGCAAGGCAACTAACCCTGTTTCGCCGGATACCGCCAGCGGTAACATCAATACGAATGCCTTTAAATCTTACGGTTTATTTTTACAGCATGTACAGCGTTTTAAATTTTTAAATAGTAAACTGATCGTCGGCACCAGCGCGGAGCTTGATCCGCAATCCTTTTTTCAGGATTTTATCTGGATCAAAAAACAAACACAGAATGGCGTAACCAACTATGTTAGCTATACTAAGCTCAACCCTGATTCGGTAATGGCTAATTACCATACGGTCATCAGTAACTTTGGTTCCTATGCAGATTATGATTTCACCATTGCACCAGGGCTGCGTATTTCTACGGCGTTGCGTTATGACGCTTTCCAATATGCATTTGTTAATGCACTACCTGGTTCTAAAGTAACCGGCGGACCCTCCACTATTACAAATTATGGCAAAGTCGCCCCCAAGATCGGGTTCACTTATAATTACCACGGTATCGGCTTTTACGGTACCTACAGTGAAGGTTATGTACCCCCGCAGATCACAGACGTATTTGGCAAAACTACGAACAACGCCTATCTGTTGCCACAAACCTTTAAAAACTATGAATTAGGCGGCTGGCTTTCATTGGTACAGAACAAACTGTATATCGATTACAGTTTTTACCTGATGAACGGCACTAACGAGATTATCAACGTGCGTTTGCCGGATAACACCACCGCACCGCAGAACGCCGGAGCTACCCGCCACAAAGGCATTGAGTACGGCATCATTTATCGTCCGGTAGAAGACCTGTACCTGCGGATGAGCGGAACAAATGCCTTGCATAAGTTCGTAAATTATGTAGCCAGCGGCGTAAATTATGACGGTTACGAAATGCCCAACGCCCCGCACTTTTCGGGCAACGCAGAGGTTGTTTATAAGCCTCATTATATCAAAGGCTTCCGTATAGGCGCAGAAGAGCAGATCATAGGCAGATATTATGAAGATAATAAACAACTGCGCACCTATGACGGCTTTAAGGTAACCAATATACGCGCCGGCTATGAATTTGGCCCGGCAGAGATCTGGGTGAATGCGCTTAATGTATTTAACACCTATTATGCGACGCTGGCTACGGCTACCGTGACTGGGGAGAAAGCGTCCTACAGCTATAACCTCGGCGATCCGAGGGCGTTTACATTGGGACTTGCATATCATTTCGGCAAACACTAAATCAAAGATCATGATCCGTAAAAATATTTATAAATGGCACCGCATCTGCTCCCTTATTATCGCAATTCCCGTATTATTATGGGCATGCAGCGGCTTTATGCATCCCATTATGACCAATCTGCGCCCGGCCATGAAAACACAAAGCATCCCGGTTGTTCCCATTAACAGCGGTAAGATCAAACGGTCATTAAAGCAGGTATTGGAGCAAAATAAAATCGACAGCATTTACAGCGTCCGATTAGTTCATATTGATACCAACTGGTTCTACCAGGTAAAAACCAGCAAAAAGTATGAACTGCAATATATTAGTGCCAGTAATGGTAATATTTTAGCTAAAGGAGATTGGCTGTATGCGCAATACATCGCCCGCATATTCTTGGAGGGCCCGCCAAAAAATGCCAAAAGCAAGATGCCCGCTATGGAAATGCCAATGAGCGCTGGCATGGATTGCTGCGGTGAGGCAGCTAGTACAGTATTGAATAATAAAACCGGAGCGCCTGTCGACTATGCCTCTCTCATCACCAAATTTGATGGGGAATATAAACCCATCTATTGTTTGCTCCCGGTTTATAAAGTACAATTTAAGCGCAGTGACGACATCCGTTTGTATGTAGAAACCGGGCAGGACCGCTTTTCGGTTGCCGTTGATAAAAACCGGGCAGCCTTTACCAAATTCTTTGACCTGGTACATACCTGGGGTTGGATAAACTTTTTAGGTAAGGGACGCTTATTGGTAGTCATGACTTTAGCCGGATTAGGTTTCTTAACAGCATCGATGGGGTTATATATCTTCTTCAGCACGAACAGTAAAAAAGTAAAGGGCAACCCATTGGTAAAAGCAAGGCGTAACCATCGTTACACCGCTGTGATCGCCTCGGTTTTTACGCTGATGTTTACATTTAGCGGTTGTTACCAGGCATTTTTTGAATTCACCGGCCCGGAAAAGCAAGTCATATCGGTGCAACATGGTTTTGCAAGTTCAGCCATCAACCCTGACCTGAACAAACTATATAGTATTGTTAAGAAACCGATTACCAATATTGGCCTGATACAAATGGATGGTAAAACCTACTGGCAGGTGTACTTGCAAAACGCTAAGAAAAATCACAAAATCAAGGACTTAATGAAGGACATGAGTGCCGATGCCGCAGTAGTTACCTACATCAATGCTGCAGATTACTCGGTATTGCCCAATGGGGATGAATTATTTGCTAAAAGCCTGGCCACGCAGTTCAGTGGTCATTCTCAAAAAGAGATTGTTTCTACCGAACTGATCACCAAATTCACAGATGAATACAATTTTACTGATAAGCGGCTCCCGGTTTGGAAGGTCAATTATCCATTTAACCATAAAGAACGCCTATATATCGAAACATCGACAGGTATTTTAGCTAAGAATACTAATAATGTTGACTTGGTTGAAGGCTACAGTTTCGCTTTATTTCATAAACATCATTACATGGATTTTGGTGGAAAAATCACTCGCGATATCAGCACTATGGTTGGCGCAGCATTGCAGATCATGATGGTTATTATCGGCTTGATCTTTTACTTTAAATGGCGGAAGCGGAAAATAAAGCAGGGTATATGATAAAACATTTTAGTTAATTATTGTTAATCAGCCCGCCTTTTCATACAATAGCCTGCTAAAGCATTGATTTTAGCAGGCTATTTCTTTATAAATTATCTGCTGTTCATAAATAAACTGTATAAGCTCCGTATACTCAACAAAAAAATGCAAATATATTTGCGCAACTCAAAAGTTGCATATATATTTGCAACCTGCAGGTTGCTCAATTAATAATTAAAGATGAAACAAGATATATTCCAGGCCATATCAGACCCGACACGCAGGGCTATTTTAACATTACTGGCTATCCAGGCATTAACACCAAATGCCATGGCGGATAAATTTGATATGAGCCGCCAGGCAGTATCAAAACATATTAAAGTATTGCACGAATGTGAATTGATTAAACCCGAGCATAGCGGCAGAGAAATTTATTATCACTTTAACGCAAAAAAGATGCAGGAATTTGACCACTGGTTAGCCCAATTCAGGCAAAACTGGGAAACACAATTTAACCAACTTGACCAATTATTAACAACCATAAAAAAACAGACCACGAAGTAGCATTGATACCAATAAAATTTTTAACTAAACATCAATAAACAATGAACAACGATTTGCTATTTGATTTTAACGTTGACAAAGCAGCGAAAATGGTATATATAACCAGGGAGTTTAATGCCGGGTTATCATTAGTATGGGATGCCTTTACCAAAGCAGAACTGCTGGACCAATGGGGGGCGCCTGAACCGATGCGCGCCAAAACCAAGTACATGGATTTTAAGGTAGGAGGGCGACGGTTTTACGCGATGATAAGCCCTGATGGACAGGAGCGTTGGGCGGTGCAGGAATTTACTTCCATAACTCCGAAAACCAATTTTAAGATGTATAACGCCTTTTCAGATAAGGACGAAAACCGCGAACTGCCGGGTTCGGACTGGAATTATAATTTCAGCGAACAAGATGGCATAACTAAAGTGGACATTACCATTTATAATGAATCGTTTGAGCGATTGGAAAAATTATTAGAGGGCTTCAAGATAGGTTTCACCATGACGTTAAAAAACCTGGAAGATCTGTTGGCCACCTTATCGTAAATAAGAAATTTAAACGGTATTTACACGAGAATACTAAAAGCAATAACCATTAAAAATATAAATCATGAGAGCAATTAACCCCTGGATCAACTTCAACGGAAATGCCGAAGAAGCATTCACTTTTTACAAATCAGTTTTTGGCGGTGAATTCACAAAGATCATCCGTTTCAAGGACCTGGAAAGCGCTGAATTTTCGGTAGCTGAAAATGAGAAAAACAAAATAATGCACATCGCTTTGCCTATCGGCAAAAACAACGCATTAATGGCTAATGACGTTCCCGAGTTTATGGGGCGGGTAAGCGAAAACGAGAACAGGTCTAAAATAGTAGTAAGTGCGGAAAGCAGGGAAGAGGCGGACAAAATATTTAACGGGCTATCGGCGGGCGGAGAAGTTGAAGGCCCCATTGGCGAAGGTCCCTGGGGTACCTACGCCGGCATGTTCAGGGACAAATATGGTATTGAATGGATTGTGGAATTTGATCCAAATTTATAACGGGTAACTTCAGCCGGAGAAAAAGCGGTTCTTACATGGTGCGGAGCCAATGTCAAAAAACAAAAGCCTGCAATTCCTTTAAATTGCAGGCTTTTGTTTTGACAGGAAACCTATTTAACGTTGAATTTCGAGCTTATACCCTTTGCCATGAATATTAACCAGCTTTACAGAGGGATCATTTTCCAGCTTCTTCCTTAATTTTGATATGAATACATCCAGGCTGCGGCCTACAATCACGCCTTCGTCTTCCCAAACCTCTTTTTGCAGTCTGTTCCTGTCTATAATTTGATTTGGAGCATGCGCAAAAATGCTGAGCACTTTGGTTTCCTTTAGGGTAAGTTCGGTTTTTACCTGATCAATAACCAGGTATTGGCCATCATTGTAAAAACGATATCTGCCTATGGATATGCCCTCATCCGTAATAGTATCCGCAATTTTATTATTGCCTGCAGCCTTTCTTATATTATAATGCCATACTAAAAAAAACAGCGATGCGAATGTCAATATCATTAGCGCAATCAAATACCCGCTCTGTAAAACAGCGATGCCTGTATTTTTAAATTCCAGGTTGATGAGGTAACAATTTTTAACCTGTTTTCTACCTCTGCATGGTATGATATCGTTTTGTTTAGTACCTAATATAGCATATCCAAAAATGACTTCATTGGTTGCGCATTTTATAACATTTACCACATAATGCGAGGGAAGCTTATTTACAGTAATGATATGATTGATAGTTTTAACCAGTGAATCGGGTTCAAAATTAAACTCATTCTCAAACTGTAACTGGTATTCATTCTCAGCTATTTTTTTTACCGGCAGCACCCTGGATGTACTGTCGCCCGAATGCAGCAATATTTCGTGGCCTATCTCCCGGATGACGATCATTTTTTTCGCCTGTTCAAACTCCCCGTCCGGCTTGTAGCTGATCAGCCATAAAGTTAAAAGCAAACAGGCTATAAAAAAGCCCGAAAAGTATTTTAAACGCATGGGGTTAAAAATAGGTCATTCCGTTCATTGAAGGCAGGTATCGCAGTGTTTTTACACCCGTTTACATTCTTTTTACAACTCTTTACACTGTACCGGCAGACCTGCGGTATAGCTTTGTCCCGAATCATATCAAAACCTTAATAATGTTTAATGTAAGTAAATTCCCACTAATGATGAAATACCTACCTGTTTTGTTCTTACTGTTTGTTTTTTGCACTTCCTGTAAAGGGCAAAGCAAATCAGACCAGCCTAAAAATAATATAAAGCCTGAAATCAAAGAAGAAATTGCTTACCACGGGCCCAACCATATCACCCGTAATATAATACAGGATAGGAATGGCAACATTTGGATCGCTTCCTGGGATGGTGTGTTCCGGTACGATGGAAAATCTTTTACCAATATCACCAGTAAAGTGAGTTCAGCGCGTTTTTTTTCTCTTTTACAAGATAGAAAAGGCAACTTCTGGTTCGGCTCTATTGGCTCAGGAGTTTATTATTATGATGGGAAATCCTTTAAAAATTTTACAACCAGGGACGGACTTATTAATAATGAGATTACTTGTATTTATGAAGATAAAACCGGCAATATTTGGTTCGGTGCTGGTGGAGGAGCAAGCTGTTACGATGGAAAATCCTTTCGAAATTATATCATAGATGGAGATGCCATTAATGAAGATCAAACAGGGAAAACTTTTTTGAATAGACCTCCTTATGAAGTTAATTCTATTATTGAAGACAAAACAGGCAAGTTTTGGTTTGCTACAAGACGCAATACCTTCGCTTATGATGGAAAAACATTTACCATTATAACCAATAAAGACAGAAAACCTTTTGCGAATGTTCGCTCGATAATCGAAGATAAAAAAGGCAATATCTGGCTCGGTGGCAATGATGGCCTTTGGCGCTATGACGGCAGTACATTTACCAATTTCACGCAGAAGTTTGTTGGTTATATTTACGAAGATAAAAAAGGCAATATTTGGACCAGTTCAGTTAGCGCTCATGATCAAAGCTGGGCACTTTCCCGTTATGATGTAAAAACATTGTCTGATAATAAGCCTGATGTAACGGAAGTAAAGTCGGGAGAAGGAATGATCTTTGGGATTTTAGAAGATCATGATGGAAATATTTGGTTTGGCACAGTGAACGGAGTGTATCGTTATGACGGAAATACTATTACTGACTTTAAAGGAGATATACCTTCATTCAAAAACTATACAAAACCTTTTTAATGCATGGTATACTCGTGGGATATATTAAAGAGCATAGTTAGTTTTGGCATTTTCCTTCGGACCCCGCAACTCAATGCAGCCCTCACAAAGGTCTGAACTCACGACTCATCCTTTAAATAATCACAACATTTACACAATTAAACCGTTGATTACTAAATAAACAATTAAGCCATGAAACTATTAACTATTATACTCGCCGGAACCGCAATTGCTGCCGGCATTACTTACGTTACCCGCAAAAGAACTGACGGTACATCCATTCTTGACGAACTTACCAACAAAGCACCTGAATGGATGGAGAAAGGCAAACAATATGCTACCCAGACCATTGACCAGGTAAGTAACCAGATCAGGCAGCGTAATGCAGATAAATCCTGATTTAACTTTGCTCGTCACTGAACTCAAAAACCTCAAATCTTTCGGCTTGAGGTTTTTTTATGGCCTGAAGAATACGGCATATTGGTCGAAGTTGTAAAGTTCGACCAGCGGGAAATTTTAAATAAGCGGGAGAATATGCCTTGCAAAAAGATTATTTCGAGGTCTTTTTTTTAATGTTCTTTGCAATATAAACGCAAAAAATATACATAAAGTACGGCTGTAAAAATATATCGCCAAAAGGTATCAGAAATGAAAATCCATATATAAATTTGGTAAAAACCTTATTTAAAAACCCATTTTCATGAGTTCTGAGAATAAAAAAGAAGTTGTTAATAACACCCCGAAAACAACATTTAACCGGAGTTTCTATATACTTGATTTCCAGGAGATCGATAAAACAAAACTTGGATTGGCCGGGGGCAAAGGCGCCAACCTGGGCGAGCTATCCAGGATTGAAGGAATACAAGTACCCCAAGGCTTTTGCGTTACCACAGAAGCATACAAAGAAATTATTGGGAATAACACATCGTTCAAATCACTGCTGGATCAGTTGGCCACGCTTAAAGCAGATAACAGGAAAGATATTGGCAAAATCAGTGAAAAAATTCGGAAGGCGATCGAAGAAACGGCTATCCCGAAAGACATTGAGAAAGAGATTACCCGCTATCTTGAACAACATGGTGAAAGCAACGCTTTTGCCGTGCGTTCCAGCGCTACGGCGGAAGACCTGCCGACGGCTTCCTTTGCAGGGCAGCAGGATACCTATCTGAACATTATCGGGAAAGAGTCGATCCAGGAGCATATCAGCAAATGCTGGGCATCGCTATTTACAGACCGTGCAGTGATCTACCGCATTCAAAACGGCTTCGATCATTCTAAAGTTCAGCTATCGGTGGTCGTTCAGCAAATGGTTTTTCCGCAGGCAGCGGGAATTATGTTTACTGCCGATCCGGTCACTTCTAATAGGAAAGTTGTATCCATCGATGCCAGCTTCGGCCTTGGTGAGGCCATGGTTTCCGGGCTGGTGAATGCTGATCTTTATAAAGTGTCTGACGGCAAGGTCACCGATAAGAAAATAGCTGCCAAAAAACTGGCGATCTATGCCTTAAAAGATGGCGGCACCAAAGAACAGGCTATTGAGCCTGACCAACAGACGAGGCAAGCGCTGACGGACGAGCAGATCTTGCGACTTGAAAGTACAGGCAGAAAAATAGAAGCCCATTTCGGCAGCCCGCAGGATATCGAATGGTGCCTGGTTGATGGTATCTATTATATTGTTCAGAGCCGGCCAATAACTACTTTATACCCTACCCCCGAGGTAAATGACAAGGAAAATCATGTGTATGTATCCGTGGGGCACCAGCAAATGATGACCGATGCCATGAAACCATTGGGATTGTCATTTTTCCTGTTAACCACCGCTGCACCTATGCGTACAGCCGGCGGAAGATTGTTTGTTGATATTACACAAATGCTGGCATCAGCTGCCGGAAGGCACACCCTGATAAATGTGCTTGGAAAATCCGATCCTCTCATAAAAGACGCATTGACAACGATCATCGAACGGCCAGATTTTATAAAACCGCTGCAGGATGATAAAAAGGAACCAGGCCCTGCTGATAGTACTAAAAGTGCACCACTCAGAGATTTTGAGACACTAAACGATTATGACCCGGCAATCGCTTCTGAATTGATCAGCAGCAGTCAAACATCGATAGAATTGTTAAAGGAAAATATCCGGTCAAAATCGGGATCAGATCTGTTTGATTTTATTCTGGAAGATATCCGGGAACAAAAAAAGATCTCATTAGAGTCACCCAGTTTTAATGTGATCATGACCGGGATGAATGCTTCGATATGGATCAATGAAAAAATGAACGAATGGTTAGGTGAGAAAAACGCAGCAGATACACTTTCTCAATCTGTGCCGAATAATATTACTTCTGAAATGGGCCTGGAGCTACTGAATGTTGCCGATGTGGTTCGTCCCTATCCTGCAGTAATTGAATACCTGCAGCAGGCAAAAGATGATAACTTTTTGGACAAACTTGTTCAATTTGATGGCGGTCAGGAAACCAGGGATGCTATTCGTACT
Organism: Bacteroidota bacterium; assembly: GCA_048498695.1. Taxonomy (GTDB): domain Bacteria; phylum Bacteroidota; class Bacteroidia; order Sphingobacteriales; family Sphingobacteriaceae; genus Mucilaginibacter. Next base: position 26,327 of record JBEHXM010000066.1, read on the forward strand.
TATCTCAATAAATATGGAATGCGATGTGCCGGGGAGATCGATATTACGAAAACCCGCTGGAGCGAAAAGCCAATTATACTTATCCCCATTATTCTTAATAACATCAAAAACTTTGAGGCCGGTGCCGGCAAATGGAGATTTGAACAAGGGCGACAGGAAGCTTTGAAAAAAGAACAGGAATTGTTAAAGCGTTTGAAACAGTTACCGGACGGTGAACAAAAGGCCAAAGAAACCAAGCGAATGATCGGCCTGATCCGGAGCTTCGCCGGGTATCGGGAATATCCAAAATATGTAATAGTTAGCCGCTACTTCATTTATAAGCAGGCTTTATTGAAAGAAGCTAAGCGGTTTATAGAAGCTAATGTAATTCATGAGGTAGATGATATTTACTATCTCAGCTTTGAAGAATTCCAGGAAGTGGTACGTACTAATAAACTGGATTACCAGGTGATCCGCAAACGGAAAGACGAATATAAATTATATGAAAAACTAAGCCCTCCGCGCATTATGACATCTGATGGGGAGATCATTACAGGTAATTACAAACGCGGAGATCTCCCGGATGGTGCTATTGCAGGCCTCCCGGTTTCTTCCGGAGTGATAGAAGGAAGGGCACGTGTCATCTTAAATATGGAAAATGCCGACCTGGAAGACGGAGATATATTAGTTACCTCATTTACTGACCCCAGCTGGACACCTTTATTTGTATCCATCAAAGGTTTGGTCACCGAAGTTGGGGGATTGATGACCCACGGAGCCGTTATCGCACGTGAATACGGTTTACCCGCAGTTGTAGGAGTAGAGAACGCAACCAAACTGATCAAAGACGGGCAACTGATCCGGGTGAACGGTACGGATGGATATGTAGAAATACTATAAATACTGCTCCCAAATCACTTAGACTATTTCAAATTATCTAAAACGCAAAAAAGAGTGGTTGGTTTAGACGGTCTTTTTTGCGTTTTAAATTTCTACCATCCGGGGTTTTGTTTCAGCTTGTTGTTGGTGCTGATCTCCCGCTGAGGTATGGGCCACAAATAATATTGCGCCTTCATGGTTACGCCTTGTTCGGTTGGCGTTGTAGTTGCATCGCCAAACGTATTGTGCACTACATCGTACATCATGTGGGTGCGCTGTATGTCAAAATAGGCTTTGTCTTCATAAGCCAGTTCATGGTAGCGTTCTTTCCATATGGCTATACGGAACTGGTCTTTACTTAAACCTGCTAATGGCGCCAGTTTGGCCCTTGCCCTTATTTTATTTACCTGGTCATAGGCCTCCTGAGTCGGGCCGCTTACTTCATTGGTAGCTTCGGCATAGATCAGTATGGCTTCAGGTAATCTCAGGAAGGTCCAGTTTTCGTCAGATTTGCCGCTATTCGTGGTGTTCGGGATAGAGCTTTCTACATGAAAATATTTGTATAAAGCATGCTCACCAAAGTTAATGATCTTGGTAGTATCGCTATTTTGAGGGTAGCTTGAGAAATAGAATTGACGCTCCTGCGTGCGCAGATCCCCCGCCTCATAACTGGCCACGAATTGGTTAGT
>JBEHXM010000067.1:0-27532 GCA_048498695.1 Bacteroidota bacterium
ATCACGCCTAACTCGCGGATGCCGGGGGTATCGATGATGTATCCGCCTTGCGGCAATTCAAACATTTCGGCAAAAGTAGTGGTGTGTACGCCTTTATCATGCCATTCGGAGATCTCGGTGGTCCGTAACTTCAGGTCGGGTAACAAGGCATTGATCAGGCTTGATTTACCTACACCGGAATGGCCTGAAAATAAAGTCACCTTGTTTTCTATGATCTCTGAAACCTGGTCTATATGAGTTCCCTTCAAGGCGGAAACCTCGTAGCAGGGATAACCGATGTTTTCGTAAACGGCTTTATAGTCGGCCAATATTTCAAGCCCCTCATCGCTGAACAGGTCGAGTTTATTAAAGACCAATGCAGCGGGGATATCGTAGGCTTCGGCAGTTACCAGGAAGCGGTCGATAAAGCCCAACGAGGTCCGGGGGGATGCCAAGGTAACGATCAGTAAGGCCTGGTCGAGATTGGCAGCAATGATCTGCGCCTGCTTTGACAGGTTGATAGATTTGCGGATGATATAATTTCTGCGGGGATGAAGTTTGGTGATCACCCCGGTACCCTGCTCGGGTTCCATCTCAAAATCCACCATATCGCCTACAGCAATGGGGTTGGTGGTAGTGATGCCTTTGGTACGGAATATGCCCTTGATGCGGCAATCAAATCGTTGCCCATCTTTGATTTGTACCTGGTACCAGCTACCGGTTGATTTAGTTACAAGTCCCTCCATTGTTGCTGCAAAGGTATCAAAATAGCAGGGTGGTTAAAATAAACACTAAAAAGCTCTTGCATATTCAAAAAATATCTACTTACTTTACAGGCAATACAGATATGATAACTAACATCACCACAACAACAACATCAACTACCACCGGGGTTTGCCGCGGAGGAAGATGATTGTATGGTGTAAAATATAAAAGAAACCAACCAAACGCCTTCCTCCCGAAAAGAGGAAGGCGTTTTTTATTTTATTGCAATGAAGATCCTAAAATTCGGAGGTACCTCCGTTGGTTCAGCGAAGAGCATCAATACAGTGATCGATATCCTGAAGAAAGAATACCAGGCAGGCGAAAAACCGGTAGTGGTTCTGTCGGCCATGAGTGGCGTTACCAATTTGTTATCGGCTATGGCTGAAAATGCCTCACGCGGCGAAGACTTTACCTCACAATTGGCCGAACTGGAAACACGCCACTTTGAAATGGTGCGTGCCCTGTTGAATGTGCAGCACCAGAACCCTGCGTATACGCGCCTGAAGATCAATTTTAATCATTTGGAAGAATTGCTGCAGGGAGTATTGACTTTGCGCGAACTTACCCCAAAAACACGCGACCTGATATTAAGCTACGGCGAACGCTGTTCGACCCTGATGATCAGCAAAATGGCTGCACAATATTTCCCGGAAGCGTTGTTTGTGGATGCCTCTGAACTGATCAAAACGGATAGTGACTTCGGTCATGCCAAAGTGAATATGGAGCTAACCGAACTGCTGATCAAAGGCTTTATGCAGGAAAATCCGGATAAAATGCTTTTTGTAACCGGGTTTATCGCATCGAATGATGCCGGGCAGATCACTACCCTGGGTCGTGGCGGTAGTGATTACACCGCTGCTATTTTCGGTTCAGCCTTAAACGCTTCGGAGATACAAATATGGACCGATGTAAACGGTATGATGACCGCAGATCCGCGCATGGTAAAAAAGGCATTCTCCTTACCCGAACTGACCTATACGGAAGCAATGGAACTATCTTATTTCGGCGCCAAGGTGATCTATCCGCCTACGATGATACCGGCTTTTCTGAAAAAGATACCGATCGTTATAAAAAATACTTTTGATGTAGATTTTGAAGGAACGATTATTCAGCACGATTGCAAAACATCAGGTTTGCCGATCAAGGGGATATCTTCTATCAGCGAAACGAGTATTATTAACTTGCAGGGAAGCGGTATGGTCGGCAAGTCGGGCTTTAGTGGCAGGCTATTTTCTTTGCTGGCACGTGAGCAGATCAATATTATATTGATCACCCAATCGTCGTCAGAACACAGCATTACTTTCGCCGTTCAGCCAACTGAAGCTGCAAAGGCAAAACGACTGATAGAGCAGGAATTTGAACTGGAACTGCTTGCCAAAAAACTGGACCATCCGGAGATTGAAAACGAGCTTTCTGTGCTGGCTATCGTAGGTGAAAATATGAAGCAGACGCCGGGCATATCGGGTAAGCTGTTTCATGCGCTTGGCCGTAACGGGGTAAATGTGAGGGCAATAGCACAGGGTTCATCCGAATACAATATTTCGGTAATCATTTCAAAAGGCGACCTGGCCAAGGCGTTGAATGCGGTACATGACGCCTTCTTTGTGCAGCTAAACAAAACATTGCACGCCTTTTGCCTGGGTACCGGCAATATCGGCACTACACTGTTTGATCAATTGAACCAGCACAGCGAGCATTTGCAGCAGAATAATGGCATACAGGTAAAAATTGCCGGCATCAGCAATACCCGCAAAATGTTGTTCAACGCCGATGGTTTATCTTTAGATAAATGGCAGGATGAACTTCAGCAATCGGACGAGAAAGCAGACCTGGCAGAATTTGTAAAACGCATGAAAGCTATGAATTTGCCTAATTGTGTATTTATTGATAACACGGCCAGTCCGCAGCCGATAGGGTTTTATGAAGATATTTTCAAGTCGAACATATCAGTGGTAACCTGCAATAAGATCGGTAACTCGGCGGCTTATAGTCAGTATAAAACTTTCAGGGATACTGCAAGGCAGCATGGTGTTGATTTCTTTTATGAAACCAATGTGGGGGCGGGACTGCCGATTATCCGTACACTGAAAGACCTAATGAGCAGCGGCGATAGGGTAAAGCGGATAGAAGCCATATTATCAGGAACCATTTCCTTCATTTTTAATCATTTTAAAGGGGATGCCAATTTCCACGATGTGGTAAAACTGGCGCAGGAAAAAGGCTATACTGAACCCGATCCGCGGGACGACCTGCGGGGAACGGATTTTATGCGAAAAATATTGATACTGGCCCGAGATGCCGGTTACGCTATGGAAGCAGCCGATGTGCAGATAGAAAGTATTTTGCCAAAAAGTTGTATCGAGGCGCAAACAGTGGAGGATTTTTATGCCGCACTGAAAAAGGAAGATGCCTATTTTACCCAATTGAAAAAACAGGCAGAAAAGGAAAAGAAAGTGTTACGCTACATCGGCAAACTGGAGGATGGCAAAGCAGCGATCACCCTGCAAATGGTGGATGAGAACCATCCCTTTTATATGCTATCCGGCAGCGATAATATTATTTCATTTACAACCGATCGGTATAAAGACAGGCCTTTAGTAGTAAAGGGCCCGGGTGCCGGGGCAGAAGTCACCGCTGCCGGCGTATTTGCTGACCTGATAAACGTGGGGGCTAATTAGCCCCCCAACCCTCTAAAGGGGGAGAAATAGTTTAATTATGAAAGATAATATACAAGATTCTGAACTTACAAATGGTAAAGTGAGCTTTTCGTCTCCCCCTATAGGGGGCCGGGGGGCTTCTATTTCTGTTTTTGCCCCGGCAACTGTTGCCAATGTGGTTTGCGGGTTTGATGTATTGGGCTTCGCGGTAAATGAGCCGGGTGACGAGGTGATCATGCGAATAACGGGTAAACCGGGCATCACCATCAGTAAAATAACCGGTGATGATGGTCGCCTGCCGCTTGATCCGGCAAAAAATACGGTAAGCGTGAGTGTACAGCACTATTTGCAAAGCATCAATCGGACTGACATAGGGCTAGATATTGAACTGCACAAGAAGATGCCGATAGGCAGCGGGTTGGGTTCGAGTTCGGCCAGTACGGTTGCGGGTTTGTTTGCTGCCAAAACTTTGTTGGGTGATGAGACTGATCCGGTGGAGTTATTACCTTTTGCCCGCAAGGGCGAGGAAATGGCTTGCGGTCACGGTCATGCAGATAATGTGGCCCCGGCTTTATTAGGTGGTTTTGTGCTGATCCGCAGTTATGACCCGCTGGATATTGTAAAGCTGCCCCATCCGAAGGGATTGTATTGTGCTATCGTATTCCCTGATGTGGACGTTCCGACACGTGAGGCACGGCAGATCATCCGCAATAAAATACAAATGAAGGATGCCGTAACCCAATGGGGAAATATCGCCGGCCTGGTGAGCGGCTTGTTTATGAATGATATAGACCTGATCGGCAGGAGTATGAAGGATGTGCTGGTAGAACCTGTGCGCTCCATACTAATCCCCGATTTTTATAAGATGCGCGAAATGGCGATGGAAATGGGTGCGGTGAGCTTTGGTATTTCGGGTTCGGGACCATCGGTTTTTGCCTTTACCCGCGATGAGGAGACCGCTAAAAAGATCACCCAAAAATTACAGCAGCACCTGACCGGTATCCAGATCGGCTCAAATATTTATGTGTCGGATATTAATGATAAAGGGCCGAGGGTGATAGGTTAAAGGCAATAATACAATCTGTCATTGCGAGCGTAGCGCGGCAATCGCGAACTTAGCAAGACCGAAAGCATAGTTCGCGATTGCTTCGTGCCTCGCAATGACAAGGAACATAATTCGAAATAAAAAAGATGAAATTCTACAGTACCAATAATACTTCTACCCGTGTCTCATTTAAAGAGGCCGTCTTTAACAGTATGCCGCAGGATAAAGGCTTATACATGCCAGTAACTATTCCGCGACTGGATGACAAGTTCTTGAATAACCTTGCTGATTATACCCTGCCCGAGATCGCTTTCCACGTCGCCAAAAATTTGCTGGGTGATGATATCCTAGATTATGATCTGCAGGCAATCATCCATGATGCTATTAACTTTTATGCACCTGTAGTTGAACTGGAAGAAAGCGTTTATGTGCTGGAATTGTGGCATGGGCCGTCATTAGCTTTTAAAGATTTCGGTGCAAGGTTTATGAGCCGGGTGATGAGCTATTTTTTAGAAGCCGGTGAAAAGCAACTGGATGTGCTGGTGGCTACCTCGGGCGATACCGGTGGTGCGGTGGCGCTGGGCTTTTTGGGTGTTCCCAACACAAGGGTAACCATTCTATATCCAAAAGGAAAAGTGAGCGGGATACAGGAATTGCAACTGACCACTAACGGGCAGAATATCAGGGCTATTGAGATCGACGGAACTTTTGACGATTGCCAGGCGCTGGTAAAGCAGGCGTTTACCGATCCTGAACTGAATAAAAAATTCAGGCTGACCTCTGCCAATTCGATTAATATTGCACGACTGATACCGCAGACATTCTATTACTTTAATGCCTATGCGCAGCTGCTAAAAGAAGGGAAAGGCAAAGTCGTATTTTCGGTGCCGAGCGGCAATTTCGGTAATATAGGCGCCGGGTTACTGGCGTGGAAAATGGGTTTGCCGGTGGAACAATTTATTGCCGCTACTAATGCCAATGATACTGTACCGGAATTTTTGAAAACTGGGGTTTACCAGCCCAAGCCATCAGTGCAAACTATATCCAATGCGATGGACGTGGGTAACCCGAGCAACTGGGTGAGGATAGCCGACATGTTTAAGGATGACAAAGAAAAATTAAGACAGCTAATTACAGGATATAGATATAATGATGATGAGACGCGTGAAGCTATAGAAAAAATCTATAATAGCTATCGTTACGTTGTTTGTCCGCATACCGCTATTGCCTGGCAGGCACTGAAAGACTGGCAGCAGGATCAGCCTACTGGAAAAGCAGCCGGTGTGTTTTTATCTACCGCTCATCCCTGCAAATTCCCTGATGTTTTGCCGGAACATATTGCTAAAGCTATTGAGATACCGGAAGAGGTAAAGCATTTGGAGGGGAAAGCCAAACAGGCAGCCTCTTTAGGGATAGATTTTGAAGGATTTAAGAGATATTTGCTGGAAAATAATTGATATTACTTCAAAACAGGATTATTAGAAAGTAATCGTTTGTTGTGATGTACGGTAAGTATATCTACCCTTGTTGAAGAAATTATTTTATAAATAATTCGATAGTTCCCGATTAGAATTTCTCTAATAGACGAGTCCTGTTTTTCTGGAACAATTTTACCGGATTTCGGCTGTTTCTCTAAAACTTTTACGGCGTTAAAAAATCTTTGGGCTTGTATTTTTGCATAATGAGCAGAGTCTTTAGCAATAAATTCAGCTATCTTATCAATATCCTGAACGGCCTGCTTTGTCCACCTTACTTCAACCATTTTGACAGACTTTCTCTTGCTTCTTCAGTTGAAACCGTATTTGATGCATTAGATTGTTCTAACCCTATTTCTATCTTATCGAGTAAAAGTAATCTATCCAGAATTTCTTCAAAACTAAATTCGTTGGGTAGTTCATTGACACTTTTTAGCACTTCTTCCCTTGTCAGCATGGTAATATTTTAATACTTCTAATTTACTAAACTATAATTTAAAGTAAAAGTGTTTATTTAGCAGTCATTTTATTCTTATGATCAACACTATCATCTTCGACCTCGGGGCGGTTTTAATCGACTGGAACCCGAGATATATGTACCGGACCATCTTTAGTGATGAAAACGAAATGGAACGCTTCCTGGCAGAAGTTACTACGTCCGACTGGAACGAAGAGCAAGACGGCGGTCGCTCTCTACAGGAGGGTACCGAGTTTTTGGTGAGCAAGCACCCGGAGCATGAGGAAAATATCCGTGCTTTTTACAGTCGCTGGGATGAGATGCTGGGCGATGCTTTTCATGATACAGTGGAAATATTAAGGAAGCTGAAAGCGAGTGGGAAGTATAAGATCTATGCGCTCACAAACTGGTCGGCCGAAACCTTCCCGGTAGCATTTGAACGGTTTGATTTTTTAAAAGGGTTTGACGGCATCGTGGTATCCGGTGCGGAAAAAATGCGTAAACCTACACCCGAATTCTATCATATCCTGCTGGATCGTTACCAGGTTAAGGCTGAAGAATCGTTATTTATTGATGATAACTACCGCAATATTTTAGCAGCTGAGAAAATCGGGATACAATGCATTCATTTTACTTCGGCGGAGCAACTAAATGAAGATCTTATCAAAAGAAATCTCCTTTAAAATATAGCTTCTGCGATCTTCCTTGTCGGGCCGGGATTACTCATGGTATAGAAATGTAAAACCGGTACTTCAAAGTCGATCAGCTCTTTGCACTGATTGATCATCCATTCAATGCCTACTTCCTTTACTTCTTTTTCCGACTTGCAGGCATGTACGGCTTCGCTCAGGTCTTCCGGGATATCTATGTGGAATATCTTAGGCAGGTTGATCAGTTGTTTTGATGAAGTGATCGGTTTCAAGCCGGGTATGATCGGTACATTGATGCCATTATCACGACACGATTTTACAAACTCCTTGTATTTGGTATTATCAAAAAACATCTGGGTCACGATAAAATTAGCGCCCATATCTACTTTTTGTCTCAGGTATTTGAAATCGGTTTTTAGGTTTGGGGCCTCGAAATGCTTTTCAGGATAACCAGCCACACCAATGCAGAAATCAGCATTTACTACTTCGTGGTCTTCATATAAATATTTACCGCTATTCATGTTTACTACCTGCTGCAGCAGATCTGTAGCGTAGGAGTGACCACCCGGCGTAGGTATAAAGCCAGAGTCAGCCATGCGGGCATCCCCACGCAGCACCAGCACATTGTCGATCCCCAAAAATTGAAGGTCGATCAGTGCATTTTCAGTTTCCTCTTTGGTAAAGCCGCCGCAGATGAGATGCGGAACGGCATCCACCTTATATTTATTCATGATAGCCGCGCAAATGGCCACGGTGCCGGGGCGCTTACGGTACGATACTTTTTCCAGTAATCCGCTGTCATGCTGCTTATAAATAAAATCCTCACGATGGTAGGTAACATCAATAAATGGCGGATTAAACTCCATCAGCGGGTCGATAGCATTATAGATGCTTTGGATACTGTTACCCTTTATCGGCGGCAATAGTTCAAATGAAAAAAGTGTTTTGCCTTTGGCGTTTGCTATGTGTTCGGTTATCTTCATTTTTCAGTTGCACTGGCAGTAGCAGTGGCAGTTTTGGTTTTGGGGATAAATTTTTCAGGATTTAAGGCCATAGAGTTTAACATCCGGCCTATTTCATTATATTTCAATTGCAGAGCGGCGTGTTCGTTTATAGAAATATAGTCGCAATCTAAAGCGAAGTCCAACCATATTGATGTCTCAGTAGCTTCGCCATCAGCATCAGTCATTTTGGAGGTAAAATGTTTTGGATAAATTCTTTTTCGATAACCTTCTCCAATGTTTATGCATACCGATCTGGATGATCTTCTAATTTGATCTGTCAAAGAATAAGTTTCCTCTTTGGGAAACTTAAAGCTGAGTATACGCACCTCACGGGCGGCCTGAAATGCAAGCTGATATACTTTAAGCTCCCTAAAACTTCCTGTCATAATCTAAATATAATAACTGCTACTTTACCCTGCAACTGCCACTAAGAATTAATAATTAAGGTTCGGTCCCATCCAGCGCTCTACGGTTTCAACAGACATGTTTTTGCGTTTGGCGTAATCTTCTACCTGGTCCTTGCTGATCCCGCCCAGACCAAAATAACGTGCCTGTGGATGGGCGAAATAGAACCCGCTTACGGATGCCGCCGGTGTCATGGCCAGGCTTTCGGTCAGGTGCATGTGTGCGTTGTCTTCAGCTTTGAGCAACTCAAACAAAGTGAGTTTTTCGGTATGATCCGGGCAGGCAGGATAACCCGGTGCCGGACGTATCCCCTGGTATTGTTCTTTGATCAGTTCTTCGGCTCCTAGTTGTTCCTCTTTGGCATAACCCCAATATTCGCGGCGCACCAGCTCATGCATTTTTTCGGCAAAGGCTTCCGCTAAACGGTCAGCAAGGGCTTTGGCCATTATACTGTTGTAATCGTCGTGGTCTTTTTCAAACTCTGCTACCAGCTCATCGCAACCAATACCAGCGGTTACGGCAAAACCACCCCAGTAATCAGCTATACCGCTTTCTTTTGGGGCGATAAAATCCGACAAGGCATAATAAGGCTCGCCTTTTACTTTTTCCGTTTGCTGCCTTAATGTGTGAATGCGGGTTAGTAGTTGCTTCCGGCTTTCATCGGTATATAATTCAATATCATCACCCACGCTGTTAGCCGGCCAAAAACCGATCACGGCATTGGCTTGCAATAGCTTTTCTTTTACTATTTTGTTTAACAGTACCTGGGCATCATCAAACAGCTTTTTAGCCTCTGTGCCTACATACTCATCATTAAATATTTTTGGATAGCTGCCGCGCAGCTCCCAGGTATGGAAAAACGGTGTCCAGTCGATATAAGGTACTAACTCTTCCAACGGAAACGCTTCAAAAACTTTGGTACCCGTAAACGTTGGCTTGGGCGGGATGGAACCATTCAGGTTGATCTGCATCCTCGAATTTCGGGCCTCATCAATACTCACAAAGCGCTTATCCGAACGTTTATTTAAATGCGCTTCGCGGGCTTTTTCGTATTCAGCTTTGGTGGTTTTGATGAAATCATCGCGCAGATCCTTATTCATCAGATTGCTGCAAACGCCCACGCTACGGGAGGCATCCAGCACATGAATAACGCCATGCTGATAATTCGGCGCCACTTTTACAGCGGCATGTATACGCGATGTAGTAGCACCTCCAATGATGAGAGGAATGGTAAACCCTTCGCGGTCCATCTCTTTGGCAAAGTGCACCATCTCATCCAGGGATGGCGTGATCAAACCACTTAAGCCGATAATATCCACTTCCTGCTTGCGGGCTTCCTCGATGATACGTTGCGCCGGAACCATCACACCCAGGTCTATCACTTCGAAATTATTGCAGGCTAGTACTACGCCCACAATGTTCTTTCCAATATCATGCACGTCGCCTTTTACAGTCGCCATTAACACCTTACCGGCATTGGCACGACTGGCAGAGCTATCTTCACCCGCATCTATTACCCGTTGCTTTTCCAGTTCGATAAATGGCAGCAGGTAAGCCACCGCCTTCTTCATTACACGGGCAGATTTTACCACCTGCGGCAAAAACATTTTGCCTGCGCCAAAAAGGTCGCCTACCACATTCATGCCGTCCATCAGCGGGCCTTCGATCACCTCAAGAGGCTTGGAAAATTTCAGCCGTGCTTCTTCCACATCATCATCCAGGTATTCGATAATCCCTTTTACCAATGCATGTGATAAGCGTTCTTCTACTATTCCTTTGCGCCATTCTTCGTCTTTTACTATCTCTTTGCCTTTGCTTTTTACGGTTTCGGCAAAGTCTACTAGGCGCTCAGTAGCATCCGGGCGACGGTTCAGCAGCACGTCCTCCACATACTCTAATAGATCTTTTGGTATTTCTTCATACACCTCCAGCATCCCGGCGTTCACAATACCCATATCCAAACCTGCTTTGATGGCATGATATAAAAACGCAGAATGCATGGCCTCGCGCACCACGTTATTACCGCGGAACGAGAACGAAATATTACTTACCCCGCCACTCACTTTGGCCAGCGGCAGGTTTTCTTTGATCCAGCGGGTTGCGCCGATAAAATCGACCGCATAATTGTTGTGTTCTTCCAGCCCGGTAGCAACCGTCAGGATGTTAGGGTCGAAGATGATATCCTGCGGGGGGAAGCCAAGCTCATCCACTAGAATATCATAGCTGCGTTTGCATATCTCTGTTCGGCGGTCTAAAGAATCTGCCTGACCTTGTTCGTCAAACGCCATCACCACTACGGCAGCGCCATAGCTTAATATCTTGCGGGCCTGGTCTTTGAATTTGTCTTCACCTTCTTTAAGCGAGATAGAGTTAACGATACCCTTACCCTGCAAACATTTTAGCCCGGATTCTATCACCGTCCACTTGGACGAATCCACCATGATAGGCAGCTTGGCAATATCCGGTTCGGAGGCGATCAGGTTTAAAAATTTCACCATCGCGGCTTCCGAATCGATCATCCCTTCGTCCATGTTCACGTCTATCACCTGCGCACCGCCTTCTACCTGCTGGCGGGCAACCACTAACGCGCCTTCATAATCTTCACCCAAAATCAGTTTGGAAAACTTAGGTGATCCTGTAATATTAGTACGTTCGCCTATATTGGCAAAGTTGGTTTCAGGGGTTATGTTGACGGCTTCCAACCCGCTCAAACGCAGGTAAGGTTCCGTTTCAGGAATTTTACGCGGTGTCGCTTTGGCCGCTTTTTCGGCAATGCAGCGGATATGATCGGGGGTAGTGCCGCAGCAGCCACCCACAATATTAGCCATTCCAAAATCCAGGAAATCCTCAATCAGATGCGCCGTTTCGTGCGGCATCTCGTCATAACCGCCAAATTCGTTAGGGAGACCGGCATTTGGGTAAGCCGAAATAAATACATTAGCTTTTTCGGAAAGTTCCTGCAAATGCGGGCGCATTTCCTTTGCTCCCAAAGCACAATTCAAACCGACAGACAACAAGCCTGCATGACGAACGGAATTCCAGAATGCCTCAACCGTTTGCCCCGAAAGGGTACGGCCCGATGCATCAGTAATGGTTCCCGATATCATGATGTTCCGGGTACTCCTATAAAACGAACGATCTTTTCCTGCTGCCTGGCACTCATGTTCGTAACGTTTTATCGCATAAATAGCCGCTTTGGCATTCAGCGTATCAAATATGGTTTCAATTAAAAGCAGGTCAGAGCCGCCATCTACCAGTCCGCGCACCTGCTCATAATAAGCTTCGGCCAGGTCGTCAAAGGTAACGGCACGGTAACCCGGGTCGTTCACATCCGGCGACATGGACGCAGTACGGTTAGTTGGACCGACAGCACCGGCCACAAAACGTGGCTTATCCGGGAATTTCTTATTGTGCTCATCAACCACTTCGCGGGCAATACGGGCGCCCTCATAGCTCAACTCATAAGCCAGGTCTTCCATGTGGTAATCGGCCAGCGAAATGCGTTGCGTGCTGAAGGTATTGGTTTCGATAATATCGGCCCCGGCATCAATATATTCCTGGTGGATCGCTTTGATCACATCCGGGCGGGTGATATTCAGCAGGTCGTTATTACCTTTCAGATCAGAGGGATGGTCACGAAACCTTTCCCCGCGAAAATCCTCCTCGGTGAGCTGGTACCGCTGTATCATGGTACCCATCGCGCCGTCAATAACCAGTATACGTTTCTCTAATTCTTTCCTGATATCCATTTTTGTTCAGTTCGCAGTTGCCAGTCTTCAGTTGGCAGTTTGCTGTGTGCAGTTCGCATTTGTAACGTTGCCTATCTACAGAAAAAACTGCAAACCGCCAACTGAATACTGCGAACTAAAAAAGTGCTTATATCGAAAAGTCGGGTATAAAAATTGACTTTCGCTTATCTTTCCTATCCATTTTTGAGGCGGATAAGTAGAACGTAGCACCTTGTAAGCACAGGTTGCTAAGACATCGCAGGGTCTAATCCCTCCGTCTTTCTCTATAAGCAGTGCAAATTTGCACAATAAGTTTGTAAAGTCAAAATGCGGAAAGGGGCGGTGTGTTGGGGCAGTGTCATTTATCGGATTGCAAATCCGATTGCTTTTGAGGTCGGGGTTGGAAACCCGACCAACGAGAAGTTCTAAACCCCAATAAGTATTTAATACATATCAACAAAAAGCATCAAATTATCGCCTGATTTGTATATGTCAACATCTTTAGATACCCTACCCCATTGATACATGCCGTCATCTAACTTAATATTACTATACCCTTGCTTTTCAAGAATGCGTATTATTTCTAAAGCGAAAGCCCTGTTTTTTATCCCTTGAACATTTTCATATTTGATATATAATGGACTTGATTTACTGATTAAAGACTCTCTTATTCGTCCTATTAAGTCATCTGTAGGGTGAAATACTTTTTCATGATTAATAATAGTTGAATGGTCGTTGGCAACCTGATTTCCTGTTCCTGACACTTTTATTACCACGTTAGGCTTCGACATCTCATTTTGGGGTTTAGTTTCTATTTTTCGATGATTAACTTTTTCAGGTTTAATCTCAACGCTATTATTACTTTTAACACTAGGTTCAATAATCTTAGAATCGGAACTAGTGTTAAACTTTATTTTATGCAAAAATAAAGGCACCAGGAATATATTTAAAGTAATAAGTAAAGCCAAAAACATTAAATTGGTTATTGGATTGTCTAATACATTTTTCATGTGAATCTCGTTTGAAGATAGCAGGTAGTTTAAAAATAAACCTACTGTGATAATATCTGATGTTATTGCTAAAACCTTAAAGAATTTGGAAAAGGTGAACTTCATGAAATAGGTTTATTCTTCTAAGATAGTAAAATAAACAAGTTTGGGAGCCGTGGCCGCCGCCTTTGTTGGTGTTGTCACCAACAAAACCACATACAATTTTATATCCCTTAATTAGCCATCGCGCTGGTTGGTGGTGACAACACCAACAACGGCAAAGCATTTTGTATTGATCTGCGAATGGGTTCATGTGAGGTTTAAGTAATGATATAAATATAATAAAAAAAGGTTTTATCCTCTGCCAGTTCGAGTGTCGACACTTAAAATGGAGTATTTGGCAAAGACGCTCCCGCCTTTGTTGGTGTTGTCAAATCTGATCATTTAAAGAAGGACTACTTAAGTAACAATCAACCCCATTTCTCATCCAATAGTTGTGAAAAGCGATGACCCCATTCAACCTTACACTACCGGTTCTGTTACCTCCAAAGATGGAACCGCCATCGGTTACCGCCAATTAGGACAGGGGCCGGGCCTGATCATTGTTCATGGCGGTATGCAGGCAGCGCAGAACTTTATGAAACTTGCAAATGCGCTGGCCAGCCAATATACCTTGTACATACCCGACAGGCGGGGCCGCGGAGCAAGCGGAGCACCGGGGCCTGGTTATGGCATTGAAAAGGAGTGTGAAGATATAGAGGCCCTGCTTACAAAAACAGGCGCACGGTTTATTTTTGGATTAAGTTCGGGCGCTATCATCTCATTAAATGCTACGCTCAGATACCCGGCAATACGAAAAGTTGCGATCTATGAACCGCCGTTTAATATTGATCCGGCTGTCCCTGATTACAGGTTCATGGATCGTTACAATCGCGAAATAGCGGCCGGTAATTATGGCGGGGCGTTTATGACCATTGCAAAAGGGCTGAGAATTGCCGGGTTAATGGGTTATGTCCCGCGTTTTATCCTGGTGCCGGTGCTTAAACTATTATTAAAGAGAGAACAATTAAAAGCGGGCGACGTGTCCTTACAGCACCTGGTGACTACTTTTAAATACGACCATATGCTGGTTGATGAAACCAAAACAGGTTTGGATCAGTTTGAGCAGGTGAAAGCAAAAGTGCTATTGCTGAGCGGGAGTAAAAGTCCGGGGTATTTGAAAAGGGTGATCCATAGCCTGGCCAAAATAATACCCGACAGACGCCACGTAGAATTTAAAGGACTTGACCATATGGGATCGGATAACAGCGGACAACCTAAAGTTGTAGCGGAAGAGCTGCGCCAGTTTTTTGGAAATGAATAAAGATTTGACAACTTTTTAAAAGTTGTCAAATCTAACCCCGATATAAAGAATTTCAGTAGGAATTGCTTCCTATTCCCGCCAAATTTTCGTATATTGAGGATGCCTGTGGAGCGCGTTCTTTCGTTTAATTTATAAGCTAAGCGTTGAGCCGGTTTTATGCTGAAAAGTCCTCGATATTGAATATTAAATACAGAATTAATTAATATTCAAATAGATATCAATATAACATGAAAATTTTTACTACCGGCAAGAGCCACAATGCCCGGCTAATCAAAATTTTTACTACGGGCTTACGGCATTTTACCCGGCTAATGCAAAATTTCACTACGGGCATAAGACCTCTTACCCGGCTAATGCTGATTTTTACTACGCGCGAAACCCGTGTTGCCCGTGGAGATTGGACGACTTTCTAAATTTGTCCAATCTAAGAGATCCATAAAATACTTTTAAACACCATTTCTGATTTCGCCCAAAGAGTGGCAACTTCGCAATTTATGTGTAATAAAAAATATGAATACCCATTATAAAAAAATTGCCGCTGAGCTTTCTATTGCCGAAAAACAGGTAAGCACTACTGCTGCGTTACTGGACGAGGGTGCTACCGTACCCTTCATTTCACGTTACCGCAAGGAGATGACCGGCAGCCTGGACGAGGTACAGGTAGCCGCCATCCGCGACCGCGTGCTGCAACTACGCGAACTGGATAAACGCCGCGAAGCCATATTGAAATCGCTGGCCGAGATGGGCAAACTAACCCCTGAACTGGAAAAGCTGGTTAACGAAGCCGAAACCATGGTGGCGCTGGAAGACATTTATCTGCCTTATCGCCCAAAACGGAAAACAAGGGCGACCGCCGCCCGTGAAAAAGGCTTGCAACCTTTAGCAGATCTGATACTGGAGCAAGGCCGGGCTGACCTTGAACTGGAAGCCGCTAAATATATTGATGAGCAAAAAGGGGTGGCTTCGGTTGAAGAAGCGCTGGCGGGGGCGAGGGATATTATCGCGGAGTACATCAGCGAAAATGCAGAAGTGCGCACCCGGATGCGGGCTTTATTTTTGGAGAAAGGGACTTTTCAATCTAAAGTGATCACTGGAAAAGAGGAAGCCGGGATCAAGTATAAAGATTATTTCGACTGGACGGAGCCAGTAAAATCTGCGCCATCACACCGTATATTGGCTATGCGCCGGGGTGAAAAGGAAGAGATGCTCTGGCTGGACATTCAACCGCCGGAGGAGGAATCCATCCATTTACTGGAACAGCTTTTTGTAAACGGGAATAACGAATCGTCGCAGCAGGTAAAACTGGCTATTGGTGATGGTTACAAACGGCTATTAAAACCCTCAATGGAAACTGAAGTGCGCTTACTGACCAAAAAGAAAGCTGATGAGGAAGCGATCAGGGTGTTTGCTGAGAATGCACGCCAATTGCTGATGGCGGCACCGCTTGGGCAAAAGCGGACGATGGCCATTGACCCTGGTTTCCGCACAGGCTGTAAGGTGGTTTGTTTGGATGAACAGGGCAAATTGCTGGAGTATACAGCAATCTTCCCGCATACCGGGGCGGGCAATGTTAAGGAGGCCGAAAAAACGACGCGGCATCTGATTGAAAAGTATAATATCGAGGCTATTGCTATTGGTAACGGCACAGCAGGAAGGGAAACCGAGCTTTTTGTACGGAACCTTAATATAGCAGGTATCAACATTGTGATGGTGAATGAAAGCGGGGCTTCTATTTATTCCGCATCAGAGGCGGCAAGGGATGAGTTCCCGGATAAAGATGTGACAGTAAGGGGGGCGGTGTCAATTGGTCGGAGGTTGATGGACCCGCTGGCTGAACTGGTGAAGATCGACCCGAAATCAATTGGTGTAGGCCAATACCAGCACGATGTAGATCAAAGCAAATTGCAAACGTCACTGGACGATACCGTGATCAGTTGCGTAAATGCTGTTGGGGTTGAACTAAATACAGCATCTAAACAAATACTGGCCTATGTATCCGGCCTGGGGCCGCAGCTGGCACAAAATATTGTAGATTACCGTAATGAGAACGGGGCCTTTAAACGCCGTGAACAACTAAAAAAAGTAGCCAGGCTGGGCGACAAAGCCTATGAGCAGGCGGCAGGTTTTCTGCGTATTCATGATGCCGAGAACCCACTGGATACCAGCGCCGTGCACCCGGAAAGATATAGCCTTGTTGAGCAGATGGCTAAAGACCTGAAATGTTCTATCAAAGAGTTGATGGATAATACGCAGCTGCGAAAAAGCATCCCCCTACAAAAATATGCTTCTGAAACCGTAGGCTTACCTACGCTGAATGATATCATGGCCGAGTTGGCTAAACCCGGCCGCGATCCGCGTGAACAGTTTGAGGCATTCAGCTTTACAGATGGGGTAAATGCGATAGGCGATCTGAAGATCGGCATGAAGCTGCCGGGGATAGTGACCAATATCACCAACTTTGGCGCTTTTGTGGATATCGGCGTACACCAGGATGGTTTGGTCCATTTGAGCCAGATCACTAACCGCTTTATCAAGGACCCTAACGAGGTGTTAAAGGTGCATCAAAAGGTAGAGGTAACCGTAACCGAAGTGGACGCCAACCGCAAACGGATATCCTTATCTATGAAGGCAAATGAACCGCGTGAACAAACGAAACCACGGGAACAGCCTAAATATCAGCATAAACCGGCTATTGAAAAGAAAGTTCAAAATGAGCCTGAAACCGATATGGCTATTAAACTGGCTGCTTTGAGAGGGAAATTTAAGTAAAGCTTTGTAAAGGAATTCATCCAAAACCGTCATCCTATATTTGTATAGGATGACACCGCTTCCACTTTATCAATTCATCCCGCAGCCAAAATCATCCATTCCGATTGGCGAACCATCCGGCATGTTTAATGCGTCGGGGGACTGAAATTTATCCGGGTTGTTCTCAAACTGTTTGATCTGCGAAAGGCCGAATAGCAGGTTTGCCTTTTGCTTATTACCTGCGGTTAAGCTTGTCTTGCCCATCCATTTTTTTAATTCCGTTATTTGCAGCATGGCAATACCCCGCACACTTTCCGGCGCTTTGGTATTAGCTGCCAGTTCTAAGATTTGCTTTAATGCCAGGTTATTTACAAGGTGTTGTACCTCACCTTTAAACCCTGTTTGCTGCGGCGATTTCCATGTACCGGCTACCAATTTATTCAGCACCGCTTCCAGGCCCGGCTGTGTATTATCGCGTGAGTGATATTCCACCAAACGGGCAGCACGTTGTGGCTGCAGCATAAATTCCAGCGTGTTGCTTGCTGCTGATTCAGCGGCGGATAGCGGATCGAACGTAAGCCCGGTACGCGATTTAAAGGTTTCCCTTGTACGCGGATAGCCTATCGGTCGCGGCGGAATCTTTTCGATCAGCTTCTCCGGCAAAGCCAGGGCGTCCGGCGAAATAGTTGACATGAGCGCATTAAAGGCCTTCCATTGCTCGGCAGGCGCTACAAATTTGGTAACGGTTTGCCCGTCGTTTTTCAGGGCGAAGGTATAATACAAGCCACCCAGCATTTTTGATGCTGCCTCCACCTGGTAACGGTGCATCAGGTAAACAGGAACTAATACTTCCTCCAATGTGGCCATTGGCGCATCCTGCCTGATCGCTTTTTCTGAGAAATTGGCCAGCAGATGCTTACGAATGCCCATCAGTCGGTTCAATTCATCGGCGGCATTGGTTCCTGCATCCCAAAGGTGCGCCTGTGGGTGCGCACTTCCGGCAGGACGTGCGTCATCATCAGAAATAAATAAGTAACCCTGTTTCAGCGTTTCGGTCAAAATATCCTTCAGCGCCTTGTCTTCATCAACTCCTGCCGGGAAGTCCTGGTAGCCGTATAAAATAGCCCGTTTATCCCAGCCGCCAATTTCAGTGGTATAAGCTTTACTTAGGTCGATAGTACCATCCGCACCCAATGTTACGTAAGGTGATGGATAATCCATCACCGAAGCCCGGTTGTTGACACTGGCTGTAAAATTATGCTGCATGCCCAGGGTATGACCTACTTCGTGCGCAGCCAGCTGGTGCAGACGGTCGAGAGCCAGTTTCATCATTTTATCGCTTACCGGTTTACCATCCTCATAAGGCTGTAGTAAGCCCTCAGCAATCAAAAAGTCCTGCCTGTCGCGTAAGGAGCCTAATGAAACCTGCCCCTTAATGATCTCTCCTGTGCGTGGGTCATTAATAGATTCGCCGTACGACCAGCCGCGGGTAGACCGGTGTATCCACTGGATCACATTATAACGGATGTCCATCGGATCTGCATCCTCGGGCAGTAGTTTTACCTGGAAGGCATTTTTATAGCCGGCGGCCTCAAAAGCCTGGTTCCACCAGGATGCGCCTTCCATTAGTGCAGTGCGTACAGGCTCGGGTGCGCCACGGTCTACATAGTATATAATAGGTTTCACCGCTTCGCTCATCGCTGCCGAAGGGTCTTTCTTTTCGAGGCGATGACGGGTAAGGAAACGTTTAACGATGGGCTGATTTATAGGCGTTGCATAGTCCATATAATCTATATCATAAAAACCTGCACGCGGGTCAAATTTCCGTGGCTTGTAATTATTATCCGGCAGTTTGATAAATGAATGATGCATTCTCACCGTCACATAATCTGCATCGGGCGTAACCGAACTGATCTCGGAACCTATGCCTGTCCCAGCCAGGGTGATGATCGCCTCAAATTCGGAGTTATCAGGAAAGCTTTTGGTATTGGGCATATAAATGGCCGAGCGGCTTTCATCGGCATGGTAATTACCCTGGTTGCTGTTTCCCAACTTGCGGGCAATGTCATGACTATCACGAAGCAAAAAATGGGTAAGATCGATCAGCACCCGTTTATCATCCTGTGCTTCAATGGTAAATCCATAAATGACAGATTGCGCAAAGGCTTCTTCAACAGATTTACGCTCGTCAGGATTGTTGCTGATCGCACGATAATTATAATTGGGCTCCACCAGCAATATTTTATTCCCCGCTCTGATGAACTTGACTATGCGGCTGCCGCCGATCTGTCCCCTGTCCAAACCCAGGTCATTCGAGCCAACGCCTGCCGGCAGCGAGTTGACATATAAAAACTCGTCGTTCAGCTTATCTATCTCCAGCAAAAGCTGCCCGGTTTTTTCGTTCCAGTAAAAGTTAAAGTAGCCGGTATGTTTGGTAAGGTCCTTTGTTTTGTTTTCGATATCATTTGCTTTTTGGGCTTTGATCAGTGAAGATGAACCGATCAGCAGGAATAAAACAAGGCAGATTTTTTTCATCGGATAGAATTAGTCGCCTAAAATTATTGTTTTCCGCAGGCTTATCCAATAAAAAAGGGATAAGCTGTTTACTTATCCCTTTCAACAAATGGTCCATTGCTGCTATTTCATGCTGTCATGAATAGCCTGGATAGAGTCGAGATGCATTTTTAAGGTTGGCAGGGTCTTGGTAGCAAACGCTTTCAGATCTGCATCCTTGCAATTTTGTGAAGCATCAGTAAATAATTTTACTGCATTTTTGTGTCCGTCAAGCATCGCATTCACATAAGCCTTATCAAAATCTTTACCCGATTTTTTTGAAAGATCATCAGCCGCCTTTTTTGCATCGGCGTCAGGTTCAGCAGGCAGTGTAATATTTTTAGTTTTAGCTATGGAAGCCAGTTCATCGCCAGCTTTGGTGTGGTCGGTCACCATCATAGCGGCAAAGCTTTTAATGCGGGCGCTACTGGCCTTTTCCTGCGCCATTTTTCCGGCAGCTACTTCGGCCATCCCGTCATTGGCTGCTGTGGTTACAAATTTTGCATCATTCTCATCAACAGCTACGCCACCGGTCGCCGCAGCGTTTGTTGAGGTATCTTTCGTCATATTTGCACTGTCGGCAGCAGCTTTGCTGTCTTTGGCGCCGTTATTACAAGCCTGGAAAGCCAATGCGGCCAGGGCGATCATCATAATTGAACTTAACTTTTTCATCTTATAGATAATTAATTGTTTTATAATTTATTAACACTATATAATTAATTAAGTTTCTGCTGATTTTCTTTAGCAGTTATTTAAGTCATGTTATCTAAAAGTTTTACTATTTTTGAACCACAAAAAGAAAACAATATGAACTTTCCGGCTGAATTAAAATACACCAAAGACCACGAGTGGGTACGAGTTGAAGGCAGTGATGCCTATATAGGTATTACCGAGTTTGCACAGCGCGAGCTGGGTGATATTGTTTATGTAGATATCAGTTCAAAAGGAAAAGAAGTAAACAAAGACGATGTTTTTGGAACAGTTGAAGCTGTAAAGACAGTGTCAGACCTATTTATGCCGCTTACAGGTACTGTAAATGAAACTAACCCCGCACTGGATAACCAGCCAGAACTGGTAAACACCGATCCGTACGGCCAGGGCTGGATGGTGAAGATCAGCATTAAAGACGCCTCAGAAATTGATGGACTGTTATCAGCTGATGCTTATCAATCTCTTGTAGGTGCTTAAATTATAAATGAAAGAGGTTTTAAAATATCACTGGCTCACTATTCTGTGGGCCTTATTTGTTTTCCTGATGTGCTCTGTTAAGTTCAGTGACACTGTCACGCACGAGCCAATGTTCTTTCCCGGCTTTGACAAACTGGTGCACAGCGGATTTTTCTTTACACTGGTAGTATTTTGGAGCAATGGCATCATAAGGCAACAAAACATCGGTACGATATCGTATAAATCTGCAACAATTATTGTTGTTCTTTCCATACTGTACGGTGCGTTGATAGAGGTATTACAATTGACCATTTTTACCTGGCGCAGCGGCGAATGGCCCGATCTGTTTGCCGATACCCTTGGTGCCTGTATGGGAATTTTTAGCGTACTGATAACCGACAGGGCAATTAATTATGAAAGCAACTAAGTACATCCTTCTGCTGATCGCGATAGCCACGCTATCCTCCTGCGGCATCTTCAAAAAAGATTGCGGCTGTCCTCATTTTGGCAAAACAAACATCAAAGCAACCTCACGCGCGGCACATACCGTATAGCCATTACTATCTTATTGTAATTTAGTAATTCTTATTTGGATTTATTATAAATAAGGTATACATTTGTTTGGTCTATATAATATTCAACATGAAGCTTTCACAACTTGAAGTAGGAGAAACAGGAATAGTTAAGGAATTTACTGATCTGGAAATGTCAGTAAAGTTGATGGAAATGGGATGCCTGCCCGGCGAACAGATCACTGTTTCGCGCATTGCACCATTAGGCGACCCCATAGCTATTCATGTATCCGGCTACCAGTTAAGTTTACGTAAAAGAGAAGCTTCGACTATCATTTTGCATTAAGTTGATAAGTGGATGCTGATATAAAAGTAGCGCTTGTAGGAAATCCAAACACCGGTAAATCAACGCTCTTCAATGTACTTACCGGTCTCAATCAAAAAATAGGAAACTTTCCGGGTGTTACGGTTGATAAAAAAACCGGCATTTGCGATTTGCCTGATGGCCGTCGCGCCCAGATCATCGATCTTCCCGGTACTTATAGTCTTTACCCAAAAAGCCGGGACGAAGCTATTGTATTTTCCGTGTTGGCTGATAAATCCAATCCCCTGCGCCCCGACCTGGTGGTGGTGATACTGGATGCATCCAACCTTAAACGGAACCTGCTGCTCTATACACAGGTGGCCGACATGAAGATCCCCGTTGTTGTTGCATTAAACATGATGGACCTGGCTAAGAAAGCCGATATTGACATTGATGTAAATGCTTTTGCCCAAAAGTTAGGCGTACCTGTTGTGCCAATATCAGCCCGGAAAATTGAGGGTATCGATCAGCTTAGATCTGCCATATCCTACGCCAACAAATTCGCTTTGCAGGAGGATACCATTGATGTGGAAGCACTGGCGCCTGACCTCATTGCTCAAATAAGTAAAGAGATCGCTGTGGATAACCCTTACTATGCTTTGCAGCTGGCACATCAGCACGAAACCGTTAACTTTTTGACGCCCGCCGAAAGCGACCGTATTGAAGAATTGGAGCATGAATTCAGCTTCCATTCCCAAAAGGCACAGGCATCAGAAACCATAGCGCGCTATAATTTTATTAACGATCTGCTGTATGATACCGTTACCAAAAAGGAAACGGCACACGAGCAAACCATCAGCAATAAGATCGACAAGATATTAACGCATAAAACCTTTGGCTTTATTATCTTTTTTGCCATCCTGCTGTTTATTTTCCAATCCATATTTGCCTGGTCATCCTACCCGATGCAATTGATCGCCGATGGGTTTGTATGGCTGCAAAGCTCGTTGCATAGCCTCTTACCTGCCGGACCACTAACTAATTTACTGGTCGACGGGGTGATTGCCGGCTTAAGCGGCGTGATGGTATTTATACCACAGATCGCCATCCTGTTTGGCTTTATTTCGATACTGGAAGATACTGGCTACATGTCGCGTGTTACGTTTATGATGGACCGAATCATGCGCAAAGTGGGGCTGAACGGAAAATCAGTTGTACCCCTTATCGGTGGTTTTGCCTGTGCTGTGCCCTCTATTATGAGCACTCGTAATATTGAAAATTGGAAGGACCGGATGATCACCATTATGGTAACACCACTGGTTACCTGCTCGGCGCGTTTGCCCATTTATACACTCTTGATTGCTTTAGTTGTTCCCAACCGGAACGTATGGTGGATATTTAATTTACAGGGACTGGCTTTAACCGGCATGTATGTGTTCAGCCTCATTTCGGCAGTAACCGTAGCTTTTGTCATGAAATACCTGTTAAAGGCCCGCGAACGCGGCTATTTCATTATGGAACTGCCGGTATACCGTATGCCCCGCTGGAAAAATGTGGGCTATTCGATGTATGACAGATCAAAGGCCTTTGTGCTGCAGGCAGGCAAAGTAATTATTGCCGTATCGGTTATTTTATGGGTACTGGCCTCTTACGGACCGGGTGATAGATTTGAACGTATCGAACAGAAATATAAACAGCCGCAGTACACACAGCATTTGAGTACTGACGATCTTCGGCATGCCGTCTCTTCCGAAAAACTGGAGAGTTCTTATGCAGGGGTCCTTGGCCATGTCATAGAACCGGTGATCAGACCGGTAGGGTTCGACTGGAAAATAGGTATTGCTTTGATCACCTCTTTTGCCGCCCGTGAGGTATTTGTAGGGACTATGGCCACTATTTACAGTGTGGATGGTGATGCCGAAAAAATGGAATCGGTACAACAAAAAATGTATGCCGCCAAAAGGCCGGATGGCAGCCCTGTATTTACCGTAGCAGTTGCTTTTTCGCTAATGATGTTTTACGCATTTGCCATGCAGTGCGCCAGCACCGTAGCCGTAGTTTACCGCGAAACAAAAAGCTGGCGCTGGCCGGCCAGTCAGTTTGCTTATATGACCGTACTGGCTTACCTGGCAAGCTTTATTACTTATCATCTTTTAAAATAGATCAAATCTCACTGTGCTATTTATCTCCCAGTTCTATCCAAACCGGGCCATGATCGCTCGACTTTTCCCAGCCACGTACATGCCGGTCGACACCGGCAGCGGTAAGACGCGTGGAGACATCCGGACTCAATAAAAAATGATCGATACGCAAACCCGCATTTCGGCCATAAGCATCGCGGAAATAGTCCCAGAAAGTATAGATCACTTCTGTTGGGTAGAGTTTTCTTATGGCATCGGTCCAGCCCTGGTTCACCAGGTTATGAAACGCTGCACGTGTTTCCGGGCGGAACAAGGCGTCATTTCCCCAGCGTTCCGGTTTATAAACATCAATTTCAGTTGGCATTACGTTATAATCACCGGTCAGCACTACAGGCAAGCCTGACTTAAACAGTTGAGCCGCATGCACGGTAAAGCGTTCAAACCATTGGAGCTTATAATCAAATTTCGGCCCGGGTGCAGGGTTACCATTAGGCAGATACAGGCAGCCGACCAAAACATCATCCACCATCGCTTCAATATAGCGGCTATGCGTATCATCCGGATCTCCCGGAAGCCCACGCCTGGTTTCCTTAATGTTCCCGCTTTTTGACAGGATAGCCACACCATTCCAGCTTTTTTGCCCGTGCCAGATAGCAGTATAGCCTGCATCCTTTATCGCCTGTTCCGGGAAATTTTCATCAGGGGCTTTCAGTTCCTGTAAACAGGCTACATCCGGCGCAGTTTCATTGAGCCAGCGGAGCAATACAGGCAACCGCCCGTTTACGCCGTTAACATTATAGGTGGCTATTCTCATAATACAATATTAACGTTTTTTAGAAAGCGAAAAGCAAAAGGCGGAAAGCAAAAAGCTTTTTTCATAAAGACATCCAGGTAGCTTTCGGCTTTGGTCTTTCTGCCTTCAGCTCAAATGTCTTTCTGCTTTCAACTCAAAATCAGTATTTTTGTGTCGAGGTAAAATTGGATAAAGTAAAAGTATTAGAAAGGTATCTTCCCCCGGCGGCTGCACCTCTGATAGCCCGCTGGATTGATTACTTTAAATGTGAGTTTAAGATCTCCCGCAACCGGAACAGCAAATTTGGCGACTACCGTCCGCCGCATGCTGGCAAAGGCCACCGTATCTCCGTCAATTATGATCTGAATGCCTATGCATTCCTTGTAACTACCGTGCATGAGTTTGCACATCTGCACACCTGGAACGAGCACAAGCACAAGGCAAAGCCACACGGCTCAGAATGGAAGGCCAATTTCAAAAAGATGATGCAGCCTTTTTTTGAGCAGGAGATATTCCCGGCAGATATAAAGCATGCCATCGTACGCTACCTGAATAACCCCGCAGCCTCAAGCTGCACCGATCTTCATTTGTACAAGTCCCTTCGGATGTACGATGCCCCCAAACCCGAAACACATCTTACAGTTGAAAAAGTGCCGATGAACACGCTGTTCAAATTAAAAAATGGCCGTGTGTTCCGTAAGGAGGAAAAACTGCGCAAACGCTATAAATGCACTGAGATCAAAACCCGGAGGGTTTATTTGTTTAGCCCAATAGCAGAGGTGGAGTTGTCGGAGGGGTAGTAGGAAAACAAAGTGTAAGATTCAGTATATTTGAGAACCTAATCTTTCACAACATGACTTATAAAATCACAATTTACGAACCAGTAGAGACAAGTAAAGACCTTCGTTTTACTTTAGGAACGGATGGCAAAAGACCACTTCTAGTTATAGGGCTAAATCCAAGCACAGCTAACGATAAATTACCAGATCATACAATTAAAAGGGTTATGAGTTTTGCAAATAAGAATGGTTATGACAGTTTTATCATGCTTAATCTTTATGCTCAACGAACACCGAATCCAGATGAACTGCATTCCTCACTTGACCAAGAATTACACACTAAAAATGTCGCTCACATTTTGACAATTATTGAAAAATATAGTGACATTTCTATTTTAGCATCTTGGGGCGAAACAATCGCTGTTAGAAAATACTTAAAAGAATGTTTATTGGATATTTATAATCAGTCAAAAAATAAAAATATTAGATGGCTAAAAATTGGTACCACAACTCTAAGCGGTCATCCCAGACATCCATCAAGAGCAGCAGATATAGAGTTAACTGACTTTGATATTGAAAATTATTTAAGGCGATTTGATAATTGACAAATTACTTACTAATGTACAATCTTACAATTCAAAAGTCTTATGACCTCTTCTGTTAAATGCAGGTCAGCGGTTAATTCCTTTTTTACCAAATATTTAAGACCATCAGGATATTCCTTTACAAATAGATTGCCCGACATCGTTTCGGGATATTTTGCATTTCTATAAAAGATAGGCACACCAGCCTTTAGCATTTGCTGTGCTCCCCAACCTTTACCTTCATCAATTACACGTTGAGTTGGGTCTTTTTTGTAGATATCTTTCAGTGTGACTTCTTTTTTTCTCATCTCAGTAATTCAATAATCTTTCCATCGTCTCTCCCAATCTTGCCTTCGCCAAAAACTGGTCTTCCAAAGCTTTATTCATGGGTATGGCAGTATCCAGGCTGGCGCAACGCATGATAGGGGCATCCAGCGAGGCAAAACAATGTTCGGCCAGATGGGCCGCTATTTCTCCGCCAAAACCGTTGGTCAGCGTGTCCTCATGTAGTATTAATACCCGGCCGGTCTTTTTCGCGCTGAGTTCAACAGCTTCCTTATCCCAGGGTTGTAATGTACGCAGGTCGATGATCTCGATAGATTGTTCAGGATGTTCTTTTGCATATTCCAAAGCCCAGTGTACACCTAAGCCGTAAGTGATGATACTGGCTTGTTTGCCTTCCTGTATCACTCTGGCCTTGCCTATTTCAATGGTATATTCATCATCATAAATCTCTTCGCTGATACTGCGGTACAGATATTTATGCTCAAAATAGATCACCGGGTTAGGGTCATCAATAGCAGCCAGCAGCAAACCTTTGGCATCTGATGGAAAGGCCGGGTAAACTACTTTTAGTCCCGGTGTTTTGGTAAACCAGGCTTCGTTGCTTTGCGAATGAAAAGGGCCCGCCCCCGTGCCCGCGCCAGTAGGCATACGCACTACCACATCAACATTCTCAGCCCAGCGGTAATGGGTTTTTGCCAGGTTATTGATCACCTGGTTAAATGCGCAGGTGACAAAATCGGCAAACTGCATTTCCACTACCGACTTATAACCGTTAATAGATAACCCCATTGCAGCACCCACAATTCCCGATTCACAAATAGGCGTATTCCTTACCCGCTCCCTGCCAAACTCTTCTACAAAACCTTGCGTAATCTTAAAGGCGCCGCCATATTCAGCTATATCCTGCCCCATAATCACCAGGTTATCATGCTTTTGCATTCCATGCCGTAAGCCATCACTGATGGCATCGATATATCGCTTTGATGTCTTGTTGTTGGAAGATTGTATGGTTGTAAAGTTGTAAGGTCTGTACATGTCGGCTACTTCTGTAGCTATATCTGGTTTAATATCTGGTTCACTAAATACTTTTTCGATATCAGTATCTATCTGCGCTGTAAACCCTTTTTTTGTTACCTGTATAAACTCGTG
>JBEHXM010000068.1:0-27290 GCA_048498695.1 Bacteroidota bacterium
CAATGCTCTGGCGCAGGTCAAAATCTTCTTCTTCGATATCCATCTTACCGGATTCTATTTTCGAGAAATCCAGTATATCATTGATCACATTCATCAGGCTGTCGCCGCAATTAACAATGGTTTCAGTGTATTCACGCTGTTCCTCATTCAATTTCGTTTCTGATAACAGCGAAGCCATACCTATAACACCATTCATCGGCGTCCGTATCTCGTGGCTCATGGTTGCCAGGAAAATACTTTTGGCCTGGTTGGCTTTATCAGCCTCCTGCCGTGCCTGGAATTCCTGGTCCTTCTGGTCCTGCAACTCTTCCGATTGGGATTGTAATTCTTCGTTCAAGGAGTGCATCTCTTCTGATTGCGACATTAATTCTTCATTCACCGACTGCAATTCCTCTGATTGGGCCTGTAGTTCTTCGTTCAATGCCTGCAGGTTCTCAGATTGTGCCTGTAGTTCTTCCGATTGACGCATTACCTCTTCGGTACGTTCCTTTACCTCATGCTCCAATCTGGCTTTTTGTTTAATAATACTGTGTACCCGGTAGCGGTAGAAACTATAAACACAGGCCATTATAAAAATAGCAGTCAATGACTCGAACCACCAGGTAAGCCAAAAGGGTGGTACTATGGTAACTTTTAAAGTCAAAACCTGCGGCGACCATTGGCCGGAGCTATTCTGACTCTTAACTTTGAATGTATAATTACCCGGAGGAATGTTGGTATAAACGGCAGTG
The DNA here is from genome assembly GCA_048498695.1 of Bacteroidota bacterium. Taxonomy (GTDB): domain Bacteria; phylum Bacteroidota; class Bacteroidia; order Sphingobacteriales; family Sphingobacteriaceae; genus Mucilaginibacter. The sequence continues at coordinate 732 of JBEHXM010000068.1, forward strand.
TTTTTGTCGCCTACATAGTTCCAGTCTTTGTCAAAACCTTCCAATATATATGCATATTTCTTTTTTGCCGGAGATAAATAATCCAGGGACGAATACTCAAACGAGATAACCGACTGATCATGCGACAGCCTGATGGATTTGGTTTCGGAAATATCCTGCTTCAAAGGAGATGCCGGCCCGTTTTCTTTTGCTACCTCTACTGTTTGATTAAATATCTGGAAATTTGTGAAAACAAGCGGCGGGTTATAAGGTGCCTGGGATACCTGGTCGGGAAAAAATGAGTTAAAGCCGTTAACCCCGCCAAAATAAAAAGCCCCGGTACTGCTTTTCAGTGCTGCATGTTGTTTAAATTCATCAGCCTGCAAGCCATCTTCTGTTGTAAAATTTTTAAACTTATTTGTTTTGGGATCATATACAGATATTCCATTGTTGGTACTGATCCACAATTTCCCCTTATCATCTTCCAGTATGGCCTGTGTATAATCATTGGGCAAGCCATCCTTTGTTTTAAAGATGGTAAAATGATGTGTTACCGGGTCAAAACGATTTAATCCGCCTAAAGTACATATCCATATATTGCCCAAATGATCTTCAAACAGATCAAGCACGGTGTTATTGCTTACACTGTTCTTGTTATCATCATGCGGGAAACGAATAAATGAGTTTGTTTTGGCATCAAAAAGGTTTAAACCTGCATCGTCAGTACCTATCCAAAGATTTCCTTTTCGGTCACACAATAGCGAGTTGATCCTGTCGCTGCCAATGCTTTTAGAGTTTTTCTCATCATTTTTATAATGGATAAAACTATTTGTTTTAGGCTGATACAGGTTAAGCCCATCGCCAAATGAACCAAGCCATATTTTTTTATCGGGTGTTTGGGTGATGGCATATATATTATCACCGCTTAAGCTATTCGGATCAGCCGGGTTGTGTTTATAGGACCTGAAAGTACGTGTTGCCGGGTTCATTACGTTAACCCCGTTGGCCCAGGTGCCTATCCATAAATTTTCCTGGTCATCCTTTTTGATATCCAGTATATTATTGCCTGATATACTGTTTTTATCGGACGGATTATGTTTATATACCTTAAAAGTTCCTGATTTAAGGTTGAACATGTTTAAGCCGCCACCATCAGTGCCTATCCAAATATTATAGTCTCGGTCTTCAAATAAACTTAACACAAAATCATTGGAAAGACTGTTAGGTAACGAATTATGTTTATAATGGGCAAAATCACTTTTGTTCTTTTTATAAAGATTAATGCCCCCGCCAAAAGCGCCCAGCCACATATTGCCAACCCTGTCTTTTAATATTACATCAACAGAGTTACTGGTTAAAGTGCTGTTATCCACGTCATCATGGAAAAATCTAAAAAAATGCTCCCATGTTGGGTTATAGACACTCAACCCGCCGTTTTCCGTCCCGATCCATAAATTATGCTCATCGTCTTCGGCAATAGCCTGGATGCTGTTATTCACCAGTGAGTTGCTGTTATGCGGGTCGTTTATAAAATGAACGAATTTGCCTGTATTGCTGCTAAAATAGTTGAGCCCGGCTCCCTGTGTACCTATCCAAAGGCGATGGCCGCTGTCTTCAAAAATGGCCGTTATTTTATTACCAGATATTGATGCTTTCTGATTAGAAAAGTGTTTGAAGCGGACAAAATTGTTGCTTTTACGATCAAATAAACAAAGGCCCTCATTAACCGTACCGACCCATATGCTGTTATTATGATCTTTGTAAACGGTCATGATCTCATTATCGCTGATGCTTTTGGGATCATTTGAATTCAGGTAATGTACACTTTTACCTGTCGTTGGGTCAAACAGGTTTAATCCGTTCTTTTGGGTGCCGACCCATATTTTACCCGACCCATCAAGTGCCAATTTACTTACAAAATCACTCGAAATACTGCTCTTATCTTTTTCGATGTGGCGGTAACGATGAAAAGCGTTAGTGTTTCTGTCGAATTTATTTAAACCTCCGCCTACTGTGGCTACCCATATGTTTCCGCTTTTATCTTCGATAGCGTCCTGTATATAGTTATTCCCGATACTGGTGGTATCCTTCACATCATTCCGGAAAATTTTGAATTTGTAACCGTCGTATCTGTTTAACCCATCGGCAGTGCCAATCCAGATAAATCCGCGGCTGTCCTGCAAAATGCAATTAGGGTTAAGCTCCGAAAGACCATTTCCTGTTCCAAGGTGATCGAAATGTAATTGTTGGTTTTGAGCAAATAAGCCGGTGCTTACTGTGAGTAAAATAATAGGAAGTAAATACCTAAGCCCCCGCTTTATCGACCACGCACTCACATTGTTTAACTTATACATTAAAGTTCTACTAATCAGGTTTTAATGATGATCGTCCATCATTGATTTCATTGTAGACTTTTACGAAAAGAAAAGATTTTTTGTTGTAAGAAAAAACGTCCTTTTAATTAAATTTAAACATAACGTTAACTTATTGCTCAAAAATGGCCTTTGCTTAATTATTTGCAAGAAAAAATAAAATTACGTCTATTCCAATTGAGACAATTTCAAATAACCCAGATTAATTGGATCTTCAGTAAAGCCCTCTACCGGGATAAGTTCTATCTGGTATTGCTCTTTTTGAACGGGCGAAAGTATATCTTCTATCTGGTAAAGATCATCTACATCAATACCATATTTGTCATCAATATGAGAAACAGCCTTTTCAAAGTGATTATGCTGGAAAAAAAGTGTCTGCTTTGCTTCTTTTAAGGCCGAAACACGGTCGGGCTTTACTGTTAGCACAACATAGTGCTGCTCTTCAAACCTGCTCTCTAAATAACCTCCCAGGTTAATAAAAAAAAGCTTGTTACCCTGCACTGTTGTACTATCTCCCCTTTCACTTATTTTAACCTGGTGCCCTTCCACTATATTCACTTCGCGCCAGGCATCAATATGGATACGCTCCGGTTCGGGCCAAAATGCCTTAATCTGCGGAACAAGTTCATTCAAAGATGTTGCGATTCCAAAGAAAACATCATGCTGCTCTGTATGCCTGCCCGGCGGCACACAGCCTAATAATATCATATATAATTTTAATTCCGGCATAAATTGAATTTAGAGCCGTAAAGATAAAATTATTTGATTTGTTGTAAGGTTTTATCCCTCCCTGCGACTAAGGAGTAAAGATGTATTGTGTCATCGTGACATCACATTTTTTTAAAACCATTACTTTTAGGGCAAACGAGGAGTAATCAATAAATACGCCCGGACAATTTTTACGTTAATTATAATATGAAAAAAGTTATTTGTTTGTTAATCTTATCATTTACCATTACTGCTGGTGTATTCGCATCGGCAGGTCATAAACCTTCTCCAAAAGTCACCATTGACACCGCCACTTTTGCAACCGGTTGTTTCTGGTGCACCGAGGCAAAATTTAAGCAACTGAAAGGCGTAAAAAATGTAGTTTCGGGTTTCACTGGAGGCCATGTGGCAAATCCTACCTATGAACAGGTAAGTACAGGAACCACAGGACATGCCGAAGCCTGTAACATCTTTTATGATCCGTCACAAATTACTTATGACGAATTGATAGCCGCTTTTTTTGTCGCTCACGATCCAACCCAATTGAACAGGCAGGGAAATGATGTAGGTACACAATACCGTTCGGCCATATTTTACCATAATAAAGCCCAGAAACAGAAAGCTGAGTATTACATTGCAAAGCTGAACGCTGAAAAAGCATATAAAAATAAAATTGTTACCCAGGTAACTCCCTATGGTGCTTTTTACAAAGCAGAAGGTTATCACCAGGATTTCTACAGCAAAAACCCTAACAACCAGTACTGTAAATACGTGATACAGCCGGAACTGGAAAAATTCAGAAAAGTATTTAAAGACAAACTCAAAAAGTAATGAGAACTACAATTGTTATAGTAAGCCTTTTATTAGCCTCCTTTTGCACTTCGCAAGCACAAAATATCAAGTCGGCTAAAGGACATGAGAATAACCCTTATTATTCCAATACAGATACCCATAAGCTGGATGTGAGCAATGCGGTATGGAAAAAGATATTGCCGCCTGCCCTGTATGCTACGGCAAGGGAGCAAGCCACTGAGCATGCTTTTACCGGCAAGTACTGGAACAGCAGTGCACACGGTACTTATTATTGTGCAGTTTGTGGTAATGTATTGTTTAAATCAGACGCCAAGTTTGCCAGCAACTGTGGCTGGCCAAGTTTTTTTGAGCCTATCCGAAAAAACAGTGTGATCTATAAGGACGATAATTCATATAATATGCACCGCACCGAAGTAATATGCGCGCGTTGCGGCTCGCACCTGGGGCATATATTTGACGATGGACCGCCACCTACTCACAAAAGATATTGCATGAATTCCGTTTCGCTGGATTTTGAACCCGATGGGATATCTAAATAAACTTCAGACAACTACTGCCGCATCCTTATTGTATTTATTGCGGTAGTTAACCGGCGGCATGCCGGTTATTTTTTTAAAAACATCCCTGAATGCTTTGATGTCAGTATAACCAACATCGTACATCACTTCATAGATGGTTTTCCTGCTGCTTTCAAAACTCTTTTTAGCGGCCTCTATCTTTACACGCTGGATATATTCTACTACTGTGTTGTGGGTCGATTTTTTGAACCGGCGCTCAAATGTGCGTCGCACAATGCTGAACTTGTCGGACAGTTCATCGACAGATATTTTGTTCTGAAAATTATTCTCAATGTATTCCTGGGCATTTTTGACTGCTTCGTCTTCGTGATCCTTTTGTCCTTTGAAAATAATAAATGGCGACTGGTCGTTCCTTCCCATATCGATCACAAAATATTTGGATGCCAGGATAGCCATTTCGCGGTTGGTGTATTTTTCAACCAGGTATAAAAGTAAATTCCAGTAGGAGTTGGCCCCACCGCTGGAGTAAACGTGGTTTTCTTCGGTGATCACTTTTTCGTCTACCAGGTCAACATCAGGAAACATATTCCTGAACTCATTGGCAAACAGCCAGTGTGTTGAACATTTCTTCCCGTTTAATAAGCCTGTCGATGCCAGCAGGAATGCGCCCAGGCACAGACTTGCCACTTCGGCGCCACGGCTGTACTGGTCTTGTATCCAGGGTATAAATTCTTTATTCAATTTTATAGCTGTGGCCATATCACCGCTCAACGGCGGAACAATCACCAGGTCGGTTTTTTTTACCTCGTGCAGTAAAACATCGGTATGGATAGAAAATGCACCTGCATTAAATTTGACTTCCTTTGTCAACCCAACCAGTTGCACATTAAACAAAGGTGGTTTACCTGCGTTCTTCAAAAATTCATTTACCGCGGTAAACATATAACGCGGATCGGCAACACCCTGTAAAACGGCACTTTCCGGAACTAAGATGGATACTGTCTTCATAAAAGTAAATTTAGATAAAAAATTTGTCGCAATTAACCCATCCGATTGTCGGATTTACGCATTTCATAAGCGGTTTATTGACACTAATTTGCATCATTCAATCAGGTAAAACAAAAAATTATGAAAAATGATCTGTCTGCTGAAATAACCAACACAAAAAACGAACTTTTAAAAACGCTTGATCTGTTCGATCAGCAAAATATAAATACCGTTCCTTTTGAAGGCAGCTGGACCGGCGGCCAGGTAGCCGAGCATGTTCTCAAATCGTTATCAGGTGCATTGCAAAACATCACCGGTCCGGTAAAACCTACAGAAAGAAACCCGGAAGAAAATGTACAGCAACTGGGCGATATTTTTTTAAATATGGATATTAAAATGATATCCCCCGATTTTATTGTCCCTTCAAATGAACCAAAAATTAAACCCGAACTGGTTGCGGCTCTTGCCTCAGCCCTTGATGGGATTAAAACGGTAACTATTACTGAAGACCTTAGTGCTACCTGTACTGGTTTTGAGATGCCGGTGCTTGGCCAGCTCACTCGTGTGGAATGGATATCTTTTTCATCCTTCCACACCCGCAGGCATACCAATCAATTAAAAAATATTATTAAGTATTTAAAAAACTGAATTACCTCTGTAAAAGATTTTATAAATTCAATTTATTAACCAATTAAACTCTTAAAGAAATGGCAATTGTAAATCCTTATTTAAACTTTAACGGTAATACCGAAGAAGCTTTCAATTTCTATAAATCAGTATTTGGCACTGAATTCCTGGCTACAATTCGTTTTAAAGATATGCCTGGAGGCGATAAAATGCAACCGTCTGATGGCGAAAAACTGATGCATATTGCCTTGCCTGTGGGGAACGGCAACATCCTGATGGCTACTGACATGCTGGAGTCGCAGGGGCAGGTATTAAAAGCGGGCAACAATTTCAGCTTGTCTGTTACTGCTGAAAGCGAAGAAGAAGCACTCAAATTTTTCAATGGTCTTTCTGCGGGTGGTAATATGGAAGTGCCTTTTGATAAAGCATCATGGGGTGCCTATTTTGGCATGTTCACTGATAAGTTCGGGATGAGGTGGATGATCAATTATGATCCCAACCAATCTAAATAACTATTAAAACAGATCAATCATGAACGCGAAAACCATAAAAGTGACCTACTGGACACTACTTATCCTGTTCTGCCTGTTCCATGTGATGGACGCGATGGGCGGATTATCTAAAGCAAAAGCCGGAGTAGATGCCATGAATGCGATGGGCTACCCTATTTACCTGATGACTTTTTTGAGTATACTTAAATTGCTTGGAGTAATAGCCTTACTACAAAATAAGTTTAAAACCATAAAAGAATGGGCTTTTGCCGGATTTTCATTTTCACTGATAGGAGCAACCGTATCGCACATCGCTGTAAATGACCAGCTGCTATTTATCATTATGCCAATAGTGTTTTTAGTTTTGCTTTTCGCACTCTATTATTTCTGGCGAAAGTTTGAACAGTTAAAAATTGCTTGAATATAATTAATACCCGTTCAGGTAAATCTCTGAACGGGTATTAAATTTTGCTTATCTTTTTACCTAACCCCTAACGGGGGATTTTGCTTCCAAAGTTTTCAGGAAATCTTTATTTATCTAACTTTGAGATAAATGGAAAAGGAGTATTTAGAAAGCGCCATCAAACAGTTTGCATATTATAAACAGGTTGGCGAAAAGGCAATGGAGCAATTACCGGATGAAAAGCTGTTCTGGCAGTATAACGAGGAGAGCAACAGTATATCCACAATTGCAAAACACCTTTCGGGCAATATGCTTTCCCGCTGGACCGATCTGCTAACCAGCGATGGTGAAAAAGACTGGCGCGACAGGGACGCCGAATTTGAAAACGATATTAAAACCAAAGAAGAGTTGCTGGCAAAATGGAAAGAAGGCTGGCAATGCCTGCTGGATAGTCTAAACCAATTAAAGGAAGGCGACCTGCAAAAGATCATCTACATTCGTAACCAGGGGCACACAGTGATGGAAGCTATTAACCGGCAGCTGGCGCATTACCCTTATCACGTAGGACAAATAGTTTACATAGCAAAAATGGTTGCTGATAGCAACTGGAAAAGCATGACCATCCCAAGAGGTAACTCCCAAGCCTTTAATGCCGAAAAGTTCTCTAAAGAAAAATCAAGACAGCATTTTAGGGATGAGATATTAAAGGGGAAGAAATAATTATATAACTTGTCATGTTGAGCGATCGCTCAACATCTTCTTCGCTTTGCTCACCACTATACATATACAAGAAAGATTCTTCACTGCCGTTCAGAATGACAGGACAGGCTAAACAGGTTTATTCCCCGGGTTTTTCCTTTTTTTAAACTTATTGTTCCGGTTCTTATTCCGGTTACGATTATCAGATGGTTTGCGGTCCCTGAAAACAGGTGCTTCACCTAATTCCGGCGGCAGAGTGTTCTGAGTGATCTCCCTACCGATCATTTCCTCAATGGTTTTCAGTTTACGGTTATCGCGTTCGTTTACCAGTGTGATGGCTGTTCCTGTTGTTTCAGCACGTGCGGTGCGACCTATGCGGTGGATATAATCTTCCGGGTCTGACGGTACATCATAATTGATCACCAGGTCTATCCCCTCTACATCAATACCGCGCGAAAGGGCATCTGTACCGATGATCACAGGCAATGTCCGGTTTTTAAAATCAAGCAATATCTTTTCGCGTTCGTTCTGTTCAAAATCAGAGTGAAAAGCGCTTACTTTGATATGGGCAGCCCTTAATTCGCGGTTCAGCCTTTTTACTTCATCTTTGGTATTGGCGAATATGATTGTACTGGTGTATGTGCCATTTTTTAACAGATAGGTAACCAGCTTTGATTTCTGCTCATTATGAACTTTATATATCTGCTGGTTAATGCCTTCAGCCGGTTGTGAAGTAGCCAGATTGATCTGCTCCGGGTGTTTCAATATCGAGTTTGCCAGCTTGCGTATTGGGCCAGGCATGGTCGCTGAAAATAAAAGCGTTTGACGGTTGGTTGGGATATCACGGATGATGCGCATAATATCGCCCATAAAACCCATATCCAGCATGCGGTCAGCCTCGTCCAATATCAGATATTTGATATGATCCAACTTTAGCACGCCCGAAGTAAGGTGCGCGATCAGTCGTCCCGGTGTGGCTATTAAAATATCTACTTTGTTTTGAATACCGCGGCGCTGCTGCTCATATACAATGCCGTCTCCACCGCCATAAACGGCAATAGAACTGAGTCCTGTAAAATAAGCCAGGCCTTCTACCTGCTGATCTATCTGCTGGGCCAGCTCGCGGGTAGGAGCCAGTACAAGTGTTGTTGTCTTGTGGCCCTCATTAGCCTCGGCAATTTTGTGAAGCACGGGCAACAAGTAAGAAGCCGTTTTGCCTGTACCTGTTTGCGCACAGGCGATAAGGTCTTTTCCCTCTAATACGACCGGTATTGCCATCTCCTGGATAGGTGTGGGTGTATTGTATCCCATACTAAGGATACCTTCGGTCAAATGTTCGTTGAAATTAAAATCCTGGAATGTCAATAGAAAAAAATAATGTACGCAAGATACGAAAAATTTGAGCCTCAGCTAAATACTATTTGGCCTCACCTAAATCCCCTCCAAAGGAGAGGACTTTTTTCGCTGTAGAGAGCCGGGGTGAGGCTCTATCCCGCAATGTATTTACCTATAAATGGTATTTTACTAAAAATAAATATCAACAAAAATGAAAGCAGGAAACAGACCAAAGCGGTTAGTGGTATGCTTAATATCGGGTTGCAAAGTTTATAGCTGATCCCCTCCTCATCCAATAAGGTCAGAAATAAGGCATGACACAAATAAACGCCCAAACTAAGGCCGCCTGCGAGGTCACGCATCTTAGTCATCGTTCCCGGAAGTTTGAAAGTTGTTACCCTTGCCAGTAAAAATATACCAGACGCAAACAGTATAATGAACGGCCCGAGTGGCTCGTACATGGTTGTACTAAGGCCACTACTGTTTACCGAAAACAGGTAAGTGCCGACCGTGATGCTGGTTAAACAAACCAGAAAATAAATAACAAGCGGAATTTTAAGTCCATTGGGCAGTTCTTTAAAAGCAAGATAATGCCCCAGCACCAAATAACCGATATACCCGCTAAAATAACTAAGCTCAATTTTTGGTTCAAACCGGGATAAATAAGGCTGACTAAAACTGATCACCACAAACCAAACTATCAAAAAGTAAAGTATTTCTTTCTCCGTAGCATTGCGCACAAATTTGCTGATCACAGGCATAAACAAGTACAGCCCGATGAGCATATACACATACCACAAATGATAGTATGCGCCATATTTAAGCTGGTGAAAAATGAGATGGGTGTTCGCCCACGCATCATTGGTAAAAGTAATATCCTCGTTATACCACGAATACCCGATGTAAATCAAACTCCAGAACAGGAAAGGCCATATCACGCGCGAAAGACGCCGCTTTAAAAAATCTGTCAGCTCGTATTCCCGGTGCAGCAATAACGCCCCGGTGATCATCACAAAAACGGGCACCGCAAAACGCACAAGCGCATTGTAAAAATCGGCTATCAGCCAATAATTCATGTCCACTTTTTTAAAACCCATTAACAAGGGTGAAGCCGTATGCAGCACGATAACCGCAAATAATGAGATCACCTTTAAATTATTGATCCATTCAAGAGGCTGGGGTTTGGAGAGAACTGAATCTGACAAATTTTTTTATGAATGTTTTTTAAAAATAGCATTTTAAAATAAAACCCGGACACTTTTCAGCAACCGGGTTATTTATATGAGATCAGTTAATACAGGGGCGCTTGATTATTTTTTAGTTTGGTATATAAATGCAAATACACAATGGTGTCATTTCGACGCAATGATAGCGATTATTTTATCATCTCCAAATATTCCGGTCAGGTTTATTTTTTCTATCTTACGGGCATATTCCAACTATAATTTATGAGTGATACTCCACTTATCCAAATACGCAATCTTTCTAAATCTTATGGCGACAAATTAGTAATAAAAGGTTTGTCGCTTGATATCTATCCCGGCCAGGTACTTGGGTATATCGGTCCAAATGGCGCCGGAAAATCCACTACGGTAAAAATACTCACCGGACTTATTCCTGATTTTGAGGGCGAGGTAATGGTGAACGGCATTAATATGGCAACCGATCCGCTGGAAATAAAAAAACTGATCGGCTACGTACCCGAAAATGCAGAGATATATGATGTGCTTACGCCTATGGAATACCTTGATTTCATCGGCAAACTATATGGCATGGCAGAAGCGGTATTACACGACAGGGCCAGGAAACTGCTGATGGCATTCGGCCTTGCCACTAACGGCGATGACCGTATGGATACTTTTTCAAAAGGAATGAAACAAAAGGTATTGCTGATATCGGGTATTATTCATAATCCAAAAATAATTATACTGGATGAGCCCTTGTCAGGACTGGATGCCAATGCAGTGATCATGATCAAAGAGCTGATCATGCGTTTGTCGCAGGAGGGTAAAACCATTTTTTACTGCTCGCATATGATGGACGTAGTAGAGAAGGTGTCGGACAGAATATTGCTCATCAATAAAGGAGAAATTATTGCCGACGGTACATTTGAATCACTAAAGCAAAACCATAGCGATACCCTGGAGCGCATATTTTCAAAGTTGACCGGCCGCGAAGATTCATCAACAGAAACAGATGCTATCATTAATGCTTTTGATTAATCATGAACGATATTCTTTTGTTTTTTCTGTCTATGGATAAGATATTTCTGCGTTTCGTTTCCTTTTTCTATCCCCTCTTAGCCCGTACCGGCGTTGACACCATTCAGCTAAACGAGATATTGCGTGTAAAATTGATGATGGACAACCGCAGGCCAAAAGCCATATTTGCCACACGTAAAAACGCTAAAAACGGAGGGCAGCAATCGCCCTGGGTAATCAGCCTTTTTACGATATTGATGGGGGTCTTTATTGGCCTGGTATTATTTCTTAATGGGATGCCGTATGTAGGCGAAACTTACTATTTCATCATCTTTATGGTGCTGATGTCATTAACCCTTATATCAGATTTTACAACCGTGCTGATAGACACCCGTGACCAGTTTATTTTGCTGCCGCGACCGGTTAATGACCGTACCATAGCAGTATCACGCATACTGCATATCAGTATATATGTGCTGCGGTTAGCTTTGCTTCAAGGCCTGCCTGCATTGGTGATCGTAGGTTTTGTAGACGGTATAATGGCGGTTCCGATTTTCTTTATACAAATATTAGAGGCGACATTTCTGAGCATCTTCATGGTAAATATCATTTACCTGTTGCTCATGAAATCTGTCAGCCCGCAAAAGTTTAAGGATATCATCAGCTATTTCCAGATCGGGTTTTCTGTATTGATTTTCGCAGCTTACTACCTGGTGCCAAGACTTATTAATGTATCTGTATTAGGCAATGTCAATTTACTGACGCACTGGTGGGCTTACCTGTTACCCCCAGTATGGATAGCGGCTTTAAATGAACTGCTGATCCATTCGTCACGCTCAGGTGTGATAACCAGCGTTTTGGCTATTATTGGCATTACTGTTCCTGTATTGGGTCTATGGTTTGTAGCAAAGGTATTAGCACCGGGTTTTAATCGGCGTTTGTCTGTCATCGCTACTTCCGACGGGAACAGTAACCCGTCAACACCAATTAAGAAAGCCGGTAAATTTAGTTTGATAGAGAAACTATCCAACCTCATATCACCAGATCCTGTCGAGAATGCCGGTTTCAGGATCACCTGGAAACTGGCTGCCCGTACCCGCGAATTTAAAATGAAAGTATACCCGGCATTTGCTTACGTACCTATCTATTTTTTATATTTTGCTTTAAATGGAAAGGGCGATAGTATCTCAGACCGCTGGGATAAACTCCAAATGGGGCATACATACGTTTTCCTCATTTATCTCAGCACTTTCATTCTGTCTGCCGTGCTGATGAATATCTCCATGTCCGAAAAATACAGATCGGCATGGGTCTATTATGCCTTGCCTGTTAGTGAGCCAGGTAAAATATTATCAGGCATGTATAAAGCTATAATAACCCTTTACTTTTTTCCTTACTGCCTGGTACTTAGCATTGCTATAGTGGTGATATGGGGACCGCAGGCTATTAATGATATTATTTTTGCCTTTTTAATAAGCATGATCTACGGCATACTGATGGCGCTATTCATGGTAAAGGGTTTGCCCTTTTCTAAACCAGTGGTTGTGAAACAAGGCGGCGGCAAAATGATCACATCATTGATGATACTGGCATTTATGGGGGGCATAGGGTTCGGACATTACTTTTTGATGCGCTGGGAAATGGTGATATGGATATGCATTATCCCTGCCCTGCTGATCAACTGGATCATATTCAGGCAATACAAAAAACAAAACTGGGATAATATAGAGTACACTGATTTTTAAGTCATGAGTTGGGAGTTCTGAGTCATGAGTATCTTTATTTATGACTTAAGACTAATGACTAACGACTAATATTTTATTACCTTTCTTGCCAGATAACAATTCCCTGTTTAGCAGATGATCATTTGTCATTATACCGAATTTAACCAACAATGGAGCGATCAGGAACTTGCTGATAAATTGTCATTACTGCCTGAAAAGTTGCAGCAGCAGGCATTAAAGAAAAGATTATGGATAGACCGGCAATTGTCCATTGCAGGTAAATTGCTGGTATCGCAGGCATTACAAAAGATGGGCTGCTCCCCCAACCTTGCCGATCTGAAGTATAATGCCTATCAACGCCCTTATTTTGATAACTGTCCCGATTTTAATATTGCCCATTCAGGCAATATCGTGATCTGCTGTGCTGCGGATAAAGGCCAGGCAGGAATCGACATTGAGCATGTAAAAGAAATTGATCTGAGTGATTACCCGGATTATTTTACGCCAAATGAGTGGAATAAGATCAATTCAGCCTCAATTCCGTATGAAGGATTTTATGATATCTGGACGCGTAAGGAGGCGGTATTAAAAGCTATCGGTACGGGATTTCATACACCTTTATCGTCCGTTGATGTATCGGGTGATGATCTTATTTATGATGATACAACCTATCATATCAAATCACTCGCGATACACAAAGACTACGAATGCCATACAGCCACTACGGAAAGCCAAACAGATATTCGGCTAACACAGGTAGATATTTAAACACCAACCATTCAAAAAATACTAACTTTATTCACGTAACCTGTTATACATCATGAAAAAGCTTTTATTTGCCACCTGCCTCGTTGTATTATCTGCCGGTTTAGCTTTTGCTGATACTGTTACCATCAATCACTTTGCAATTAAAGAAAATCCATTTGCCAAGAATGAGTTGGCTGTGGTAGCTACAGATACTGCTAACAATGTCCTGGAAAACGTTAATGGTTTATTTGCCTTTACGGTGAATGGTTTCCAGGAATCTTTAAAATTTGAAAAGGGAACTGCCTTTTATCATCATAAACTTGATAAATCCAGCTTTTTGTATGTCAAACATGTAAACGAATCAGGCACACACTCCATATTGTATTATGTTTATAAGAATGATGACAAACTAAGTCCCATTCATATCAGTTGGGTGGTACTGCTGGCTATTCCTGTATTATTGGTACTGCTGGGTTATCTATTCAAAAGATTCATTATAATAGCCATCATAATTTTCTGCATATTCCTGTATTTTAATCATCACGCAGGATTAAGCATACCTACTTTTTTTGAAAGTATTATTGACGGGTTGAAGGGACTGTTTAAATAAAGGTAAGAGGATAAAGGTGAAAGCCTATTCAATAATTCTCTAACTCAATAAATCAAAAATTGATCAGAACGGCATCCCTATGCCAAAGTTAAGCTGCAAAAAGTTATAACGTTCGCCATTGGTAGTGAGGTAATTATTCTTAAACGGACCGCTATGGAACAACTCGTTGGCATGATTAATAAGCACCCATTGGTCTGACCCGGTAAATTGAGGATCTTTAAACTTAAGCGCCGCATCAAAACGGAAAACAAAGAAAGCCAGATCAAACCGCAACCCTGTTCCTATACCAATTGCTGTTGACGAAAATAGCCGGTCAAACCGGAATTCTCCATCAGGATTTTCCACCTCTTTGTGCAAACGCCATACGTTACCTGCATCAATAAAAAATGCACCTTTTAGCTTGGAGCCAAAAAAATTATCTGCAAGCTTATACCTGTATTCCGCATTGGCAACCAGTTTTATTTCGCCAAACTGATCAAGATATTTCAAACGGCTCCGGGTGGTATCCGCGTCAGCGCCTATACCATAGCTGGCCCTGTTGAAATTGCCCGGACCAAGTGTCCGTGGTAGCCAGGCCCTTATATCATTGGCACCGCCTGTATAAAAGTTTTTTTCAAATACCAGCTGCGAGCTATTACCATATGGAACACCAATACCAGGGTTAATGCGAAAAACCAATTGCTTCTCGCCGCCCAGAGTTTTGTAAAAACGCAGGTCGATCTCAGTTTTAGCATATTGGGCAAAAGTATAACCAAAAAAGGTGCGCTGGCCCAATGTATCTCGTTTGGTATTAAATATATTACCCAGCAATGCCAGGGTATTACCTCCTACATCCAATGAACCCCTGAAATAAACAAAATTCCTGTATGAGTTTAATTTATTGAAATTGACCTGATAGCTATATTGGGTGCCCGAAGTAAAAATAGTACGACCTATCAGGTATACATAGGAATAGAAGTTTTTTCGCAGCAGGTCGGCCTTAGCTACGGGATCAATAATACCCCGGGAAAATTCTATATCTATAGGAGTAAACGTATGTATCTTATCCGCTGTTTCTGTAAAATCATACGTGATCGAATTGGCAAAGCTTTCACGCTCTACCAAACCCTTCTGAAAGAAAAGGGAGTAGTTACTTGAAAAGGTAGTATGGGGCACACCATGTTTACCAAGAATGGGCAGATCAAATGGCGTCAGTATCTGCGGATAAGTTACACTGGCGCCGATCTTGAATTCCTGGTTTTCGATCCCTCCCCCGGTTGATACATTACGGTTATTATCAAATAAAGTACTGTAATTAAACTTAAGCTGAAGTATAGCTGCCGTTTTAAACAAATTCCTGTCGGTAAAAGTATTCCCGACATTAAAACCATAGCGGCCCGTGTTGAACAGGAATTCCCCCTCTACTCTGTCTGACATTTGCTTAAGGGGGACTATGTCTATCTTGGTATTTAATAAACGGTTAGTACTGTCCGGCAATTTCTCATAGGTTGGATTCGGCACATTTCTGAATACATTGAGCTCCGAAAGCCTGGACGTAGTTAATGTCTGATTATCGATATTATACAGGTCACCCTTTTTCTGAAAAACGTATATCTGAACGATCCGCGGATTAAACTTTTTTGAAAAATCAACAAACCTGAACTGAGAATCGACTTGTAAGGTATCCACCTTTCCCGTCATGCGCCCGTTGCTGTTTGAAATAGTGATCAACGTATTATTGATCTTATAAATAGGATGATTTGATCTCCCTGGCGGGTTATCCATGATCATATTTATATCAGCTATTCCCTTATTGAAAGTTGTATCTGTATTGAAGGTAATATATTGCCTCAGAAAATCATAATACCCGTTTTGCTTCATTAAATGATATACCTCATCGCGTTGAGCGGCAAGGCTGTCGGTATCAAAGCGATCGCCTGATTTGATATGCGATATCCGGCTGATATTACCCCGCCATAAGCCCTGCGCTTTTTTATCAGCAATACTGTCAGTAAAATTTCTTATCCTGAACATCGGGCCCTCAGTAGCAGTAAATATGAGTTCGGCCCTTTTTCTTTTCACCCTTATACTATCCGCCACTTTTGCTTTCAGGTAACCTTTATTTTGTAAGAATTTCTGTATCTGTGTCCTTGAAAATTCCACAAGAGAGCTATCTAAAAGATTCGGCGGTTCGCCGATGTCCCTTTTTCCCTTTTTGCTGAACCAGTAATAAAACTGCAGATTAAGCCCGTTATTGGGCTGCTGCTCTTTATCAACGTAGTTAATAGCAGCCTCGGCAAACTCCTTATCAACCCCTTTGATGGTTATTTTCCTCACCAACGCTTGATTATCCTTAACGCCACGGGTTAAACTACAGCCCGAGACCAGAAAGATGAGCAAAATACTTAATATTGTAAGGCGATAACCCCTGCGCTTGATATATGCTTCCAAAATCTCAGATCAATTTATTAAAGTCCTTACAACATAAAAAGTTTCGCCGCGAACAAGGATCGTTCCTGGTAGAAGGTTACAAATCGATCTCTGAATTTGTCAATTCGCCTTACGAGATCGAAGCCGTTTACCATACTCCCGCGTTCAGCCCAAAAGTGCTGAAATTATCCCAAAAAATAAACTTATGTGAAATTTCTGTTACAGAAGTTGAGAAAATAAGCAGTTTAAAAACTCCTCAGGAAATAATAGCCCGGTTGAAAATTCCACAATGGCCCGTTTTGAAGTATGAGCATCTAAAAGGGAAATTCTCATTGGTGCTGGATAGTCTGCAGGACCCTGGTAATTTAGGCACCATTATCCGTATTGCCGATTGGTTTGGTATCGAAAATATAATCTGTTCGGATGATACAGTTGATGCCTATAATCCCAAGGTAGTACAGGCCTGCATGGGTTCGCTGGCGCGGGTAAAAGTACATTATATCGAACTGGCTGATTTTTTAGCCGGCGTAAAGCTGCCTGTATTCGGCGCATTGCTCAATGGTGATGATATTTATGTAACCGATTTTGGGCATGAGGGATTGGTAATAATGGGTAATGAAGGCAATGGCATAAGCTCCGAAATACAAAAATCTGTGAATAAAGCAGTTACTATTCCACGTATCGGACAAGCAGAATCATTGAATGTGGCTATTGCAACAGCCTTGTTCTGTTCAGAAATTACAAGAAAAATCCAATAAATAACTTGGCAGCCAATAATAATTTGCTATTTTTGCAGCCTTGAAAATTGGTCGGGTGGCCGAGTGGCTAGGCAGAGGTCTGCAAAACCTTTTACAGCGGTTCGAATCCGCTCCCGACCTCGAGATTAAAAACATTAAAATTACAACACCATGGGCGTTACTCGTTTAAAAAGAAAAGACAGGAAAAATAAAACTACTTCACGTTTAGAAGTACAGGCATTGAAATTGGCTACCAACATTGAAAATGGCAGCCGTTCTGCTGAGCCAAAAAACAGCCAGATCGCAAAAAACAATGCAGCTTTAGATAAAGCTATAGGAAAATAAGGCCCCCTCTAAATCTCCCCCTGTAGAGGAGACTTGATTTGAAATATTACAAATCCTGTTGGTTTTAGGGCCGACAGGATTTTTTTATACCTGTTATTTAATAAAATCAGGCAGGCCTGCCAGGTCTTTTCCGCTACCATCCGGTACGACGCTTAATTCGTCTAAAGGGGCGTTCTGCCGATTCACCCAGTAAGTAGGATATCCAAACCATTTTGCCCCTACCGCATCCCAGCCGGCAAATGCGGCAAATGCGATCTCGTCCTTTTTTAACTTCAATGTATCGATACCCATCTGGTAAGCTACCGGGCTTGGTTTAAAGGCTTTAACACGGTCGGTACTCAATAAATGCTCAAAATATTCATCTAACTGGTTGTTTTTTATATTTGAGCTCAGCATATTCTCGGTAAAATTGGATAGAAAGCAAAGCCGCACTCCTGCTTCTTTCAACGATTTCAATACAGGCAAAACATCGGGCCATATATTCAGGTGATGATAGGTTTCTATGATCTGCCTCCTTTTGTCAGAAGTCAATTCAATAGCGTTCTTCTTTGCTGCGAATACCAGGGCATCTTCTGTGACTTCCAGAAAGTTTTTGTATTGGCCGGCTGTTGTTCGTAACCAGGTATATTCAAATTGAGCGGTTTTCCAGGTATTAATCAAGGTGGCCGCTTTATCCGGATATAAACTGGTTACCGTATCAAAAACGGGCTTCGGATTAAAAATGGGGAAGGCATCAAATGCGACTGCCTTTATTTTAGTTCCTTCTGATGCGAATGTTAATATCGGGGTTGATAACAAAGTCGTGGCGGCAATCCCACCCGCTGTTACATTAACAAATTTTCTGCGACTCATTAGATTATCGCCTCTTTTATCCATAGTGACAGGATTAAGTACTCCTTAATATTTTTTTATTGATCCGTTTGATCAACCCCGGCCCTTCATAAATAAAGCCGGTGTAAAGCTGCAACAATGATGCGCCTGCTTTTAATTTTTCCATAGCTTCTTCGGGTGAATGTATTCCCCCTACTCCTATAATAGGGAATGCGCCGTTTGATTTTTTGTGCAGATACCGTATTACTTCAGTAGATCTTTCAGTCAAAGGTTTGCCGCTTAGTCCCCCTGTCTCATCATTATATTTCTCTGATCGTAAGCCATCTCTTACAATCGTAGTATTGGTAGCGATGACTCCGGCTATCTTAGTTTCCTTTACAATATCCACAATATCATCCAACTGCTCATGCGTAAGATCGGGAGCTATTTTAAGCAGAATGGGGCGACTGATACCATTCTTTGAATTACGCTGCTGCAAGGTGTTTAATATTTTGGTAAGCGGCTCTTTTTCCTGTAAAGCACGTAAACCAGGGGTGTTAGGAGAACTTACATTCACCACAAAATAGTCCACCACATCAAATAGCCGGTCAAAGCATTTGATATAATCGCTCACCGCATCTTCATTAGGCGTTACCTTATTTTTTCCGATGTTACCACCAACGATCAGCCCTTTCTGAGAAGCTTTGGCGTTCCGTCGCCAGGCTGCAATGCGTTCGGCGGCGATATCAACACCCAGATTATTAAATCCCATCCGGTTGATTAGTGCTTTATCAGCAGGCAGGCGAAACATACGCGGCTTTAAATTGCCCGGCTGCGGCAGGGGTGTTACAGTTCCTACTTCTACAAATCCAAAGCCCAAATCGGCCATTTCACTGATCAGTTCGGCGTTTTTATCAAAACCTGCGGCAAGCCCCACAGGATTGTTAAACTTCAACCCGAATACTTCTTTTTCTAACCGCGTATCTTCCAGATCCCACAGCATCCGGCTTAGTGCTGCGCCACCCGGAAAGCGGTTCAGTCGCTTTAAATTGCGGGTAACAAAGTAGTGTACCTTTTCTGGATCGAATTGAAATAGCAGAGGCTTAATGAGCTGATACATGCCGCGAATTTAGGTTTAATAAGCGAAAAGCTGAAAGACTAAAGCAGAAAGCCTTTTGATCATAAATGCAATCAAGCTCTTGGCCTGGTTTTTCTGCTTTCCGCAAAAAAGCTTTCAGCTTTCTCCTTTAAGCTTTCAGCTTAAAAAAGTATCTTTGCGCCCGAAATGATAGCGATTAATAACCTTACGTTCGAGATTGGTGCACGGGCATTATATGATGAAGCAAACTGGCACATTAAACCCGGTGAAAAAATTGGTCTGATAGGCGCCAACGGCACCGGAAAAACCACACTGCTTAAAATGATAGTTGGCGAGTATACGCCGACTTCGGGTACCATATCCATGGCGAAAGACCTGACTATGGGTTACCTGAACCAGGACCTGCTATCCTACTCATCCGAAAAAAACATTCTTCATGTAGCTATGGAAGCGTTTGAGCGCCAGAACCAACTGCATGATGAAATAGAAGTATTATTAAAGAAGCTGGAAACAGAGTATACTGAAGACCTGCTGCACAAACTCAGCGATAAACAACATGAGTTTGAAGTACTGGATGGTTACAATATCGAATACAAAGCACATGAAATATTAGCCGGTCTGGGTTTCAGCGAAGCAGATACGCACCGCAAACTGAGCGAATTTTCGGGCGGATGGCGGATGCGGGTAATGCTGGCCAAAATACTTTTACAGGCACCGGATATCCTGCTGCTGGATGAGCCTACCAACCACTTGGACTTACCCTCCATCCAATGGCTGGAAGAATACTTAAAAGCATTTGAGGGGGCTATCGTTATCGTATCGCACGACAGGTGGTTTTTAGACCGGGTGATCAACCGCACGGTGGAATCGCGCAAGGGTAAACTGACTGTGTATGCCGGCAATTATACTTTTTACCTGGAAGAAAAGTCATTACGCGAAGAAATTCAACGTGGCGAGTTTAAAAACCAGCAATCAAAAATACGCCAGGAAGAACGGCTGATCGAACGCTTCAGAGCTAAAGCTTCCAAAGCAAAAATGGCCCAGTCACGTATCAAAGCACTGGACAAACTGGAGCGTGTAGATGATGTGGATGATGATAACCCGACTGTAAATTTCTCTTTCCGCTTCTCCAAACAGTCCGGCAGGCATGTGGTGACTATGGAGAACCTGAGCAAAAGCTATCCTGCCATTGAAATACTGGACCATGCAGAAGCAGTGATAGAAAAAGGTGATAAAATAGCTTTGATAGGCGCCAACGGTAAAGGTAAATCAACCTTGCTGCGTATTGCCGCCGGCGCTGATAAAGATTTTACGGGCACTGTCGTAACCGGTCATAATGTAACCCAAACATTTTTTGCCCAGCACCAATTGGAAGCCCTGCATCTTGAAAATACCCTTTTGCAGGAACTGCAGTCATTTGCACCAAAGCATAATGAAACCGAATTGCGTACTATTTTAGGTTCGTTCCTGTTTACCGGGGATGACGTGTTTAAAAAGATCAAAGTATTATCCGGAGGAGAGAAATCGCGTGTGGCATTAGCAAAAGCGTTAACCGCCGATGCCAACTTCCTGATACTGGATGAGCCCACAAATCACCTGGACATACAGTCGGTGAATATATTAATACAGGCTTTGCAACAGTATGAAGGTACTATTATAGTCGTATCGCATGATCGTTATTTCCTGGATAATGTGGCAAATAAGATCTGGTTTATTGAAGATCATAAAATAAAACAATACCCCGGCACTTATGCTGAATATGATAGCTGGTTTGCAAAACGCAAATTAGAGCCAAAAACAGCAACTCCTGCTCCTCAACCCAAAAAGGAAGAAAAAAAAGAACCTGTTGCTGCTAAAAAGCCGGATGATGATAAATCAAAACAGCTAAAAAAGCTGAACCAGGACCTGGCAAATATGGAAGAGCAGATAGGCGGGCTGGAAGCAGTGATCAAACAACTGGAAGCGCAGTTAGCTGATGATAAACTATACGCCGATGCTAAAAAAACAAACGAGGTAAATGAAACTTACCAGTTAAAAAAACTGGAATTAAAGGACATTCAGGCCAAATGGGAAATGCTGGCGGAGCACATATTGGAGTTGGAAGCGTGAGGTTTATTGAGTTTTCGGAACATAATCTGTCGGTAAAAGATCAGCAATACGCCGTCTCGCCCACACGCCCGAGAATTCCAAGCTATTTACATTAAATACTTGTCCGTTTTTATCAAAAAAGGCAAACGGATTGTTAAATCCTACTAACGTATTTTCAGTATTCTTAGGAGAAGCAAGATTATCGATGGGTTGTACAGATAAATCTATTTTCCCATTTTTTGCTTTTTTTAAGCGGTCTTTTTGATAGTTGATAAAAAGCGAATAACTTGGGCGGTTAAGCCCTAGTGCATATATTCCTTTTTGATCGGTTCTTTTTACAAATTCCCCGGTGTTTAAATTATCATTATATAATTTTTTAAGGATCGTTGGCATCGCGGCAATTTTTTTCCATTTAGCCAATGAATCCCGGTGACCCGGAATTTCATTTTCTTTAAAATAATTAATTTTAGCGCGGATCACACTATCACCAGGGCGAGCTGGGTTTGAGAAAGTAACTAAACGCATCACCCAAAAGCCTTCCTGAAAAAACTTGGGGAATTCATTTGTCCACTGCGGAATTGTAAGTGTTCGTAAAAAATGCATAGGTGACCCTTCGTAATCTGCAAACCGTCGCCTTTGCCAAGCTCTTTTTGTAGAGGCCGAGCCACTCATTTCTTTAAATAGTGCCCATCCATCGAAATGAACCATCTCGAGGCTATCGCCTTTATGCACTAATTTAAAATCGTTCAATAAATATTTTAAATGATAGCCTAATGAGGGGTTATCAATCTCTAAAAAATCAGGTGAAGAAACCGTTAAAGTTTTAGTTTGCTCATCATAATTTAAATCAAGGATTTCCGGGTTAAGAATTTTACAATCTGAAGCTAAAGTTGATCTTCCTAAAAATTCATCCTTAAACCAAGTTAAATAATCTTCTCTATTTTCGTCATTTTTGGATTTTATCCTCACCTCACTTAACTGCTTGGTCTTTTGTGCTATTAAGATATCAGGGAGCTTAACATCAGCATTTACAATAACATTTTCTCTTAAAGTTTCATAACCTATAATGGAAACTATAATATCATATTTTCCTGGTTTTACATTTTGCAAACTGAATTCGCCCTCGTCGCTTGTTTTTGAACCGATAGAAGAATTGCTTAAAAACACGTTTACATTACCAATGGGCTTGTGATCCAAAATATTCAAAACTTTACCAGTAATGCGAAACTGGGAAAAACAATTAAGCGGAATTATGAACAGAAATAGCAAGATTATTCTTTTCATATCCTTTGTTATGGTGCTAACCTAATTTATTTACTTCCTGACAAAAATACATTTTAAAAATAAATGCAAATTTTATTTTAAAACCTTTAAATTTCGATTTATACAGATCAGGCTCGCAATGAAAATACTATATATACTTTTTTTAGCTGTTATTATCAATCCTGTTTTCGCTCAAACCCCATACACCAACAAGGTTTTTAAGCCTGAAATTAAAAGTGTAGAGTTTTACAATTCAAAAAAAGATCCTTCGTTCCCCATTATCAAACTTAACTCTGGCGAGCAATTGATGCTGGCTTTTGACAACCTGCAGGGTGGCAGTCGCAATTATTATTATGCCATTGAACATTGTGATGATGCCTGGAACTCATCTAACCTGTCGCCAGCCGAATACCTGCAAAGCTTTACCGAAGACCAAATTCGTGAGTATACTTATTCGACAGCAACGCTGCAAAAGTATACCCATTACGAATTGAAATTTCCTAACCAAAACATAGCACCCAAATTATCCGGCAATTATATCCTGAAAGTTTACGAGGATGGAGACCGTTCAAAAATGGCAATTACCCAGCGCTTTTATGTGCTGGACAGTAAAATATCCATCACGGGTGAAGTAGTGCCCTCGGCTGATATCGCCTCGAAGCAAACCAACCAGAAGATCAATTTCCAGATCAACTATGGCGCTTTGAGGGTGCAGAATCCCGGTTATGATATCCGCACATTGATCATGCAGAATGAACGTCCCGAGACTGCACAGGTCAGCAGTCAGCCCGCAAGTATACGCGGCACACAATTGGTTTATAATGATCTCAGCACAAACGATTTCCAGGGGCGCAATGAGTTCAGGCATTTTGATACCCGCAGCCTGAAATTGAATTCGGAACGTATTTCGCACATCTACCGCGATACCGCTAATACGGTGATATTGCTGACCGACCCAACCAATGATCAGCCGAATTATGCTTTCTATTATGACAATGACGGCAATTTCTACATAGGTAACCAGGATGGAAGCGACTCACGCATTGATGCCGATTATGCACACATGTATTTTAGCCTGGCCAGCACCCAGCCAGGTGGCGATGGCACGGCTTACATTGTAGGAAAGTTTAATAACTACCGGCTGGATGAAAACAGCAAATTGGACTATGATGCCGTTAAAAACCGCTATTACACGCAGCTTTTTTTAAAACAGGGCGTATATGACTACGCTTATGTGTGGGTGCCAAATACTACTCACAAACCCGATGATGCTTATTTTGAAGGCTCGCACTTTGAAACCGAGAATAACTACCAGATGTTGGTTTATTACCGGCCTGCAGGTGCCCGCTGGACAGAATTGGTAGGTTACCAGGTGCTGAGTACAAAGAAGTAGCCAACCTATTTCCCGATAAAACAACCTGCTGACACCGTTGTTGATTTTGTCACCAACAAAACCAACCGCTTAAAACGTATCTTTGCAAAAACAACAACATGAACGCCAAAAACCCAAAGGAATCGCACACGATAATGAATGAGTTGGTATTACCCAATGATACCAATACATTAAACAACCTGATGGGGGGGCGTTTATTGCACTGGATGGATATTGCGGCCGCGATATCGGCACAAAAGCATTGTAACCGCATTGTGGTAACTGCTTCGGTTGATAACGTTTCCTTTAAGCATTCTATTAAACTGGGGGATGTAGTGACTATCGAAGCAAAGGTAACCCGCGCGTTCACTACCTCGGTTGAAGTAAGACTTGACGTTTGGGCGCAGAACATACCATCGGGCACCAAGGTAAAAAGTAATGAAGCCTATTATACCTTTGTAGCGGTAGACCAAAGCGGCAGAACGATCCCAGTCCCTGCACTTGAACCGGAAACTGAAGAAGATAAATTGCTATTTGCCGGCGCATTAAGACGACGACAATTACGCTTGATATTAGCCGGGAAAATGAAGCCCGATGATGCAACGGAATTAAAAGCCTTATTTTTTGCTGAACAGAAAGATTAATTTCAAT
The DNA here is from genome assembly GCA_048498695.1 of Bacteroidota bacterium. Lineage (GTDB taxonomy): Bacteria > Bacteroidota > Bacteroidia > Sphingobacteriales > Sphingobacteriaceae > Mucilaginibacter. The sequence goes on from JBEHXM010000068.1 coordinate 25,720, forward strand.
TAAAAGCTATAGCTTTAGTTTAGAAACTGATCGCAATTAATGGCTAAGCTTAAAAAGATACCCTCGCCTATTTCTGTTCTTGTTATCGTTATTATTATTGCAGCTATAGCTACCTGGTTATTTCCTGCGGGCGAATATCAAAAGCTTACTTACAGTGACAACGCATTTACCATCAGCAATGGGAAGAGCGTTCCGGTTACGCAGCATACGCTGGACAGCCTGCACATCCGCATCAGACTGGAGAAATTTAAAAACGGGGATATACGCAAACCTGTTGCAATCCCCGGCACTTATCATCAGTTGCCTAAAAACAGGCAGGGGCCGCTCAGCATTTCGCAGGCTCCTATAAAGGGCATTTACGATACAGTTGATATCATATTTTTTGTGCTCATCATTGGTGGTTTCATTACCGTTTTTAACCAGACCGGCGCCATGGAGAAAGGTATGATATACCTGTCTCATATCATGAAGGGGAAGGAAGCCTGGCTGATTATCATCGTCACCTTCTTTTTTACCTTTTGCGGTTCCACCGAGGGTATGTCCGAAGAAGGTTTAGTTTTCTACCCTATCCTTGTGCCTTTATTCCTGGCAGCGGGATATGATCTTTTGGTACCTGTTGCTGTTATTTTTGCGGGGACCAACATAGGTAACCTCACCTCGTTCAGCAATCCCTTCTCGACCATTATTGCTTCCAATGCAGCCGGGGTTAACTGGACAGATGGTCTTTATGAACGTATACTGGCCTTTTTGATCACAACGGGTGTTACTATCTGGTATATTGTACGCTATGCACAAAAAGTAAAGAAAGACCCGAAGGCATCTCTCGTCTATCGTTTTGACGGTATTGTTTCGCCGCCATTCCCGGTTGTAGAAAAAACCGCAGCTGATGGCCCGGTCACTCTTGGTCGCAAAAACGCCTTGTTACTTGCCCTGTTCTTTGTAACCATTTTTATCATGATCGGCGGTGTAATGCTGGATGATTGGTGGCTTTTGGAAATGAGTACACTTTTCCTGGTAGCATCTGTACTCATCGCAGTGATCGTCCGCATGCCTGAAAAGGTGTTTTTGGAAAGTTTTATAAGGGGTGTTCAGTCATTAATTTCAGTCGCGCTGATCATCGGCGTAGCGCGTGGAGTAACTATAGTATTAAACGATGGCCACATTACCGATACTATTTTATTTTATGCGGCAAATGTGTTCGGTAAGATGCCGCCGGCATTATTTATTGTAGCGGTATTTGCCTTATATATCTTTTTAACCCTGTTTATATCGTCCTCATCAGGCATGGCGGTATTGACAATGCCGGTTTTGGGCTCGCTTGCTGTAATTGTTGGTGTACCCGGCAAAGAAATTGTGAATGCCTATAATTTTGGTATGGGTGTGATGTACCTGTTAACTCCAACGGGGATGATCTTACCCTCGCTGATGATGGCCAATGTGAGTATTAAGGCATGGTTCCGCTTTGTATACCCGCTGATGATCATGCTCACGGTAGTATGCCTGGCATTCCTGATTATCGGTGTACTGTAAATCAGGGCCGGACGATTAGTTATGCGTCCTGGCATTTAATT